>JAPKXY010000048.1 GCA_026394605.1 Methanoregula sp.
GACCTGACCGATGGCAAGAAGCCAGATGATCACTTCAAAAAACCCGATGAATGGCGCCAGGTACTTGATACCTTTGGAGATGAAGATCACCCGGATCGTCCCGAGAGATACATCACAGATCCGTGCAAAAAAAATGAGCAGAGGGAGGATGACCCATTCAAAAAAACCTGGTGATGAAAATAATTCGACCATTGCTAGTAGTTCTGGAGGGAATAATGCGTTAATAGTTTTTGGTAAAAAGGGGGGGGCTATTTTAATAATCACGTGGCATTGTTGATGGTAAATGGCTTCAGTGCCGTACCGTTCTGTTTATCGAGGGCATTTCGTACCGTTAAACTCCACGGACCTGTTGCCGTTCCTGCCGGGATCCTCAGCACGCACGTAATCTGGGTGGCAGAGCTTACCACAACATTTGCACCTTCCAGTTCAGTGGTCCCTTTATTGAATAAGACCTTTGCGGGGTTCTTGAAATTGCTCCCCGTAATCGTGAGATCGATCGTTTGACCGATCATACCCTGAGAAGGAGTAATACTGCTGACAACCGGGCCCGGTTCGTTAACGGTAAACCCGTTTGTCAGGATATCTGATCCTCCATTGGGATTTGTGACAACCACGCTATAGTGCCCGGCCAGGAGTCCGTAGAGGTTGAAGTAACAGGTGATCTTTGTATCAGTGACGACAACATCAGAGGCCTTCACCGATGCCCCGTCAACCCCGACCAGTTTAAGGGTCGCGCCGGACTGGAAATGCTCCCCTGCGAGGTTGGTGATACTCGCACTCATACCACTTGTGCCACTACTGGGAGTGATGCCTGAAATGCTGGGTTCAGAAACTTGTGCCGGCCTTGTCGTGGCCGTAGCAGTCGGCGTGGTAATGGGTACCGCAGATATCGAGCTGGCATGGAAGACTTTGGCAGGGTATACTTTTTCCGTCAGGTCACGTTCCGCTGTTTCATTTTTATTATCCTTCCGGTACCAGCTACTGTCGGATTTCTTATATGCAAGGGCGCGTTCGTATTTATCGGTCTTTGTATCATATTTCACGATCAGCCAGAAAGTATCGGTTGACGTGGCAGTCTTTGCGATGATATCCCCTGCTATGAACTTCGGCTGAACCGCAGTGGTTGCAGGTACCGGAGTTGCTGTGCCGGAACCGGACTGATCGGAACAGCCGGCGCCAAGCACTGCGATGATAAGGATCCCGATAATCAGGAAATGCACCTTCATGTTAGTTCACCATGTATACCGTTCTGTTATAGCCATAATTATTTTGTGTTCCCGATTTTTTTAATAATATCACACATTGAACAGAAATTATCTTTACAAGGAGTGTAGTATAGAAAAAAATAGCGGGGCCCCCTGCGCTCAATTCACAATAATATAATTTGATAGTGTGGTCGTGTTGCTGCCTCCTGCATTGGTCACCGTCAGTTTCACGGAATATGTCCCGGCAGTCGTATATGTGTGCGACGGGTTCTGCAATGTCGAGGTGTTTCCAGCTCCGATGTCCCCAAATATCCAGCTCCATGTCGTAGGGTTCCGCGTCGACAGATCTGAAAATGTCACCGGTAGGGGGTGATTACCTGCAAGAGGCGCCCCAAAGAAGGCAACTATGGGTGGCGGAGGATTCGTGACCGTGAACAGATTGGTACCGATGCCAGACTGTCCTGCACTGTTGGTCACCATGACATTCCATTGACCTGTTGCTGCGGATGCAAGATTGATTGTACAGGTCACCTGAGCCGCAGAAACAACGGTTACATTCGTAGCTGATATATCAGGTTGCCCGCTCTTCGTTAGTTTTACCGACGTTACGTTGAGCAGGTTACTTCCCGCAAGATTGGTGATATTGATAGTGATACCGGAAGTCGCCGATGCAGGTAACATACTACTTACAGTTGGTGCAGAGGGAGCTGTCGTCGTCGGCTGGGTCGTTGTTGTGGTATTGGTAATTGTGAACCCATTCACAAGCGTCCCCGACTGCCCTTCAGGGTTGATCACGGTAACGTTCCAGGCACCTATCTGGGCACTCGGGAGAATCCCAAACCGGCAGCTGATCGTGGATGCGGATACCATCGTGACGTCCGAACCGGTGATCGTTGCCGAACCCTTCTCCAGTCTGGTAGTCGCACCCGTGCGGAAATTAGTGCCGGTAATGCCGGTGATGTTCACCGTCGTGCCGGCCATACCGGAACCCGGCGTAATGCCGGTCACGACCGGTGCGGGAAGGGGTGCGGTTGTGGTCGTTGTTACGGGTGTTGTGGTGGGTGCGGTTGTTGCTGCCGGGGTAGCGACCGGAACATCAGATAGCGAGGGTACATGGGCAATCTTTGCGGGATAGAGCTTTTCCATCAGGGAACGGTCATACAATTCGGTCTTTGCGTCTTTGCGGTACCAGCTTCCATCGGATTTTTTATATGCGAGAGCACGTTCGTATTTGTCGGTCTTTGCATCATATTTTACGATCAGCCAGAAGGTATCGGCTGACGTGGCAGTCCTTGCGATGATATCCCATGCAATAAATTTTGCCTGGACTAAAGGGGTGGTTGGAACCATTGTCGTTGTCCCCTGAGGGGTATTTCCCGAACACCCGGCAAAGAACATGGCAAGCACAACCAATCCCGCCAGCAATAACGAAACCTCTATCCTTTTTCGCATACGAAAGCGATCCTTTTCTGTTCACATAATCGTATCGAAATCGACCGGAACTGATCTTTTTACGAGAGGGTATGACGGGTTTGTGCTCTCGGCCCAGCCTTAGTAACAACGGGCAGAAATATAATATTACGCGGCTCGTGAATCCGGATAATCATTGTCCGTTTCTCCAATGCACGTTAAAAAAATGTCTGACGCCACCTTTACATAGTTGCAGGGAATCTGGTAGGTGGTGACGCCATGAGGAAAGCAATGGATGAAACCTGCTCAAATGCCGGAATCCTCAAAAGGGCAGGCAGGGGGCTTGTGATTGACATTGCGGGCGCTGAATTTTTCATACTTGAGGAAGATCTGATCGCACTCATGAGCAACCAGATGGCTGACGTGGTTAATTACGACGGTGAAGCGGAGGGACTCGCATGGCTCTCGCCGCTTGTTGCACCAAAAAAGATGGATTTGACTGCTGCCATCGACCACCATATCTACATCGTCTCCTATGGCGGATTCGGGCATGTGGTCAGGGGTATCCGTAAACAGGTGGTTATCAAAGAGTACCATCCAATGAAACCTGCTGTGGTGTGATTTTTTATTATCGGATCCCTCCCACACCAGCATGCATGCAGGGAGCATTCCCTGCATACCAGATAACCTGTGCTCCGACCACCTCTATGGATATTACAGGCTGCACAAAGACCATTTATTGGTTTTTTGCGGGCACCCTGATGGTGAAAAAGTTCCTGTACAGGTAATAATGGGATCCAAGAAGACAGAGAAGCGACAATGCTGCGGTTCCATACACAAGAGGGATAACCGTATCGCCATACGCAGGATCGATTCTCTGGAATACTACAACCATGATCCCAAATGCCACAAACAATGACGAGGCATACACATCCCTGATTGAAAAGAAAAACACAGCAGAAGCCAGACCCACGATTGTCATACTAAGAAGATCGTCCGGCTGGTTCAGGAGCTGGCTGTGGACAACCGAAGAGAGACCAAATATAATCCCTGTGACAATGACACCGGCAATGATTGAGCTAACTGCACCGCCACTCCGGACATACGACTGCACGTGGGTGCCGATAAGAACCCAGCATACCATCACACCGGCAATTGCGACAGGGAACACGAGCATGAGCATATTGAACAGGGCGAGCCGGTGCACCCCGTATGGCGTGAAGGTAATGAGGCACAGGTACCCGATAAGTCCGGTGAAAACAGTCACAAGAATGGCACGACGTGGAGATCGAAAACCGATCTGGAACATGTTCACGGCACCGGAAATGAAGGCTGATCGCAGGCAGACCACCGGCACAGCGATCCCTACGACGATATTGGCAAAGACCATGTACAGGATCAGCGGCAGGGGCTGGTAGTGTTCAAAGAGGCCGAGGCTTCCCTCAAGCAGAAACGTCTCCAGAACCCAGACAGTATAAATGAGGAAGGGGATGACAAGAAGCCTGGAGGCGGAAAAACGGACCACTGTTTGTTGCCCGATTAATTGATCCGGTTTTTTGTCATCTGCGATACTTTTCACCGGTTCCCTCCATGCAAATGGCATGCCGGCGCCCGTTCTCCCGAAATACGCTCATTGTCGTGTGGCAAGGAACTCCCGGGTGCGGAGCAGTCGCTCGGTTTTGGGCAATGACTTGTGCTGGAGTTGCTCATCGAATGTCGGAGCTTTTCGCTGGTAAAACAGTCCCAGCGCAATCGGTGCACCGCTGTTGTAGTCCCATTCCCGTATCTTTTCACAGGCAAGCAGTGCGTCCGAACGGTCATACGCAGGCAGGTCACGGGTGTGGGTATTGTAATGATCGGTCAGGTTCAAAAATGTCGCGCAGATCTGAAGCACATCGATAAAAGAAAATCCCCTGTGATCGATGGCTCCCCGTATAAGGGTTTTTAGGAGGTCCATCTTTTTTGTATAACCACGCGCAATATACGTCGCCCCGCTGGCAAGCATCAGCTCCAGCGGGTTGAGCGGGTACTCCATTGTCCCCATCGGGGTCGATTTTCCCTTAAAGCCAAGCGGCGACGTTGGCGTGTACTGACCTGTGGTGAGACCATACACGCGGTTGTCATGTACGATCACGGTGATGTCAATATTGCGTTTTGCGGCAAAGATCAGGTGATCGAGCCCCTCGGCATATACGTCACCATCACCGACACAGCAGATCACCTTCAGCTCTCTGTTTGCAAGCTTGATCCCGCTGGCAACGGGGATCGCCCTCCCGTGGATCGCATAGAAGCTGTTGATGTTTAGGTAATCGGCGATCTTTGCATGGCAGCCAATACCAGAGACGAGGACGACGTCATCAAGGCGTGTACCTTCCTGTTCCATGCCGGCAAGCACGGTCTTGAGGGTATGCTGGATGGTGAAATTTCCGCATCCGGGACACCATGTGTTCTGGGCACTGGTAACAAGTTGACGGCCGGTCATACACCCACCTCCCGCAATCGATCCATAAGTATGTCAGGTGTAATCGGGCGCCCGTCGTAATGAAGCACCATCGCGTCGACGGTGATGCCATGGAAACGCAGGAGTGCGGCAAGCTGGCCTGTCGAGTTCTCCTCGACTGCGATCAGTCGTCTGACCCCCTGCAGTGTACGGTTCAACAGGAGTTCTGGGAACGGGGAGAGCACCACAGGCTTAATCAACCGCAGCCCGAGCTCACGGGCGACCTCCCGGCAGGCACCCTGCACAGAACCCCAGCACACGAGTGCAGTCCCGGCATTGGCTGGACCATCGGTAGAAACGGTGCTGAATGTTTCCATCGCTTCGGCAAGAAGTGCGGCTTTCCTCATCCGTTTGCGGGTCATCTGGGTGACGACCCCTGAGTCCTCTGTTGTGATCCCGAACTCGTCATGGGCATAACTGTTTACTTTCACTACTGCGCCATTCGTTCCGGGAAAAGCAAGCGGCGAAACTCCTGAACCGGTCTCTGCATACCTGCGGTAGGGGGGTTTCCCGTCCCAATCGATCGGTTCCCCCAAGGATAGTTCGGGAAGGTCTGCCGGATCGAGACTGAACGTCCCCTCAGAAAGGGTCTTATCTGCGAGGATAAAAGCAGGGACCTGATAACGCCATGCAACATCCATCGCAACTGCTGACCAGTAATACGCCTCCCGGGTATCCCCTGGTGCGACAACGAACCTCGGGAATTCGCCCTGCCCGGCGTTTACTATGAAATGCAGGTCCGACTGGGCGGTGTATGTGGGAAGACCGGTCGACGGCCCCGTCCTCTGGGATACCACGAGCACTACGGGGATCTCTGCCATACCTGCAAGCGAGACCCCCTCAGTCATCAGGCAGAACCCGCCACCTGAGGTGCCCACCGCCACCCGCTCACCCGCGTATGAGAAACCGAGTGCCATGAGGATTACCGCGATCTCGTTTTCAGGGTGCACGACGGTGATGCCGAACCGCTGTGCGTTTTCCGCGAGGAAATGAAGAAGGCTTGATGAGGGGGTCATCGGGTACGAGACGTAGGCGGAAAGCCCCCCCGCAATCAACCCCAGCCCTATTGCTTCGTTTCCGGTGATCAGGCAGAGGCGGCGAGACCCTATCGATTCAACCGGATAAACAGGGGTGACCTGATCAAATGCCCGCCTCGCAACGCGCAGGTTAATTTCGGTGCCTTTGGGAATATACGCGGGGAAAACTTTTATTATAATGTCCCACGGTATGCCCGCAGCCTTCGCAAACGCCCCGATTATCGCGGAATTACCCATTATTACAGGTGCATTTTCGGTTTTAAGCACTCCGTTCACCGATATGCCCTGCCCTTCAGCTTTCACAACATCGGAGTTAAAAATGGTCAATGTCGTTTCCTTGAACCGCATTTTATGGTTTGCTATTGTGTCCTGGTTGAGCGCAAGGACGAAATCGACCGTTGTTTTGTGCACACCAATGGGGGTATCAGATCCGCGAATAATGGCAAAGTTATGCCCGCCCCGGATCAGGGACGGGTAATCGAAGTATATATACGTATAATAGCCCAACTGGTTGAGTAACTGGGCGATAACCGCACTCGCGCTGTTGATCCCGTCACCTGCCTTCCCACCAACCAAAATAGAGATGTCCTGCACCACTGCAGCTTCCCCTGATATTCTGGTGGTGGATCATCAGGGATATATATTGCCATACCGTCGCTGCTGCCGCGTATTTTAATCACCCGGTATGCAATTGGTGGCGCTCGCATCTTTTGATTCGTCCGGAGATCGTTTTATTCGTATGGTTATATTCAAATAGACTGGCGTCGACCATCATGACATAGAAAAATATCCGGATACAGGGGTTCGCTGCCCGATTACATGTATCATGCATTCATAATAAATCCCGCCACAATCCAGCCATTGTGATGTTGGTGAGAGTGGGACGGATGTGAAAGTGTGAAAACTGACTCGATCATAACAGACAAAAAGTCCTACACTGTCCACAGTAAAAGCGGAATGGATTTACAGAGCCTGATCAAAGCAATGCGGCATTCTAACCTCGGTATACGATGGCGGGCTGCGCTCGCTCTCGGCGAGATCGGTGAGCCGGCATTAAAACCCCTGATCAAGGCGCTTAAGGATGAAGACAAAGACATCCAGTGGCTTGCCGGGATCGCGCTTTCACGGATGGGGAAGCCGGCAATCCCGCAGCTCATCCGCGCGATGAGTGAGAAGGAGTATGACGTCCGGTGGCGGGCCACCATCATTCTTGCGAAGTTCGGAGAAGCAGCGGTTGATCCGCTCATTGATCTGCTTAAAGAAAAGGAGAGCGACCTGCGCTGGCACAGCGCTCTTGCGCTCTCGCTCATCGGAAAACCGGCGATTGAACCCCTTATCCGTGCACTAAAGGATAAGGACTGGTTTGTACGGGTTCGGGCAGCATGGGCACTCGGAGAGATCGGGGACAGCATGGCGGTCGAACCCCTTATCCAGTCGGTAAATGATCAGGACTGGTATGTCCGCTGGAGTGCTGCCGATGCGCTCGGCAAGATTGGGGACAGGAAAGCAACTAAATGCCTGATTGCTGCGCTCAGGGAGCCGGACTCATATGTCCAGGTGCCGGCGTCATGGGCGCTGGGAAGACTTGGCGACGAGAATTCTGTCGATGCCCTTGTCCAGGCGCTCAAGGCCTCCGACTGGTATGTCCGCTGGGGTGCGATCGAAGCGCTGGGCAAGATCGGGGATAAGAGAGCACTGGATCACCTTAAAAAGGCGCTGGACGACAAGGACGAATATGTCCGGACCGCTGCGGAAGAAGCGATAGAAAAGATCCTTTCCTAAATTTTTGTTCAGGCACTGTGGTTTTCGAACCTCATGGGTTCTTCTTAATCATTGTCTCAAGAAGTGTCTTGATATCGGTGATCCGGTACGGTTTTGCGAGAATTCCGGCGAGCCCGAAGGAGGCAAAGTCAGTCATCATGGGGTCATCGGTATACCCGCTGGACATCACAACTTTTGCCTGCGGGTCAAGTGCGTGGATTTGTTCAAACGCCTCCTTTCCCCCCATACCCTCTGGCACCGAGAGGTCGAGAATCACAAGATCAAACGGGTGTCCCGCTGTTTTTTCGTGCTGGTAGAGCTCGATGGCGGCGGCGCCGTTCCTGGCAAACATCACATCATAACCGAGGAACCGCATGACCTCCTGGGTGACATCGAGAATCACCTGCTCGTCATCCATCAGAAGCACCTTTCCCTTACCAGTCATACGTGCTCCAACCAATCAGGTACCAATCAGTCTTGAATGATACCTATAAGAGATTTCCCTTTAGATGTTGCCTGTTTTGTTTATTGAATCGTGCAGGGCAGCATTGCCATTGTATCTGATCAGGAACCTGACCGCGGCTACCCGCCAGCCGCAGGAGGGAAAAGCGCGATAATATCCCCCTCGGAGAGCGGCGTCGCCAGTCCATTGAGAAAACTAATATTCCTCCCGTTTATTAAGACATTGACATACATCCTTATCACTCCTGATGATGCAAACAGCGCATGGTGCAGGCCGGCATGACCTGTGCAAAGGGTACCAAGGAGCCCCCCGATCGTTTCCCCCTGTATAACATCGATCTGCACTTCATTCTCAATGACGTCACGAAGGTCGGCAAATGATTTGACCGTAACCTTCATTTCCGTGTCCGAAGCCGCTCAGCCTCTGCTCTGTTCTCCACCCGCAACAGGAATGTACCGTGGCATGGCTTCGTGTAAGGGAAGATGACAAAATCCCCATCGAGCCCAACTGAAATGGGGGGCACCCCGATGATGTGGGTGTCAAAGATCTTAAAACCCGGAGTCACATTGATGGATTCCCGGAAATGTCCTTTGATATACTCCCTGCACTCCTTGAACGAGCTTGCACGCAGGAGCACCTCGTAGGGCAATTCCTCTACGCAGCCCATGGCGCCACCTCGTCAAGCATCTTTTTTAACGGCATGGGGTTGTGCACCGCCTTTGCAGCAATCGTCTGGCAGGGAAACTCGATGGAGGCAACGATCTGGTCGTAGTGCTCCCCGTACACGACTGCATAGAGGCGGGCTTTTGAAATGGCACCCATAGTCGCGGCATAGCTCACACCCGAATCGTTGTGGATGAACACAAAGCAGAGATCAAAATCACGTTTATGTTCTATGATCTGGTCGATGGCACGGTCAAGGTCAAGTGCTTCGCCCAGATACTCCCGCTTCGGATCTGCAACAACGAGCAGGGTGACTGCTGATCTGTTGCCGGCAACTACTGGTGTAATCCCTGCCTGTTTGAGCCGGTGAATCAGGTAGAGCGCGATACTTGTCTGCACCGGCACCTGAGGACATCCGAGCACAAGCAATGCCGAGCGTTGTGGTTTCTGTTCATCTGCCAGAGCGATCAATCCCCTGTAATCGGGTATACAAAATATCTCCTTTTAGAAAAAGATAAGGATGCGCATCGGCACTATCTTAGACTCTTTCTGGGATGGCCATTTTTAAATACACAGTCATTGGACATGAACTATGCAATGGTGTTGGTCAGGCATCGTCCCGTGTCTCCTGATGCACCCATTCCAGATACGGGGCGTGCCCGGCGATGACCGGTAACGCAATGATCTCCGGTACTTCATAAGGATGCATCGCCTTGATCGCAACAATCACGTCACCGGCTTTCTCTTCTGTGGTCTTTGCGATCAGCAGGTGCTCCTGGTCATCACAGGACTCCCCCTTCCATCGGTAGAACGATCGTACCGGTATCACGTTCACACAGGCAACCAGCCTGCGGGCAAGAAGCGCCCGTGCCATTGCGGTGGATTCAGCCGGAGGTGCTGTCGAGAAGATCACAACGGTGTGCCCTGACATGCCCATCGTCGTCCTCCTAGAACACCGGCTGGTCCTGCATATCCCATTTCGTAAAGCTCGCCTTCACCAGCAACCATGCCGGCAGGAAGAGCAGTACGGAGCCGATCGCATAGTACGGGTTTACAAAGGCAAGCGCGATGAGTGCGAGTAACGCAATTCCGACCGAGACGAGATAGAGAAGAAGCACTTTTGCATCATATACAAGCACGCTCGGAGAGAGTCCGGTGAGCCAGACGGTGACTGAAAGGGCATAGAACGAGACCGAGAGGCAGAGCACAAACGCAGGCACAAGATATGCCACCCCGCCGGATGCGATACTGACGAGCACGATGAACGTGGCGGGGATTACCTGCAGCACGGCAAAACTGCACATCTTGCTTTTCAGGAGCACTGGGACACTGACCGGCAGGCAGGTGTACGAACTGAAGGTGTCGAACATAGTGAGCCACGTATACATTGTTGATGCGATTACACCGGTGAGGATCGCAAAGAGCAGGAGCACGTCGCCCGGAGGGATAAACCGTGCAAGCACCGACAAAAGAAACCAGAGGAGCCCGAGCGGGATGAAGAAGGAAAAAAGGGTCTGCCCGATGAAGCTTCCGCTGCGAAAAAGGTCGATTAAATCCTTGGCAGCGAGGGGGGGATAGGGGAAGAACGACAGTTTTTTTGTAAGTGGAGCAATCGCGTTTTTAAACCGCTTTGTGGTATCCGTGTACTCTGATGTGAAGAGAACGACGGCAATGGCAGAGGGGATGATAACGACAGCGCACGCGGCAAGGAACGTGGCATACGAGAACGCGTAAAAGAGCTGCAGCGGGAGGAAGAGGGCAGCTGTGCTGATACCGGTATACAGGTATAGTCCTGCCCATCCCATGAGCATGATTACAAACAGGACAGCGAACGCCTGTTTCGAGCGGGAATAGACCGTGGAGAGGAAGAAGATGAGGGCAAGACCGGTAAGGAATGCAAGGGTGAGGGTGAGGAGGAGGAGCAGGGGGAGGGAGAGCGGAACCGAGATGAATGGCGAGGCAATGGCAAACCCGGCAACGAACGGCACTACCCACAGGATGAGGTAATAGACGGTGTCTTTCACAACAAAGGTACAGAAGATCTCCCGTTCGGAAATCGGCAGGCTTCGCGCAGAGTATGAGAGCAGGCTGGCCTGCCCGAACCGCCGGTTCATCACTTCCATACCGAGAAGGCCGAACCCCCCGACCATAATACCGAGCAGAAGGAAGATGGTGTGGATGATGATCGCCAGATAACCTGGCGGGACCACTGCCCGGAAGAGCGGGAGGAGAAAAGAGCCCATGAACGCGATGCCCAAGATCATTACCGGAAAGAGCGCAAAAGAGAGGCTCCCGAACATCGTGGAGTGGACCCGCCATTCCTCCTTCATCATGTTTACAAAGAGCTTAACCATGAGTTCCCTTCTCCACGAGCGAGAGGAAGAAGTCGTCAAGGTGCTGGTCTCTCTCTTTTAATTCCGCAACAGTGCCGGTATGGAGGAGTGTTCCCTTGTGCAGGATCGCAAACCCCGAACAGATCTCTTCTGCGATCTCGAGGATATGGGTTGAGATGAAGATGGTGTTGCCGCATCTGACGTACTCGGTCAGGTAATCTTTCACCTTCCGCTGCATTATCGGGTCGAAGTTGATGAGCGGTTCGTCGATCAGGGCCAGCGTCGGTTTGTGGATAAACGCCTGGGTGAACATCAGTTTCTGACGGGTGCCGCGGGACAGGTCCTTGCAGAGCACGTCCCTTTTGTCATTAAAATCGAGGTAATCGAACCACCAGTCAGCCTTTTTCAAGACGTCAGGGATATGGCGCACTTCACCGACAAAATCCAGGTACTCGGTTGCGGTCAGAAAACTGGGTGGAGTTTCCTGTTCCGGGATGATCCCCACCCGTTCCCTGACACCGACGGGATCTTTTTTCACATCGAGCCCGAGAACAGTAGCCGATCCTGCGGTAGGGCGCAGCTGCCCGGTCAGGAGCTTGATCATCGTTGTCTTCCCTGACCCGTTCGGTCCAAGAAGTCCGAAAAGTTCCCCCTGTCTGATTGATAGCGAGATATTGTTCACAGCGATCACATCGCCGAACTGTTTGACGAGGCCCTGTGCCTCGATAACGCCCTGCTTCATCTCCATAAGGCTCATATTATGAGTCCGGACTTATAAGGCTATGACACCTCCCATTGCGGGGCAACAATAAACACCAGGTATCGTTAATTACTAGAGAATAAAGCACACATGGGTACTGGTTATGTACGCAGCACGCATGAGCAATCTCCCGCCGTACCTTTTTGCACGGATCGACGAGATGAAAGCGGAACAACAAAAAAAAGGCACTGACATCATCGACCTTGGCGTAGGAGATCCCGACCTCCCGACCCCGGATCACATTGTTACTTCCCTGTGCGAAGCGGCAAAGAACCCGGACAACCACCACTACCCCTCGTATGCCGGCATGCCAAAATACCGGAGCGCCGTCGCAGACTGGTATAAAAAACGTTTCGGTGTCCGGCTCGATGCCGGAAAGGAAGTGCTCGCTCTCATGGGCTCAAAGGACGGCATTGCCCATATTGCCGAGGCGTTCGTGAACCCCGGAGATTATGTGCTTGCCCCGAGCCCGGGCTACCCGGTCTACAGGACCGGCACGCTCTTTGCTGAAGGAAGAGTACATGAGATGCCCCTCACGCGAGAGAACAACTTCGTCCCGGTGCTTGATGATATCCCCAAAAAAGTTGCAAAGGCGGCACGGCTGATGTTCATCAACTACCCGAACAACCCGACCGCAGCGGTTGCACCAGAGGGCTTTTACCGCGAAGTCGTGGATTTCGCACACGAACACACCATCGTCGTGGTCTCGGATAATGCGTACTCCGAGATCGCGTATGACGGTTACCGTGCTCCCTCATTTTTAGAGGTAAAAGGGGCGATGGAAGTCGGGATAGAGATGCACTCGCTTTCCAAGACCTACAACATGACCGGCTGGCGGATCGGGATGGCAGTCGGCAACGCGGAAATCCTCGCCGGGCTCGGGCGGATCAAGACCAACGTGGATTCCGGTGTTTTCAATGCGGTGCAGCACGCTGCAATCACCGCACTCCGCGGACCGCAGGACTGCGTGAAGAATGCCTGCGCCATCTACCAGGAACGCCGCAATGTGCTCATCGCCGGGTTGCAGGACCTTGGCTTTGATGTTCCGGTGCCCAAAGCAACCTTCTACGTCTGGTTGCCCGTGGGTGACTGCATGGCATTTGCGGCAAAACTTCTCAACAAGGCAGGCATCGTTGTAACACCCGGTGTCGGCTTTGGCTCGAGTGGCGAGGGCTACGTCCGGTTTGCCATCACGCGGCCTGCCGAACGGATTCGGGAAGCAATTGAGCGCATGAGGAGGATTGACGAATGAAACTGCCCCACCATCTCACCATCAGTGATGGACACCTGCACATCGGCGGGCATGACTGTGTGGCGCTTGCGGAGAAATATGGCACACCACTCTACGTAACAAGTGAAGACCGGATCTGCGAGTTGTTCAAAAACTACCAGATGGCGCTGTCGGGCCGGTACCAGAAGGTGCAGGTGCTCTATGCCGCAAAGGCGAACGGGAACCTTGCAGTCATGCGGGCACTTGCACAGATGGGGGCAGGAGCGGACGTCTTCTCCTCCGGAGAACTCCACATGGCGCTTGGCGCCGGTATGCGGGTAGAAAAACTGCTTTTCAACGGCAGTTCAAAGACACCGGACGATCTCTGGCTTGCAGTGGAAAAAGGAGTGCGTGTGTCGGTGGATTCACTGGATGAGCTGCACCAGCTGGATGCAGCGGCAAAAGCGGCAGGAAAAGTGGCAAAGATCGCGTTCCGTGTCAACCCGGCGCTTGACGTCCCGACGCACCCGAAGATTGCAACCGGGCTCGCGACAAGCAAGTTTGGCATCCCGCATACGGAGATCCCCGCTGCGTACCGTGAGGCGCTTGCCTGTTCACATGTAAAGCCTATTGGGCTCCACTGCCACATCGGTTCACAGATCCTCGCTATCGAACCCTTCGCCCGCGCAGCGCAGGTGATGGTGCGGATCGCAAAGGAACTCACCGGAATGGGCGTGAAACTGGAGTTTATCGACCTCGGCGGCGGGCTCGGTATCCCGTACCACCATGACACCGATCCGTCACCTACTCCGGAGGACTATGCGGTAAAGGTCGTGCCTATCTTCAAAGCAGGTGTTGAGGCGTGTGGGATTGCTCCCGAACTCTGGGTCGAGCCCGGACGCTCGCTCGTTGCCGACTCTACCGTGCTCCTCACCCGCGTCAACTCGACAAAATCTGCGCACAAACGGTTCGCAAACGTCGATGCTGGCTTTAATTTGCTCATCCGCCCCGCGATGTACGATGCCTACCATGAATTGGTTGTGGCAAATAAAGCTGATGCAGCGGTGCAGATGGAATATACAGTCACCGGACCTATCTGCGAGACGGGCGATATCCTGGCTGCAGACCGGAAGCTCCCCGCGCTTGCGGCAGGGGATATCATTGCGGTGCTCGACGCTGGCGCATACGGATTTGCAATGTCATCCCAGTACAACAGCCGACCGCGCTGCCCTGAGGTGCTCATCCGGGGGACGGAGGCAGCGCTGATGCGCCGGGGAGAGACCGTCAGCGATATCACGACCACCATGCAGCGTCCACCCTGGCAGCGGTAAGTCGGGAGGCGCCGCCTGTGCTCTTCCACTATGCCCTGGTCGATGACCTCATCACAAAAGAGGAGTTCGAACAGCGTGTAGGGGAAAAGATCGATGAGTGCGGTGATCTCATAGATGAGCCGACCGCCGCGATGCTCGTAATCGGCGAACTGGGCCGCCAGCATGTGAAGATCAAAGGGCTGTTTGGAAAATCCAGCCTCTTTTCTTTTTTTGGAAAAGTCATTGACAAGACCGAGCCGAGGGAATTTGTCAGGGCTGATGGCGAAAAAGGCTGGGTCGCAACACTGCTATTGGGCGATGAGACGGGGACAGCACGGGTTGTACTCTGGGACGAGAAAGCAGGCGCAGCGGCTGAGATCGCACATGGCGATGTGCTGGAGATCATCGGCCGCCATTCAGGAAAAAGTGCAAAGGAGATCTACGCGCTTGCCCTCCGGAAGGCAACCTGCCAGATTGAATGCAACGTGCCATCCGGTGGAGCCGAAAGCCTCAATCCGGAACCGGTCGACCTCGATGTTCTCATCCTTGCGCTCGAGGAGCCCCGCACATTCACCCGCCGTGACGGCACAACAAGCGAGATGGTGGAAGCTGTGATTGGAGATGCACGCGGCACTGCCCGTCTTATCGCATGGACCTCCGAAACCCTCACCGGCATCCTCCCGGGTAGTACCGTCCATATCAAAGGCGCAAAACCGAATGCACGGGGAGAGGGGAGGGAATACAGCATCGATGAGAAGAGCACTGTTGAGGTGACAAATAAGCATGTCACCGTACCGTTTACTCCTCTCGATTCGGTGGGAGATCAGGGCACCTATTCAGTGCAGGGGGAGGTGAAACGGGTGCAGGAACCCCGTGCGTTCACCACCCGCGACAGCAGGGCATCATGGGTGAGAAACATCGTGGTGAGTGACGGACGTGATGATCTCAATGTCGTGCTCTGGGGCGAAAAGGCGCTGCTCCCTGTGAAACCCTGCGACAAAATAGAGGTCTTCAACGCAACAGCAAAGCCTAAAAGATTCGGGGGAATTGAGCTGGGCGCCGGGAGAGGGAGCGCAATCAGGCTGCCCGACACGCATTCCGGCGAGATTGTGTTTGAGGGGACAGTGATAATATATCAGAAAAACACCTTCATCGATAACGGGCACGAGAGATATTTGCTTGACGGGGGCGATCTCCCCCCATGGTGTGAGATCCGGGTGGCCGGTATTGTGACAGGCAACAGGATCAAACCACAACAATGGGAACCTGTACTCTTCTCTTCCGATGAGATCCATAAAAAAGCAAAAAATCTGCTGGATACACTCATCCCGTAATGCCGTTTCACTTTCACCCTGCACATGCCGACACAATATATGTAAGGGTTTAACATGTTCTTGTGCCATAGGAGATGTTATACAAAATGGCTGAAAGTCCATTAGAGATTGAAGATTTACCGGGTGTAGGCCCGAGTACGGCAGAAAAACTTCGCGAAGCCGGTTATCTAACCGTTGAGAGCATTGCCACCACATCACCGGCAGAGCTCGCAGAGATCACCGAGATCTCCGAAGCCACCGCAAAAAAGATCATCAGGGCGGCACGGGAGAAGGCGGATATAGGTGCGTTCAAGACCGGAAAAGACATCTTTGAGCAGCGAAAGGAAGTAAAAAAGCTCTCGTTCCGTGTCCCGGAACTGGATAACCTGATGGGCGGAGGGCTGGAAACCCAGGCAATCACCGAAATGTATGGTGAGTTCGGTTCCGGTAAGAGCCAGATCGTCCACCAGATGGCAGTCAACGTCCAGCTCCCTGAGGAGGATGGGGGATTAAACGGGAGTGCCATCTATATCGATACCGAGAACACCTTCCGCCCTGAGCGTATCGAACAGATGGTGAACGGGCTCGGGATTAAGGGACTTGATCCGCAGGATTTTTTAAACAACATCCACATCGCACGGGCACACACATCTGACCACCAGATGCTCCTTGTGGAGAATTCACGCGATCTTATTAACGAACTCAAAGAGCGCGAAAAGCCATTCAAGCTTTTCATTATTGATTCGCTGACCGCCCACTTCCGGGCGGAGTATGCTGGTCGTGGAACACTTGCCAGCCGGCAGCAGAAGCTCAACCGGCATATGCACGATCTCTTCAAACTCATTGACGAGAACAATGCGATCGCACTCGTGACAAACCAGGTGATGTCCAACCCGGCTGTCTTCTTCGGCGACCCCACAAAACCAATCGGTGGCAACATTGTCGGGCACACTGCCACATTCCGACTCTACCTGCGCAAGAGCAAGGGGGGAAAACGGATCGCCCGCCTCGTGGACAGCCCCAACCTTCCCGAGGGTGAGGCCCCGTTCCTTGTTGAAGAGGCAGGTCTCAAGCCGTGCTGAAAGCACTCCTCACCGATGTTGACGGGACGATCACCGATTCGTCCCGCCGTATCAATACAACTGCGATTGAGGAAATCCGCTCGCTTCAGGACTACGGTGTTGAAGTAGTGCTTGCAAGCGGGAACACCGCATGCTTCATGGACGCAATCTGTAAAATGGTAGGCACCCGCGGAACTTTTATTGCAGAGAATGGCGGGGTGTTCCGGGTCGGTTATACCGGCACCCTGCATATTCAAGGTGACCAGACGGTCTGCAAAACAGCGCTTGAAGTGCTGCAAGCCCATTTCCGTGTACAGGGTATTGAACTTGAACTTTACAGCCCCACTTACCGGCTTGCTGATCTCGCATTTGCCCGGACGGTTCCGGTGGAAGAGGTAAAAACGGTCCTTTACAAGTATCCCGTTCAGGTGATTGATACCGGTTATGCGATCCACCTTCAATCACTTGGAGTGACCAAAGGGACAGCGTTCGCATCACTCGCACATGAAATGGGTATTTTGGTTTCAGATTTTCTCGCGATCGGAGATTCGTTAAACGATATCCAGATGCTCCAGACTGCCGGGATCGGAGTCACCGTGGCAAATGCACACCCGGAGACAAAGGCAGCAGCTCAGTACGTTACAAAAAACGAATATGGAAACGGGTTTGTTGAGGCAATAAAAAAGTATTATTCTTATTTTCGCGCGATAAAACGGTCAACCACAATATAATCCTTGATGTCCTTGACAGCCTCGAATGGGATGATGAGAAGCTTGTCATCCTCAAGGTTGTATCCGTCAGTAACAAAGGTCTGGTCAGGATGGATGATCAGCTCGATAACCTGTCCGGAATCAAAATCGACCCTGATGTTCTTCAGGGTACCGATAAGCTTCCCGTCATTGCTCATAATCTTTTTTCGTGAAAGGCTGCGGGCAAATACGCGTGTCATAAAAAAATTGACGACGTATAAATATATAAAGTGTTCTAAAAAGAGGGGTTGTTATGCGAGATTTTCAGTAATTGTGAGTATAAATTCATTATTTGAACATTTCAGCCGCTAATCTGATGTCAGAGCCCCGTACCGTTTTCCTCCCGGTATGGTCTGACATCTTTTTTGCTTCCTTTGCAATAAACGTGCCGTACTCTTCCATCAGAGTGGCCAGGGTTGTCGTGGCATCGGCGCTGACGCGTCCGGCACCAGATTTTTTCAAAATCCGTTCAACTGCAGCACGGGATAATCCAGTCATAGGTATCTGTCCCCTTCTTCTGTTCTCTTCCAAGTGTATAAAAATATCTTGCCACAGGATCACATTGAGGGAAATACCCGGATTATGTCAGACTGGGTGAGGATGCCTACCGGTTTTCCGTCTTCGACCACGATCAGGCGTCCGATCTCCCGCTCCTTGAATCTTTTTATGACCTCAAAGAGCTTGACATCCGAGGGTGCCTCGACAACATCTGTTGTCATGACCTCAGACACAGGAGTGGTGAGCGGAAGTTTCATCTCGACCGCATATGCGATATCACTCATCGTCACAATTCCACTGAGTTTATCGTCCTCGATCACTGGTGCACCATGGATATGGTTCTGATTAAAAAGGATGAGAGCATCATGAAGGGTATCCAAACCCCTGAGTGTTTTTAAGGGAGAACTCATGTAAGTCTTTATCGGTTGTTTGGGGAGCGATATCATTTCCGTTGTCGCAATAAGCAGGGACTGATCCGACTCATCCCTGCCGAAAACTTCCCCCTTGATGACCAGTTTGTTCACCGGTGTCGGGCCGATGGTGATCTGGTCGCCAATTTCGAAGAGCTTTGCGCTGCCAATCAACTTGATTACCGCATGGCAGACATCAGGATGGCAGAGGGTGGTAAAATCGATCTCTCTCACCTTCACCCCGTGTACGGCCTCTCCGTTCCTGCTGATACCAACATCATAGTCACCCTCTGCAACGTTCAGGTTGAGCTCTTTGTATGCAAGGGTGGTTGGGATATACCCCCCCTTCGGACCTGGCACGCCATCGACAAGCCCAATCGACCTGAGAGCCTGCATCTGGTTGCGGACAGTACCGGGATTACGGTGGATTACCTCAGCGATCTCCTCACCCTTGATGGAATGGGAGTGCTGGTGATAGAGGGTGATGAGGGTGATGAGGATATCTTTCTGGATGAGGGATAAGTCCATAACGCTAAACGGTATTACGTTCCATAAATATATAGGTTGAAGCTACGTGGAGTTCGAACGACTGCCGACAGTTCCTACCGCAGACGAGATCCTGGACCGGAGTTTTCGCCGTGCGGCAAAAAAGATGAAAGAGAAGCTCAACAAGGACAGGGCGAATGAGGAATTTGTGCGGGCAGTCAGGTCTGCCATCCATGACCGGCTTGTTTATATAATCAGGGGATTTCCGGAGTTTGACAAACTCCCGCAGTTCTATCGCGAACTGACCGACATCCTCTTTGGGATCGACCGGATCAAACAATCTCTGGGGGCGGTCGGCTGGGCGGCAAAACATGCCGGCATGGTCGGTGGTGAGCTTGCCTTTCAGGCAAGGAAGTCGACGGACTCGCTGGGAGTACGTAAACGGGCGGTCGCTCGCACCGCCTCTATTGTTCACCAGATTGACAAGGATCTTCGCTTTTTGAACGAAGTGCGCAATGTATTGCGAAAGCTCCCGCATATCGATGATACGTTCACGGTCGTTATTGCGGGTTACCCGAATGTCGGCAAATCATCATTCATCCGCCGGGTCTCCACCGCCACCCCGGAGATAGCATCGTATCCTTTTACCACGAAAGGGATTATTGTCGGACACCGTGATGTGGGGCGCGAACGGGTTCAGTTTGTCGATACACCTGGGATCCTCGACCGCCCGAATGAAGAGCGGAACGCCATCGAACGGCAGGCGCTGTCTGCTGTCATGAACGTCGCCGATGTCGTGCTCTTCATTATCGATCCCTCCGAGCACTGCGGATATCCCATCGAAGTACAGCGCCGACTGCTCGATGAAGTTGCAGGGCTTGTTTCTGTGCCAATCGTTGCGGTCGCAAACAAATCAGATATCGTACGATCGGATCGGGATCTCACGATGTCCATGGAGACCGGTGAAGGTGTCAGTGAAATTCTGGAGCGCCTGCTCTCTTACCGTCCCGTGCCTACAAAAAGGTCAAGAGCCTCAAGAGCCCCAACCCGAGAGCAAACCCAATAAGGGTGCCCCCGTTTAATGGAGGAAGCCCTGCCTGCGGTTTTCCGGAACTCACAAAATACAAAAGGACGGCAAGTCCTGCAAGGGAGCCGGCGATTGCGCCCAGCGCAGGCAGGTTCACAAATCCCATGATGCGGGGTCCTTTTAAAAAGACGTTGGCGGAGACAACAAGGATGGAGGGCATGATGAGGTCGCCCATCCCCATGATGAATGCTGCACGCTCGTGTCCCTCCCCCAGCTTCCCGATACCCTCACGGATGAATGAATAGTTGCGTTTTTTTGGGATCACAAAGAGGATCGGCGTCTTGAGATCGATGACACCTTCCGCAAGGGTGATCATGTGTTTTGTCCTGTATACCGAAACCGCATCGTACACAGCAAGGATGATGAGCAGTATGACAACCGGGAGGATGTCCAGCGAGCGCCCGAAAATTGATGCGACGCCGGCAGCAATCAGGACACCGAGCACATCGATGATGTACCATTCCGGATATTTAAAGAGCAGGAGTGTGGCGCCGATCGAGCAGGCAAAGACGAGAAGGACTGCTGTATCGGTGGTGCCGACAACGGCAAACACAATCGCCGAGAAGATATAGATAAAGGTGAAAAAGATTGAGGCGCCGATAACAAATGAGATGACCCTTTTAAACCCGAATTTGATGAGCAGGAGTAAAAATCCCGTAAACACGAGCAGAATGACAATAAAGATGAACGGGTTAGCCACTGAAGTTGGGTCTTCGAATGCGCTGATTCCCGCTGCCTGCATCAGTGGCGACAGGGCGAGCGCCCCGATCTCGACGACGATAAGGAGCAGGGGCATTGCAAGGAACGGAATGATGCTTTTTTTATCCATGACTTGTCTCCAGCTATATAGTTAGCTTAATTACTACATCTTCATCATCTAAAAGCATGGAGATTCGTGAATACTTAATCGATATCCTTATCACGGTGGTCATGATCATCTCCACCCTCGTGCTCATCCTCCGCTTCTGGCAGGACCTCACCATCGCTATTGCTGCGATTTTAATGATGCTTTCGCTGGGCGGACTCTTCCTTTCCCTGCAGGTCAAGGTCCGACATCTCGAACGTAGCGTGATCACCCGCGAGCGCATGCTGCGCACTAACCTTGAGGAGATGGCAAAAAGAATGGCGCAGAAATACGATATGGCGCTATCCCATCTCGATGAACTGATCGGTGAATATTCCAAGCGTGTTTACCGGTAAATCCGAACCGATATCAGGGGTTCTTGATGGGGGTCGCACTCAGGGATATCGTTATTGAATATAAATCGCCGGTCAGCTGGGATGCCCTTTCCGGTATCGCGGCGATCGATGCCAGCAATGCGCTGTACCAGTTTCTGACCATCATCCGCCAGCCAGACGGTACCCCTCTTATGGACCATCGTGGGCGGGTGACCTCCCACCTCTCAGGGATTCTCTTCCGCATGGCTACTTTTCTGGACAAAGCGATCAAACCCGTCTTCGTTTTTGACGGCAAACCACCAGATCTCAAACAGGCAACCATCGAAGAGCGCAGGAAACTCCGTACTGAGGCGGGCGAGCGCTGGAAGGAGGCACTGGCGCGGGGCGATGAGGAGGAGGCGTACAAACAGGCACGGTCATCGACACGGGTGGATGCAGCGGTGATCGAAACCTCAAAGGAACTCCTGCAACTGCTCGGGATTCCCTTTGTTCAGGCACCAGGGGAGGGGGAGGCGCAGGCAGCGCATATGGCAGCAAAGGGAGATGTCCGGTATGTCGTATCGCAGGACTATGATACGCTCCTCTTTGGCGCACCGACTCTCGTCCGTAACCTTACCGTGAGCGGGAAACGCAAGATCCGCGGAAGAGCCGTAACAATCAACCCAGAACGGATTATTCTCTCCGATCTGCTCGGTGGAATACACCTCACCCGCGCACAGCTGATTGATATCGGCATTCTGGTCGGCACGGACTTCAACGAGGGGGTGACAGGGATTGGTGCAAAGACCGCCCTCAAGCTCGTGCAGAATGGAGAGGCTGCGGCAAAACTCAAAGAAAAAATGCCCCAATTTGACCCTGATCCGGTCCGTTCACTTTTCCTCAATCCACCGGTAACGAATTCCTTCGAGCTTGCATGGGCGCGGCCGGATGTGGAGGGCATCGTTTCGCTCCTCTGCGGCGGGTATGACTTTTCAGAGGAGCGGGTGCGAAAGGCGCTTGAAGGGTTCACGGTAAAAGAGGGGCAGAGGACGCTGGAAGGATGGTTTTAAGCTTGTTCCACCACCGCTCCAGCCAGATAAAAAGAAAGCGTATAAACGTGCGCGCGATGCATTGTTTGGTGTGATTTTCACCTCCGAATTTTCTATTCAGTGTCGTTCCGGTTCCTGACACTGTGTTCTCCCGATAATCTGGTGACTCCCCATGCAGCTCCAACCCTGTAAAAAGATCTACAACAACGACACCCAGCGGGCTTCTCCCCTGAACGAGACCCTTGCCCGGATCGAACCCAAAGTCCCGGCAGCGGGTATCACGCGGGTGGCTGACATCACAAACCTCGACCGAATCGGCATCCCTGTTTTTTCCTGCATCAGGCCAACTGCCGAGGATGGGGCAATTACCATATATAATGGCAAGGGAGCAACAGTCGAGGAATCGAAAATCTCGGCAATCATGGAGGGGATAGAGCGGTATTGCGCGGAAGTGCATGACCGCATAATTGAACGGGGATACTATCATGAGCTGTTCGGGAGGGGGCGGATTGTCGATCCCAATGACCTGATCCTTCCGCCGGAGGCTGACCCTAACCAGATTCTCCCGTGGGTCGGGGGATTTGACATCGCCAACGATGAGCCCGTTCTTGTTCCCGCACAGGTGGTCTTTCACCCGCTCTCCCAGAAATATCGCCCGCTCTTTCGTACGGGCACCAACGGCCTTGCGTCGGGAAATACCATGGAGGAGGCAATCTTCCATGCCCTTGCGGAGGTCATCGAACGGGATGCATGGTCGCTTGTAGAAGCATCCAGAAACTCCGGTCCGGAGGTGATGAACATCGACGACCCCCTGATCAACGGGGTGCAGAAGAAATTTACCGATGCGAAGGTCGAGGTGACAATCCGCGATATCACGTCAGACATCGGCATCCCGACCATGGCGGCAGTCGCCGATGATGTGCTCCTCAAGGATCCCATGCTGCTCACCATGGGCATGGGAACGCATACCAGCGCGAGGATTGCTGTCATGCGGGCGCTTACCGAAGTTGCACAGAGCCGGCTCACCCAGATCCACGGAGCCCGGGAGGACACGACGGTCGCCCAGGTGCGAAAGCGGCTGGGATACGACCGCACAAAGCGGATGAACGCGTACTGGTTTAAGGATAACGGTGAAGTCGATTACCGTACTATACCGTCATGCGACAGTGATGATTTTGTGAAGGATATCCTCCTGATGATCAAGAATCTGAATAAGCAGGGTCTTGACCGCGTCATTGTCGTCGACTTAACGAGGGATGAGATCGGTATCCCCGTTGTCAGGGTTGTTGTTCCCGGGCTCGAATCCTACGCAATGGATCCGGAACGGCGGGGGGAGCGGGTAAAGCATGCAGAAGATCACCGTCTTTCTCGGACCAAGTCTTGATCGCCTGACGGCAGAAGGGATTCTTCCCGCCACGTACCTTCCTCCGGCTAAACGTGGTGATCTCCTTGCCGCCGTCAACGATGGTTCGAATGTCATCTGCCTGATCGACGGCGTCTTTCATCAGGACTCAGCAGTTGCCCACCGGGAGATCCTTTTTGCACTAAAAATGGGGATCCGTGTGATCGGCGCATCGAGCATGGGTGCACTCCGGGCTGCTGAAATGGACACCCTCGGCATGGAGGGCGTTGGTGAGATTTACCGTATGTATAAGGATGGCAGACTTGTCTCTGATGATGAAGTCGCGCTCATCTTTGACCCGGTCACTTTTGCCGCGCTTTCCGAACCATTGATCAACATCCGGTGCACGTTACAGAGAGCAGAGGACCAGGGGGTTATCTCCGCACGTGTTCACAGAATCCTGCTCGATACGGCACGTTCTGTATTTTACCCACAGCGGCTGTATCCACGTATTGTCTCAGCCAGCGGAGAGGAGGTCGATCCCGCAACGAGGGAGCGGTTCCTGGACTGGGTGGAGATGGCAGCATGTGACAGGAAGCGGGAGGATGCAATTACTGCGTTGCACTATATTCATGCATCCCTGAACAGTATTATTTGATGACCGAACGCCCGGTATTTTTTCAGGGACCGTTGATAATAAAAAGGGACAGGTCACGGGTATTATCAAACTATTATTTTACTTTTCTCCAGACAAAGGCAAAACGCTGGAATGCGGTCAGGTGACCGAATGTGCCAAAAATGACAAGCATCCAGCCAAGATAAGTAAGCCCGAAAATCCCACTGGGTAAGAACAGGTCAATAATCCCCACAACTATAATCAGCACAAGCCGGTCCGCCCGTCCGAGCAAACCCCCATAGTACCGTCCTACCCCGACAGCCTGCGCCTGTGTGCCAAGATACGACGCCATCAGTACACCGGTGAGCGCAAACACCCCGATCTGCCAGGACACCCCCATTCCACCCGCAAAGATGCCGGTGATGATGAAAATGTCAGCGTACCGGTCGACTGCATGTTCAAGGAAATCACCCCGCCTGCTCTGTATTTTCATCTCGCGTGCAACCGCTCCATCCATCGCATCGCAGAGGGCGTTGAAGGCAACCGCCACAATCCCCCACACCTCCAGCCTGAGATAGAACATGACACCGGCCACGGCGGATGCAAGGAGCGCAGCTATGGTGAAGAAGTTCGGAGTGAGACCGCACCGTACGGCAACGGAGACCAGAGGGTCGAAATAGGCTTTTACATGGGGGCGGAACTGGTCGAGCGTCACAACAACCCCGCCTCAACAAACCCGGACCAGTCAATCGTACCAAACAATGCTGGAATCTCGTCTTTTACGAACTGTTCAATCCGGTCAACGGAGTATGACGGATCATGCCCGGTGGTATCCAGCTCAAGAATATGCGATGCGGGGTGCATCTCCACTGTCTCGATGAGACAGACATCCAGCGCTTCAGCCTCAACATTCTCCCTGATCTTTTTAGTACGGTATTTGCGCTTTGTTAACCTTGCCTTCAACTCATCGGGGCGGCACCGGAGCACCACGATACGGTCGCAGGAGAGCCGGTGCGCAAAATGCCCCTCAACAAACCCATCCACGGGAACAAACTCCTCCGCCCAGCGGTCGACATCGATGATCTGCGTATCCCGTTCCTCGTCATCGCCGATGATATACGGATGCACCGTATCGATGAGATGGACAACCGTATGCCCGCGGCGGGCGAGCTCGTCACCAACCATGGATTTTCCGGTTCCGGGGGTCCCGGTGATGCCACACATCATAATCCGTTCATTGCCTTAATGAAGAGCTTGTTCTCCCAGTCCTCGCCGATGCTCACACGGATGTAGTGGTCGGGAAGTCCGGCAAAGCTTCTGCACGAGCGGACCACCACACCGTGCTTCAGAAGCTTCTCCACCATCTGATCGCCCGTGTCAGGCGAAACGTCCACCATCACGAAGTTTGCATCCGATGGCATGACCGGATATTTCACTTCATCAGAGAAGCGCTTTCTCCACCGCTTCACCTGCGCGATGTACCGCTCTGCGTGATCGCGGTCGGTAAGCGCCCCTGCAGCTGCGGCAGCAGAAACCGAGTTCACGGCAAACGGCGTGCCGGCACGCTGATAGTACGGCACGAGCCATGGCGGTACGAACGCGTAACCGATACGCAGCCCGGCAAGCGAGTGCACCTTGGAAAACGTCCTGCCGAGGATCAGGTTGTCATACTGTTTCATCAGCGGAAGATAGTCACAGTCCGAGAACTCTACGTACGCGTTATCAAGGAACAGGACCCCATCGATCCCGTCAAGCACCTCGCTGACAATCTCAACCGGGGTCGCGTTTCCTGTGGGGTTGTTTGGTGAGCAGAGTATGGTGACCTTTGCGGTCCTGCCTGCCCTTACCAGTTGTTTCGGATCAAGAGAGAAGTCGTTTTTCTTCCTTGAAACGGTAGTGACATTTCCCCCCTGCGCTACCACTGCAAGTCCGTAGAAAGAGAACGTCGGGATGGCAATTGCCACTGTTTCACCGGGCTCCACCAGTGTCCGGATGAGCGTCTCTATGACACCATCCATCCCGACACCTGTGACAAACGAATAGTCGCCATAATGTGCACGAAGTGCGTTTATCAAAACATCCACACGTTCATCGGGATACCGGTTTGCCTTTCCGAGCGCTTTTTTTGCCGCTGCTTGTGCTTTTGGCGAGGGGACTTCCGGGTTCTCGTTGCTCGCAAGGCGGGCAATGCGGGAGAGCCCGTGCTCGTCTGCTTTTTTTGCAAAGACATAGCCTCCTGTCCTGAAACAGTCCCTAACCAAGCGCTCCATTGATCACCCCGACTGCACGGTCGATCTCTGCATCTGAAATGATAAGGGGCGGGACCAGCCGCAGGTTTCCGTCCGCTGCACAATTGACGAGCACGCCCTGTTCCATGCACCGCTTCTGGACTTCCGGACATTTCTCGCCGACTGATATCCCGATCATCAGCCCACGGACGCGGGGATTGTAATGTGCAAAACCCGCCCTGAAACGCTCCCCTTTCCGGCTCACGTCAGGCAGGATCTTCTCGATCACCCCGATCGTCGCAAGGGCTGCGGCGCATGCGAGGGGCCCGCCGGCAAAGGTACTCCCGTGTTCGCTTTTCCTGAACTCAAGACCTTCACGTGCGATGAGCGCCCCCATGGGAAACCCGCTTGCGATTCCCTTGGCAAGTGTTACGATATCAGGTACCGCCCTGGTGTGCTGGATAGCAAGCCATTTGCCGGTACGCCCCATGCCGGTCTGCACTTCATCTACAATCATGAGCGCGCCTGCACTGTCGCACACCTCGCGGATACCTTCCATAAAACCTTCCGGTGGAATGATGACGCCCGCCTCACCCTGGATCGGTTCGACAAGGACGCCGGCAGTATCGGTGTCCACTGCCTTTTTCAACCCCTCAAGATCACCATAGGCGACAAAGCTGCATTTCAGCCCGAGCGGTTCAAAGGGTTCACGGATCGCGGGCTTGTGGGTGACCGCAAGGGAACCCACGGTCCTGCCATGGAAACCGTGGATGAACGCGACATAGTTCTTTTTCCCGGTCCTGACACGGGCAAGCTTGAGGGCTCCATCGGTCGCTTCAGCTCCTGAGTTCGAAAAGAACGCCTTGTGCATCCCCGTAATTTCCACGATCTTTTTTGCCAGATCGCCCTGGTGGGGTACATAATAGAGGTTCGAGCAGTGGATGAGCGTGTGCGCCTGGTCGCAAATCGCCTTTACCACCGCCGGGTGGCAATGCCCGGTGCTGCAGACTGCGATACCTGCCACGCAGTCGATGTATTCTTTACCCTCGGCGTCCCAGACGATCGTGCCCTTCCCTTTCACGAGTGCCATGTCACGCGAAAATGCGGGCATGAAGAAACGTTCGTCAAGATCTTTGTATTTTTTCGTTTTTTCCATTTCAATCACGAATTGACATAGGGTTTTTCTTCTGGTGCGTTATTCATATTCGATGGTCGCAGGTGGTTTTGCCGTGATGTCGTACACCACCCGCGCGACACTTGGGATGTCAGACGTGATCCTCGCCCCGATCCGTGTCAGCTGAGTAAACGGGATGTTGAGCGGATCAGCTGTCATGCCATCCCGTGAATTTACCGCACGAATCGCGACAATCCACCCGTGGATCCGGTTATCCCCCTTCACACCGGTGCCCAGCCCGAGGAGTGCTGCAAAGCATTGCCAGGGCTGGTACTGCTCGACCAGTTCGTCTTCCACGATCCAGTTCGCCTCGCGGATTACTGCAACTTTCTCTCTCGTGACCTCCCCCAACACCCGGACAGCAAGCCCGGGTCCGGGGAACGGCATCCGGTGCTGGATCTCCTTCGGGAGACCAAGGGCTCCTGCAACCTCCCGCACCTCATCTTTGTAAAGATCGCGGATCGGTTCGATAACACGGTCGAATTCAATAGTAAGTGGCATGCCTCCAACATTATGGTGACTTTTTATGCCACCTTCGCTCTCAATTCTGTCAGGGTAGATCGTTCCCTGCAGCAGACATCTGGCCCCCTGCTTTTTTGCCTCCCGTTCGAACACCCTTATAAACCGCTCACCGATCGCCTTGCGCTTGGCTTCGGGATCGGCAATACCTTTGAGTGCTGCCAGAAACTCATCACCGGCGTCAACAATCTGGAGCCGGATGTTGCCAAAGATCGTACGGATCCGCTCCGTCTCGCCTTTGCGCATCAGGCCGGTGTCGATATAGATCGGGATAAGCCGGTTACCGATTGCACGGGCTGCGAGAGCGGCGCAGACCGAGCTGTCGACCCCGCCAGAGAGAGCCATCACGACTTTTTCAGTACCTGCGGCAGAATTGATCTCCGCCACCGCCTGATTGATGAATTTCTCCGCATTGACCATGGACATCTCCTGTATTACATTGTTCTTTTGTTTGCCCTGCATGCCTCAACAAAACCAAGATAGGGGGGCGACGGGTGCGTCGGGCGCGACCTGAACTCGGGATGGAACTGGGTGGCAAAGAAGAAAGGATGACCGGCGAGTTCCGCACTCTCCATACGGTTCTTGTTTTTTGACGAAAAAACCAGCCCCGCCTCTTCGAGCCTGCCGATAAATCGCGGGTTCACTTCATACCGGTGCCGGTGCCGTTCAGTGATGAGCTTCTGCCCGTACATCTTCATCGCAAGGGTGTTTTCTTTAATTTCTGCCGTATAATCACCAAGACGCATCGTGCCGCCCAGTTCCGTAAGTCCTTCCTGTTCGGGCAGGAGTGCAATCACGTGTGTTCCCTCACCAATTTCCTCACTGGTCGCGTCCGAAATACCCAGCACGTTCCTCGCATACTCAACGACACAGAGCTGGAAGCCAAGACAGAGACCAAGGAAGGGTAGTCTGTTCTCACGGGCGAACCGAATCGCCTCAATCTTTCCATCGATGCCGCGTTTGCCAAATCCGCCGGGGATCAGGATGCCGTCATAGTCCTTGAGCTGGCACTTTTCGTAGCGCTCGGCGTCCAGCCATATAATCTTCACCTCAGTAGAGAGCGCTCTTCCCGCGTGTTTGAGTGCCTCTTTGATACTGATATAGACATCCTCGATCCCATACTTGCTGATGATTGCCACCGTAACACGGTTGGTGTACTCCTTGGTCACGAGCCGGTACCAGCTCGAATCCACCTCCCGTTTATCCAGGTTCAGGTGCGTGGAGAGTGCATCGGCAAGTCCCTCCTTCTCCATCTCCATGGGGACTTCGTAGATATCCGGCACGGTAGCAGCACTGATAACACCGCTCTGCGGGAGATCACAGAACGCAGAGATCTTGCGCTTGGTATGGGCACCGATAGGGCGTTCGCTCCTTCCGACAATAATGTCAGCATAGAGCCCGAGCTCCCGCAGCGCCTTGACCGAGTGTTGGGTGGGCTTTGTCTTGAGATCCCCCATAGTGTCGGTGGGGATGAGCGTTACATGGATCAGGACGTAATCATGCTCCGGCAACTCACCACGCATCTGCCGGACCGCTTCAAGAAACGGCATGCTCTCGATGTCGCCCACTGTGCCACCCACCTCAACAAGGCAGATATCTGCCTTCGTACCGTCCGGAAACACTTCTTCCGCTGCCTGTCGTATGCATACCTTGATCTGATCGGTAATATGGGGGATGATCTGCACCGTTTCGCCCAGAAAATCCCCGCGGCGTTCTTTTTCGATTACCGTCCGGTATACCTTGCCGGTCGTGATATTGTGGGGAGAAGTAAGCTCGATATCGAGGAACCGCTCATAATTGCCGAGGTCAAGGTCGACTTCGCCCCCGTCCTTGAGCACAAATACCTCCCCGTGCTGGGCAGGGTTCATCGTTCCCGCATCAATGTTTAAATATGGGTCGATCTTCACTGCTGTGACGCGATACCCGCGGTTCTTCAGGATTCGCCCCACGGATGCTGCCGTGATCCCTTTCCCGAGGCCGCTCATCACACCGCCGGTAATAATAATGTACTTCACGAAGGTCTCCCCGATTGTTTTATCATTCGCGTGCAATCCGTATTATTGTTATCATGCCGCAGTCAGGAGAAGAATTACGGTTAGTTCCCGCATATGAACATTGAGCGTCAAACGTACTGCCGCGGGATGGAGACAATCAGGTAAATAGGCAGGATCTTTTCCCCATCAGCAATGGATTTATGAGCCCGAATGCAATAATTTCCATGTGCCCGTCAGAGTACCTGAGACCTTTGTAAAAGACCTGGCAATCCTCGCCGGTATCTTATGCCTGTGCATAATCATTCTATCCATGATCGTGTACAACTCGGGTTTCGGGGAGGTGTACGTATTCATCACCGCCTCGATGTTTGGTTCTCTCGCTCTCACATTCGGTATCCTTGCCATCGGCACGGTAATCATAATCTTTCTGCTATGGCGTGCGTTCTGGCGGCAGGTCTGACGGGAAACATGATATCATAAAAAATGGATACCTCACTTGTAGAAAGATACTGGATTGCGAAAATACCTTAAAATTAAAAAACAATATCTAATCATGCAAATTCGCCAAACAATCGCACTCGTCTGTTTCTGTGCTGTGCTATGCGTTCTGGTTCCACCGGTCGTTGCAGCGGATAATGCGACGATCTATTATAACCTCGGGGAACAGTACCTCGCAAAGGGTGAATACGAGAGTGCCGTTAACGCATTCGATAATGCACTTGCATCGAATACCACGATGATTTACCTGTCCGACGGGCTCCTGTATACCTACCGTGACAGAGCGTATGCCCTCATCCAGCTTGGCAGGTTCAATGACGCTATCGAGACTACAACCACGGGCCTCGGGATCTATCCAAACGATACCATGCTCTGGAACAACAAAGGATATGCGCTCTACAAACTCGGGAGGAACCAGGATGCCCTCAATGCTTATGATAGGGCGGTTTCCATTGATCAGAATTACACCATTGCCCTGATCAACAAGGGTGACGCTCTCTTCAAGATGGGAAGATTCAAGGATTCAGTAGATACCTATACAAAGGCAAACGCCACTGACCCTGGAAACAGGGATGCTACCGCAGGACTTGCAGAGGCACAGAAAGCAGCCGCATCAACAATTCCCCCCACGATAAGTATTGTGCTCATTATTCTGATCATTGCTGCCGGTGGAGTACTCTATTACATCAAATTCCGGAAACCTGCGGAAGAGACGCAAGGAGAGAAGAGAACAAAAGAAAAGAAAAAATAAATCTTTTTAGTTTTTATTTGTTGTAACCGCAAACGCTGCCGACGTCCGGGAAAGCATCGTCTTCTTATCATTGTGGGCGAATACTTCGCCTTCAGCGAATGCAACGCGGCGCCCCTTCTTGATCACACGCCCCTCTGTGATGAGCACGCCCTCCCGTGCTCCCCTGATAAAACTGGTCGATTCCGAGATCGTGGCAATACCTTCGTTTGCAGAGAGGAGCGGGTACAGGGCTAGCGCCATCGCTTCGTCGGCAAGCGCAGTAAACATTCCTCCCTGGAGCCAGCCCACGCCGTTCCACATATCGGGGCGTATCTCCATGCGAAGCACTGCTCTGCCCGCTTCAACACGTACCACATCGATCCCCATCAGGCTGAAAAACGGGTTGGCGTCTCTTTCCTTCTTTCTGATCTTTTCAAGGTATGACATCGTCCTCACTCATAATCGGGCAGGAAGGAGGATGAAGGTTGCCATTTTTTTGTGGCTCTGCAATTTATAATGCATCGGATAAAAACGTACCATCATGGTGAACAAAGAGATCAAGCAGATGCTTGCCGACCTCGTCTGGCTCAACGCCCTTATCGCGACTGAACTGATCCAGGTGACCGAGAATACCTCCGCCATCCTGCGTAAAGCACCCCCTCCGGAGAGCTGCCTGCAGGATCACAACGCGCTGCGGGAAACTGCCCTTGCGATCGCAGAAAAATATCGTGCCGACACCACCCTTGCCCGGCATCTCGGGAAACACCAGTGACATCTTTGGATAATATTCTTTGTCTTGCCCCACTACACGTATAGTATGAAACTCCTCGTCGCCATTGCACCGGATCGGTACAGGGACGAAGAACTGGATAAGCCCCTTACCGTATTCCGCAAAGCAGGAATCGGATTTGATATTGCATCCATAACAACAGGCACCTGTGCCGGAATGCTGGGCGGGACGGCTCATGCATCACTCACCTTTGATCATGCAGACCCATCCCTGTATGCCGGTATCGTAATTATCGGAGGACTGGGATCACCTGCCCACCTCTGGGGAAACAGGGATCTCGCAAGGCTGGTAAAAACATTATATTCCGCCAAAAAGATTGTCGCCGCGATCTGCCTTTCGCCGGTCGTGCTTGCCAAGGCAGGGATACTGAAAGGCAGGAAGGCGACCCTGTACCGGACTCCGGAATCTGTCGCAGAAATGAAGGCGGGGGATGCAGTCATTTCAGAATCCCCCGTCGTTATTGATGGCACTGTCATTACCGCAAATGGTCCGGACGCTGCGACGGCATTCGGTGATGCCATTGTGTCCGCACTGAACCGGTAATGCACTGGACTGACCATGAACGCCCTTTTACCTATCAGATACAGCCTTGTGATCCCTGCCTATAATGAGGAGGAGCGGATCGCACAGCTGTTCGACCAAATCGAGGGGTTCGATGGCGAACTGATCGTCGTCTGTGACGGGGACGACCACACTCCCGATGTAGTCAAAAAGATTGCTGACACCCGTCCTGATCTGACCATCCGCTGCCTGCAGTTCCCCCGCCGCCTGGGCAAGGGCGGGGGTGTAATCGAGGGGTTAAAAGTAGCCCGGGGATCCTGTGTGGGGTATCTGGACGCTGATGGTTCAACCGGTGTGAGTGATATGATGAAACTATTTTTTCAGCTCATACGATATGACGGTGCAATCGGATCGCGCTGGGTTGGTGGTGCCGTGTTGAAAATCAGGCAGGGCATGCTGCGGCAGATGGAGAGCAGGGTGTTCAATATCATCATCCGTATCATGTTCGGGTTGCATTACCATGATACGCAGTGCGGTGCCAAGGCATTCAAAAAGAGCGCAATCGATACGGTGCTGCCCCACATGATATCGACGGGTTTTGAATTTGACGTGGAACTGCTCTGGCGGCTGAAACGGGCAGGATATGCAGTAGGCGAGTTTCCCATCGAATGGAAGAACACTGATGATTCACGGGTCCAGCGCCGTGACATGATCAGGATGTTTGCCGGACTTGTAAGGGTGCGGTTCGGTTCGGAGAAACCATGATTCCAGCAACACGCGAAGAGCAGAAAAAAGAGGCGTTCCGGCTTTTCGAGGATGGGCAGTACCAGGAATCGCTGCATCTCTGCATGCTGGTGCTCGGGACGGCAAAAGATCAGCCCGTGGAAGTCCTTGCCGCCACGAACATGTTCTATACGGGGAAACTTGAGGACGCTGAGGTGTACTTCCGCGACATTTCCCAGAAGATGCCTGACTCGTCGTATGTCCACAGCTATCTGGCCAAGATCCTCGAGGCACGCGGGGATGAGGGGGCGATTGCCGAATACGCAACCGCTGTTCACCTCGATCCGACCAACCAGGATGCACTACGGAGTTATGCAGAGTACCTGCTTTCGCACAAGGATTACTGGGGGGCGCTTCCCATCCTGAAACGGCTCGTCCAGCTGGGCAGAAAGGAGCGCGATGTTCAAAACCTCGTGCGATCACTCATTGAGATCGGTGAACCACAAGAGGCGCTTGCCACCTGCCGGACTCTGCTTGGTGAGCATGCGCAGAGCCACGAACACCTTGACGCACTGATCTGCTCGCGCCAGTATCGCTCTGCAGCAGAGACCGCGCTGGACGCGTACCGGTCCACAAACGATCCCGTGACCCTCCGGAAATACCTTGCCGCCCTCGCACAGTACGATCTCCCCGCATCCCTCGATGCCTATGCATCACACACGACTTCTGCGGCGGATTGTGAGATACTTGCCGACTATGTCCTGCTGCTCTCGGCATCGGGAAATTTTAATAAAGCACTCGACACATGCAGGCAGCTCCTTGCCCGCTCAAACCTCCCTGTCTACCGGCTCATGGTCTGCGACCTGTATGCTGCCATTGGCGATACCAGAAAAGCCCTTGGTGAGTACGAGCGCCTGATCAGTGACGAGATCAGAACAAAAAACGACCTTGAAATGCTCGGTCACATTATTGGGGCCTACCGGAAATTTCTCCAGTCAAATCTTCCGGCACCCGAGGCACTATCACGGTTTTTGTCAGTCGTATCAAAAGATGTCAACATTGCCAGCCTGCTGGAGACCGCACGAATGTATGAGGAGATGGGCAATTGCAGCGAAGCGCGGGCATGGTATTATCGCGGGTACCGTGCTGACTTTTTTACCGGCGGACTGGAATATGCCAAGTTCCTTGCCGACCAAAAAGAAGAGCGCGAATGCGAGAAGGTGATGCTCTATATCTTAAATAACGTAAAGCGTTCCTCAGACCTTCACCGCGTGGTGGCGGCAATCGTTGATGAACGCCGCCCCATGCACCGGATGCGACGGCTGATGGACCATGTGATCCGGCGCCTCGAGGAACGACGGTCGAGCCTTAACACTGAAGGACTGGAGCTCCTTGCGATATCCCTCTTCATCACTGCCCGCCATGCCCTCGAGGAATCAGATTACCCCAATTGCAAACGCTTCTGTCTGCAGGGTATCGATGTGCTGCCGGTTCACACCAAGGCACTGCAGCTGGAGGACTTCCTCGCCCTGATCAGGTCCTGCAAAGACCGCTCGATTGCGGACCGTCCAATCATGGATATGCCACAGGTGAAACGCCGGGGGACGCAGGTGCCGGTGGCGCTACAGATCAAAAACGAGCTTGACCTTGACGAACAGGAACAGAAGATTGTTGAATTCCTCCGTTCACATAAGAAGGCAACGGAGATTGAACTGCGAAAAGCACTCAATACCCGGAGAGTGGTCGGGATCGTAAACCGGCTCATCCAGAAGGCAGCAGCAAAGAGCGTGACGATCATCGAGAAGAAAGGTGTTGGCGATAACGGGGAGGTCTACGAATATGTCGGAACCTGAACGAATGGACAAAATAAAACTGGAGAGCATCAATATCATCAACGCACTGCGCCGGGGAACCGTTCCCGGGAGCGGGCTCGAACGGATCGCGGTTGGGCTCGATGTAGAGGAGGGCGTAATCGGAAAGCAGCTCGATTATGTCGCACAAGGAGGCGGCGACCTGAAGTTTATCCGGGGCGACTATGGCAGCGGGAAGACGTTTCTTGTCGCCCGCGCCCTTGAAATAGCACGCAATAAGGGCTTTGCCACCTCCCATGTTGTCATCCACGCCACATCCCCGCTGTATAAACTCAAGGCAATTTACCAGCAGATCTGCGCGAACCTGCGTACGCAGGAAGAGGATCACGCGATTAAAACGGTTGTCGATAACTGGCTCTTTGCCATCGAGGAGCGGATCATGGCAGTGGGTGGGAATGGTATCGAGGACGCTGCGCTTGAGGCAGCCACCGAGCGGGAGATCGAATCAGCGCTGGCGGGGATCTCGGAAATGAACACTGCCCTTGGTGCAGCACTTCGCACCTATTACCGTGCCAACAACACGGGAGATTTCCAGCTCGCGCAGGCTGCTCTCGGCTGGATCGCTGCCGAACCCAACATCGGCAGGGACTTCAAACAGAAAGCCGGTATCCGGGGCGATATCGATGATACGATCGCGCTCATATTCCTGAGGGGACTTGTCACTATCCTGCGCGGAGCTGGCTACAGCGGTCTTGCGATTGCGGTTGACGAGATGGAAACGACACAGGCGCTGCCGAGAAACCAGCGGGAGAAAGGTTACCAGACGCTCGTCCAGATCATCGATGCGCTCGATCGGGGGGATATGCCACGGTGCTTTTTTTTGTTCACCGGCACCCCGGCAATGTTTGACGGTTCACGCGGTATCCGGTCGGTACCCCCGCTCTATGACCGGATCAGCGTCGTGCAGACAGACTCTTTTAAAAATCCCCGCCAGCCCCAGATCATCCTCTCCCGGTTCGACATGACAAAACTCGAGCAGGTTGCGTTAAAGGTAGTCGACATCTACTCGCAGGCATTCACGGAAGTCGACCGCGAGCGGATCTCGCACCGGTTCATCCGCGCCATGATCAAGAAGATCACGACACGTTTTGGCGGGCGTGTGGATGTAATCCCCCGGATATTTTTAAAAGAGTTTGTCGACGTGCTCGACAAAAGCGAACTCTATGACACGTATAACCCGTGGGAGACCTACGAGTTTGATGCGGACCACCTTAAGGGTGAACTTAAGAAAGAGGAGGAGGCAGTGATGGTGGTGGAGTTCTGATCCGCCTCATTCCGCCACGGTTAACATGTGCTGCATCAAAGGTGATTGTATGAAATGGGCGCGCCTTTTGATCGTCGCCGCCGTTCTTTTCTGGTGTGCGGTACTCTGCACCAGTGCAATCACGATGGAGATCAATGCCACGCCGCTCCAGGCGCACATTGGTGATAAGGTCACGCTCAACGGCACCATTTCGGGTTTAAAGACAATTGCGGTCTACCTCTTTGTCACCGGTCCTGACCTCGACAACCGTGGCGTCACCCTTGAAAACCTGAATATTCCGGCAGGGCGGGGGTTGTTTACAACAGCCCCCGTCAACCTGAATGACGGGACTTGGGAATATGTATGGGACACGTCCGTCATCCTGGGCACCCTCAATCCAGGTAGCTACCGGGTGTATGCGGTGAGCACCCCCGGCGACCGGCTCCGGTTTACCAGAGGAGAGTATGCGACTGTCGAAATCGAATTCCTTGCATCAGAGACACCGGCAAATCAGGTTTCAATCGATCCCCTGGTGCCGTTCATCGCCCTCATTGCCGGAGGCTGCATCACGCTCGTTTTGCTCCGGCGATCAGAATCCCATTAGCACTTTTTTTTATTTTTTTAATCAGTGTAATTTTCTTCGTATACGCACCGATTCAGCATGCGCCGACAGCCCCTCGGCATCCGCAATTGTTTCAACAATATCCCCGATTGCCTCGAGCCCCTGCCGGTCGATGATCTCCACCGAGGAAGTTTTGCAGAAGTGCTGCACATCAAGCCCTGAATAGGTCTTGGCATATCCCGCAGTCGGGAGAACGTGGTTTGTCCCCACCGCATAATCCCCACAGGCGACTGCTGAATATCTGCCGACAAAGATTGCACCGGCATTCTGCACCCGTGTGACGACAGGGAGTGGATCTGCTACCTGTATTGAAAGGTGCTCCGGTGCGATCGCATCCGATGCCGCAATCGCTTCATCCAGATCGCTGACAATGGCATACCCGGAATTTTCCAGCGCCAGCTGGATGATCTCCTTCCTTGGCGCCTTTTGAGTCATTGCTGCGACCTCTTTTCCGACTTTTTCTGCAAGTTTTTTATCCATCGTGATCAGGATGCAGGCAGCGTGGGGGTCATGTTCTGCCTGTGCAAGGATGTCGGCAGCGATGATGCGGGGGTCGGCACCCTGGTCAGCGATGATGGCGATTTCACTGGGGCCGGCTGGGAAGTCAACCTCGACCTGCTCTCGCAGGAGCATCTTTGCCATGGTCACGTACACGTTCCCGGGACCGACAATTTTCTGCACCGGTCGGATCGATTCCGTGCCAAGCGCCATCGCGGCGATTGCCTGGGCCCCGCCTGCATTGTAGATCTCGGTGACCCCTGCGATATCCAGCGCGACGAGCGTGAGGGGCTTGATGGGAGGCGGTGAGCAGGCGCAGATCTCTTTGACACCCGCAACACGTGCCGGAACGGCACACATCAGGGCTGATGACGGGTAAGCGGCACGTCCGCCGGGTATATAGAGACCGACCCTGTGGAGCGCTGTTGTTTTAACGCCGAGCACGATGCCGGGTTCGATCTCTTCCAGCCAGAGACCCCGCGGGCGCTGCAGCTCATGGAAGCGCTCGATACGCGCCTCTGCCTCAATTAAGCTCTCGACGACTTTCGTATCGACACGATCATATGCAGATTCGCGCTCCTTTTCGGAGACGGCAATATCGGTAAGTTCACAGTGTTTCTTTGCGAGCGCCCGCAGTGCAGCATCCCCTTCCTTCCGCACGCGGTCAATGATTTCGGTGACGGGTATACGCACGTCCTCAAGGCTGGATTTTCTGCCAGCGAGCCACTCATCGATCCCGACTGCCTTCGACATAGTGCGAAAAGATACGGCGGGAAGGCTCGTTAAGGTTTCGACAGGCAGTGGTTATATCCATGGCGCCTCCTGTTTCTCGCAGGACTGGGCCGGTCGCCCCGAACGGTACAGAGGGCATAAACAAAAGCCGACAGTAAATATGAGGGGGGATTGTCTTCCCCTCTTCTCCAATTGCAGCATTTGGGGTTAGAACATGGACATTCTACTACAAACAACCCTGTAATGTAGTGCCCAACAAGGGCAATATAGCATATACTTTCTGTTAATATATGTTTTTTGTTAATTTAAACAGGTTGACATTCGTGGATTCCGGGTACATGGAATACGGGATTTTTTTCTGGTCAGGAAGGAAAAAGAGAAGCAGGCTAAAAAAACAAGCAGTTCCAAAACACCCCTGATCATCCCTTTTTTTGGCATAGTGTTTTCGTCATTTCCTCTCTGGCATTCCCGCCCGAACCCCAATATTTTTACAAATCCTGATTTGTGAATCAGGTATGCGGCAGCAATCATAATTAGAGATGCAACCGTTCTTGAACTGAAGAGTGCTGGGACGGTATTCAGTCATCGCATAAACGCCAAAAAGGAGACAAGAACCGCGATCGATTGGTGTTAAGAGGATTCCGGGTACATGTTCATGTGAAGGACTCAATGACCCCATCATCACCTGGTGTGAACGGGACAACCCCGTCGCTCGTCAAAATTTTTTCCCGATTCCTCCGGCTGGGGCTGACAGCGTTCGGTGGACCGGCAATGGTCGCATACATCCGTACCATGGCGGTGGAGCGGGAGAAGTGGCTGGATGACGCGACATTCAACAGCGGGGTTTCGCTATGCCAGACACTGCCGGGCGCCACGGCGATGCAGGTAGCGGCATATACCGGATTGAAAGTCCGCGGGCTTGCCGGGGCGATCGCCGCTTTTACCGGATTCGGGTTACCGGCGTTTGTGCTCATGATGGTACTGTCTGCACTCTACTTTCAGACGTCCTCCCTGCCGCCGGTCATCTCGATATTCCGGGGGCTTGCAGTCATCATTGTCGCCAT
>JAPKXY010000025.1 GCA_026394605.1 Methanoregula sp.
TCCTCCTCCAGTGAACGGTTGAACCGTTCTCCTGGTTCCCGCCATGGCTTCCGGTTCACGGTTTCACATCCTCAATAAGTACAATGTCACCCGTGCCTTTTTTTACGAGATACCATGCGAGGGCGGCCTCAAGGGGCGGGAGATGGTCTAGGTCCTCCCTGGTCACCCGGATCGGAGTTGCGTTCCATGTGTCAGTACCGGCAGCGCTCATTCATCCCCCCCTCGTTTGTTCAAGTCCCCCATAGGAGTGATTACAAGCAGACCGTTATCCAACGAAAAGGTGACGAGATCCCCCACTTGAAGACCGTGCTTATGCAACCACGAGGCCGGGAGAGAAACAAGACAAGATCCGCCATAACGCTGGAGCCGGCGGTTTTCTAGAGTCTCCATGAGTAAAAAGGTGTTTGGTGCTCATACTTGTCTTTCGTATTGCAAACAAAATCAATTTTTGTTAGTAATATTGATTACAAAAGATAGAATAAAGTATTAATATTAATGATACACATGATTTATCATGCAGAGGGATGAGGGTAAAACAAGACGTGGTCCATTACCAAAATCGGTAATCAATGGATTTTTATCGGCAACTAAACGCTTGTTTCTGGAAATGGACCCCGATAAGAGGCGCGCTGTTTTTGGTGAGGGAAATGCACGGCAAAAGAAATCAGAAATTAAAAAATCAACCAAAAAAACTCTCGCCGATCTGTTGGTTGTCGCACGCAATTTAGAGGATAAGGATTTGAGAGAGATTTTCCCGATAGATGTTTTTGGTCAGCTAACAGCGGAAATAGTTGAGATATTAGGTTCAGATGAGACACAAAAAGGGCCATTTTATCTAAATCTAATAAAGGCAATCCAGATAGGCATGGATCGGAACAAATCTCGTAACAATTCAAGCGACCGTATCAAAATTTCCGCAAGCTCTAAACTTATTTATGAGGGGGGATTTTAAAATCACCACCTATAAATTTTTGAGTGCCTCGATCAGTTCCCCGGGTCGTTCCTTGGCAATTGTTTTTAGCCGCATTAAGAGGTTGTCCTGGGTTGCTGCCGCGTCCTCGGTGAGTGACCGGCCGCATATCATGCAAAATCGCGCCCCGGGTGCGTTGATGGCGTGGCATTGGGGGCATTGTTCCACCTTGAGTGCCTCGGACTTCTTCTTCTTTTCCGTTTGAACGATCCCGGCACGACCAAGCATCACATTGTCCATATATGATCCGTCTAGGTGGGCATACGTGGCGAGCATTGGGGTCCGCAGATTTCCCCATGCCTGGAGCTTGATGGCGCTTTCAGGATACTCTTGCTGGAGTAGGTTTGTGATTCTGGAATGCCGGAACAAATAGAGAGATATTTTCTTTTTTATCCCGGATTCCTTGACAATGCGTCTTAAAAGGTGCTGCATCCCCCGGTATCCAATCGGCTGATGGGGTTTGATTGTGGCTATGAATATCTGTGCATCATCAGTTCTTTCGGCTGGATATGCTGCCTGCCACGCTGCGAGGTAGGGGCGGCTCGTGATTAACCTGATATATCGAGGTTTCCCGGTCTTTTCGGCAGTATTCACGATAATGCCATAATCGTCAAACTTCACCTGATCCCAGGTCATACGCACAAGCTCCACGGGCCGGAAAGATCCCTCATACAGCATCGAGAATAGGGCTTTATCCCGCGGGTGCCGGCAGGTATCGATCAGTTTTCTGATCTCATCCTCATCCAGCATTTGGGCGGGTTTTTTGGTATTGTAATCGATTCCCGGGGCCTTGATCTTGTCAATGGTCTTAAGGTCGATATTGTTTTTCCCGGTCTCATTCATCCAAATAAGGAACCGCTTGAGGTTGCCGATATGGTGCCTCTGTGTATTCGGTTTATATCCCCTTTTCTTGATAGTAGCAACGGCACGGTTGAGCATGCCCGTGGTAAGATCGGAGTACTCGAGTTCATCGGTCCATAACCTCAAAGACTTCTCAATACCATGAAGGGTGTGTTGAGAGATCTCCCCTTGCCCTTCCAGATCCTCCAGAAAAGACCGGATGAGTTCGGTGTCTTCCGGGGTGATATTCAGGCCCCGTGTTTTTTCATACTGCGGGTTCATAGTGTAGTGATAGTGATACAACCTATTAATGCCTTTTCATAGATATCGCTCATGATGATCACATGGTATCCGGATATTCGTCCTATATAGTTCGGTGACCGGCACAAAAAGGATACCGTTACCGTAAGTCAGGTTCAGGTACGCAGGTATCGGAGCAGTGTGTGGCAGGAGGGACGCTGTTGGTATGTATAATGGGCTGAAATCCGACGGCTCTCATGCGAAAAAGCACCGGTGGGCGTACACATTCGTCCAGTAATTGAAAGAGTTTTTGGTCAAAGGACGGATTAAGATAAAATTAAATAGTCCGCCCGATATTGTATAACCTAATCCCAGAAGCAGGGTTCGCAATGACTGAAGACAAAAAGAAAGCACAGCTGCTGAAACTGTTCAGCACGATGTCAGGGAAGACAAAAATTGTCGAACCGATGAAGAACATCCACGGTACTCTCAGGGACAGCGATGCGATCGAGCGGGAGGTCGCACTGGTCATGCGTGAAATCACCGAACAGGGGATCTTCAAAACATCCTTAAAACCGATCCAGCTGGCAAAGCTGGTCACTATGTTCTATGCGGGAAAGAATGACACCGAAATTGCCCGCGATCTTGGCGACGAGAAACTGAGTAAGACCGTCGCACGGGCACGGGTACGGCTCAAACTCTTCCGCGAGCTTGACTTCAAGATGCCGTTTGACCGCGAGAGGATGGAAGAGCTCCTCAGTTCCGGCAAGACCATGAAAGATGTCAGCGAGAATCTGGGCATCAGCCCCTCGACACTCCGGGAGTACCGGCACGTGATCGAAGAACAGGAAGACCCTACAATTGACCCGTATATAACACGGATCAAGGATGTCATGGAAGATCGCGACCTGTCCGAGCAAATGACCCGCAGCGTGACCGCCGACGGATTTGGCGAATCAATCGACATCACCGAAGCTGAACTGATCGATGTGACATAAGGCGCGTAAACGGTATACCCGTGGAAACGCCCACTATTCTTTTTTAGTCCGGACTCGCACTCGCGATCCAGAATCCTCAAAATCTCACTTCATGGTCTGCGGCATCAGTTTTTTTTTAAGATCCGAACCGGGACATTCTTTTGCATGGTTGCACCACTGGACGCAAGGACGAAATGTTATTATAGACAACAAACCCGCATTTACTGCATTTCACCGCCACATCACAGGAAAAGACCCCGACCTCTTCACCGCACTGCGGGCGTTTCCTGATAGTGAGCGTGGGCGTCCTCAGGTTCGCGGCACCCGGGCGGTGATCAACCATGTCATATCGCCTTGGAGAGCAAAGGTAATTTTTTTTGTTGATGAACCTGCCGCTGGCGGTATTTCCCCCGCCCGGCAATGCCACGCAAAACGTTCATGCTTACAGAATCCGATCTGCATATATGCAACTCACATGGCTCGGGCACTCCTGCGTCCTGCTCTCCGGAAGCAAAAAGATTCTTATCGATCCATTTATTGAAGGTGGGAGTGTCGCATCCACAAAACCTGATTTCGTTGCGGTCACCCACGGACACGCTGACCACATGGGCGAGGCGATCACGATCAAACGACCGACCGTTGCAATCACAGAGATTGCCAAATACCTCAAAGCGAAGGGAGTCCCGTCCGAGAGTATGAATATCGGGGGAACACTGGAACTTCGCGGGGTCACGTTTGTGATGACACCTGCGATGCACTCCGGCCGGATCGAACAGACTGGCAAAGGTTACGGGGGAGGCACCGCGGCAGGGTTTGTCATTCGCATGGATGGGGTTTCTGTTTACCACGCAGGGGACACCGGGCTTTTCTCAGACATGAAACTGATCGGCGAGCTCTACCATCCCGACGTCGCGCTCCTGCCCATCGGCGGGCGGTTCACGATGGGTCCGAACGAGGCAATGATCGCGGCGAACTTCGTTGGCGCAAAACTGGTGATCCCGATCCACTACAACACGTGGGACAAGATCGTGCAGGACCCGGTGCCATTCAAGGAGGCTATCGAGCGGACAACGGATATCAAGGTGAAGATCCTGAAGCCGGGCGAGCAGGTTGAGATCAAACCAAAATCCTGAACAGCTCACCATTTTTTTCCTCAAAACTATTTACCGGATTTTTTTTATCCTCACTGTATCCTAGGCCGGATTTATAATCAAAGACCCTGCTTTTAATACAACAAAGTCTTCTCAAATAGTGTTAAGGCATTTATTTTCTGATCCGACCAATCTCCGTCTCTTTTGAGACTGCAATTGGTCAAAACAGTTGCGTTCAACACTATACTTTCAGGGTGTAGCACCGGGGCAGGCAAGGCAAAGAGTGGCACCCCCCATTCAGGAATGACATGACAGGTACCTTCCATATGCTCCCTGTCAGACACCTCCCTCTCAAGCCTCTCCCCTCCTCCCTGTAACAAGGTTCCGGGCTCAATTCTGGCTCCGATTACCCTTTTCCCCTGTCGCCCCCGAATTCGGCAGGCAGGGGGTGTCCACAGCCACTTTTATCTCCTCAATAATCGCGTATTTTTGAAAAATACGCTCTGTAATCAAAGGAAAAATCTGCTCTTTATTGCGTTTTTGCCAGGCACCTATTTTGCCACGATGTATTACCTACCCGGGCATGGAAAACGCTGCCGGAATGCGGCTATTGCCCGGTTTTCAGGAGTGGGGGTTAAACGGCTTCGAATGGCTGGAAAACGATGATACGGGCTCAGTTTGGGGTATATAAAGGGGGTTTTATGGGGGGATATACGAATTGAAAATTTATGGAAAAAATTTTTTGATAAAACATTTGTAAAAAAAATTCGCACGGAAAATAAAAAAATGCCTGTGAAAAAAAAATTAAAAATTTTTATGCGGAACATGAAAAAATCTGGCGGTTCACGCAGGAGATCATATCTTTTGATTACCGGGAATCCGCGTGCGCCCACAGGAAGCGAATGCATCTCGTTAATTCTACTGACAATTCGATCACATCCACTTGGCAGGCTTCAGATGTTATTTTTTGGCTCTGTAAATCTCTCAATCACAATGAAAATACAAAATGTTTGAGGGATTTTACTGATGTTGTAAAAAGAATTTCAGGTTTTTCCGAAATATGCCTTTACATGCGGCTGGAATAACTAATAGAGTATGATACCCGCCATGAGAATCCCGATTATAATGCCATAATCAAGTGCTGAAAGGCTTACCCTTGCCATTGCTAGAAGGGCTACAATCTGGAGAAGGATACTGAAAACCAAAAGAATCACCCCGACAATCCATACCCATGACCATGCCAGAAAACAACCAACGCCAAAGATACCATCAATAATCCCAATAACAAGCAATAGGATCCCCGCAATCAGACCGAATCCACCAAGATATGATGGCAATACTGCTAGGCTAAGACCTGTACGTACTGACATTAGTCCGATGATGATAGAGAGAATACCGAGAAATACGATTCCTAATGGTGTTTCTTTCTCTGCCATGGAAAATTCATCATCATCTCTTTAGTGTTATTGTAATTCCATTAATTAATCATGATTCGGCTGTGATAATTGTTATTTGCAAAAGAAGTTAAAAAATTAAAATCAAATAAAAATCTATAAAATATTGTATTAAAAGTCAGTCATAACCCTGAACTGGTCGATCTCTTCGCGGTCGAGTGCCTCGATGAACGCCTCGGCTGCATGGTTGATGTCCTTGCTCGCTGTGATCGCCCTGCCAACGACGAGGATGTCGGCGCCTGCCTTGAGTGCCTCTTTGACGTTCGGGACGCGGATGCCGCCGGCTGTCGCGACAAGCAGCTTGCCGCCTGCGGCCTTCTTGAGCGCTGCGATGTCGCCCCACGCGTGGGCGGTGTCGTCCGTGTCGATTGCCCGGTGGAGCTCCACGATATCAGGCTTGGCTTTGAGCTTCTCGATCACTTTCACAGGGTTCTGAACATTGAGCATGTCCACGATCGAGTAGATGCCGACCTTGCGGGCTTCGGCGATCGCCTTCTCCAGCGTTGAGGTTGGTGCCAGTCCCGAGATTACAACGGCATCAGCCGACGCGTCCGCTGCCATGCGGGCTTCGAGATTGCCGGTGTCGAGGATCTTGAGGTCGGCAATGATGAATGCATCGGGGCGCAGTTTGCGGATCTCGGAGATGACCGAGAGGCCGAACTTCTTGATGAGCGGTGTTCCTGCCTCGATGATCACGTGGTCATTATCAGGGACCTGCGTGAGCACAGCGGCGACCCTGCCCATGTCCACAAGGTCAATTGCCACCTGCAGGTAAGGGGGGTCCCAGAGGCGCTGCACTTTAAAGCCCATGATCGCGTGGGCGGCGCGGTCTTTCTCGTACACGAGGGTCTTTATGTCCGGGAACTTGTCGAATGCACGGTTGATCGCAAGTTTGGTCGCACCGTAGTTGTAACGGTATATTTTATTGTAGTCCTTTGCATCCGGGTGCAGGAATGCAGAAGCGAGGATGACGACGTTTTCTGCGTCCACCTTTGCGTTCTCGAACACTTTCTCCTCAACACAGTCTGCGACCGCTTTTGCCACTGCTGCCTGAACCGGGCCGAACATCTCGTTTACCTGCGAGATGTTTTTCAACGTAACCTTGGGGATCACAAGGGTGACCGGTTTTGCGAGCAGGTTCGGGCGCACTACCGCAAGGAGCGGCGTGTGCCCCATGGACAGCTGCGAGATCGCGTTGGCAAATGATGCACCGACGGGGCCTTCCTTGTCCCCGATGAGCAGGTCGATGTGTGCAAGCTCTGCACCGTCTCCGACAAGGGCTTCTCCTACAAGATACATGGAATTCTTTCTTCTCCCGGTAATAATGTAACCGTCGGATATTATAAATATATCAAGTATAGTCAAAGACCCAACTGTTGATACTACTATAGTCTTCTCAAATAGTGTTAACGCAGTCAATTCTTCATCGGACCAATCTCCGTCTCTTTTTAGACTACGATTGGTCAATATTGTTGCGTTCAATACGATAATTATGAGAACAGCGGGAAAATGTGGGGTCGGTGAGATTTGAACTCACGATCGACGGGTCTCTCCGACATGCATCAGTGCTCCAACGGGTCATCATCCAACATTGAAACTCTGATGAGTTTCTCAATGACTTCCTTCACACTATGTGAACTAAGTCAATTCAGCAGACCCATTGCTCATCATCTGCGAGCACAAAGAACGCAAAGACCGCTGGAGCCCGTCGCCATTCCGGGCTTGGCCACGACCCCGTCTGTCATGCGTGGATGTTTTACAGCTGACTATACAAGGTCAGTGGTAAACAAATAAAAGAGTTTTCCTATACAACCATCCTGCACGAAATCCCGTCTTTTCGATTTTCTTTCATTATCCATCAGTATTCATATATCCCGTCTTCACTCCATACATCGCGTAAAATTTTGTGTGATTCTGCATGACAAAGGGTTCGATTGTAAAAAAAAAAGATACATCAACCAAAGATCCCGAACCATGCCACAAACGAGACAATAATCATGGCGACAAGGAGCATGATCAGGATCTTAAAAAAGCATCCGTCACAGATGAACAAACGGTGAAATCTGCATGAGCTGCAGTACGGTTCAAAGCAGATCTTGCAGGAGCTGGCTGCTTCTTGTTCTGGATGTTTCGTACAGGGTGCCATTGAGCAGAAATAGGATGCACATCATCAAATAATTTGGGATTTTTTTGCGCTGGTGCTGTCACCCTCCGTTCCCGGATCGGGATACCGGGATCCTGCAGTACCATACAGCGTTATCGTTTTTGGAGCCGTTCGATCGTTTCAGCGACCCGGTTGCGCGCAGTTTGCGTCGCACGAGGATCGCGTTCGAGGGTCAGGCTGACGATATCCCCTTCCCTGCAACCGTTAGGCAGCAGCGCAGAGGGTAGCGTGAGGGTTGTTATTTCGCCGTTACAAAGGATCAGGACCGCAAAGTCCCCCTCAATGCGGTCGACCGTCGCCTGAGCCATCAACTATCACCTCCTTCGGAGCGTGTGTCGATGATGTTCCCGAAATCGTCCTTTAACATCGCTTCATCTCCGCTGTTACCCCAGACAGGTGACGTCCTGCCCATGAACAGGGCCGTATCGTTGATTGCACCACTGCCGGTATATACCGACACCGAGGATTCAGGAAGGAGGATGAACGCGGGAAAGATGTAACCATGAGACCCTGTGCGATCCGAGAGCGTCCACCCGTTCATATTCACTGCGTCCGTGCCACGATTGGAGATCCTTACATACTCGCCGTTCAGGTTCTCACGGTCATCACCGGGAGCGTTGAATTGTGTTGCACTTATCACGACCTCATACACAGGGACATTGGCTGTACGGGTCGTGACTGGTGACAGGGTGGGAGACTGGAGGGCAGTTATCGGGATCAGCACACCACCCTGGCGCCGGGTAGTCTGCACTGTATACGACATCCCGTCGCTTTTGACCCGGATATCCCCGTCGTGGTCGGTGCGGTAGATTGTATATCCCACCGTGTTCAGTGCAGCGACCGTAGTATCGGAAGGGTGACCGTACGGGTTGTCTGCCCCGACTGATATTACGGCGACCTGCGGGTGCACGCGTTCGAGAAATGCAAAACTCGTGGAATGGGAGCTCCCGTGGTGGGCGACTTTGAGGATCTCGCTGTCGAGTGCGTACCCGGTCGTGAGCATCTGCATCTCTGCCGATATGCCCGCGTCGCCGGTCAGCAGCAGGTCTATCGTCCCGTATGAGATGCGCAGCACAACGGAGTTATCGTTCAGGTCCTCGCTGGACGGATTGTCCGGAGGGAAGAGTACGAAGATGCGGAGCGCCGGATCGATCTCGATTATCTGCCCCTGCTTCGCAACCGTATACGGGATGTGGCATGATTCGATCATGGTAAGGAAATGCTCGTAAAGCGGTGAGGGGTGCGGCATCCCGGCGTCCAGCACCTGTCCGACTGCAAAGGCATCGAGCACCCTCTCCATGCCGCCGATATGGTCGGCGTGGGGATGGGTGGCGACCAGCAGATCGATACGGGAGATCCCAAGTGACTTCATCTTCTGTACAACGATATTGCCCTGACTCACTTCCCCTGCATCAATCAGGATTGTCTTGTTCCCGAACATGATCAGGGTGGAATCTCCCTGCCCAACATCGAGGAAATATGCCTTCAGTTCACTGCCGCTGTCGGTGAGCCGGGGGAGCGAGAACCTGTTGAAGTCCGAAATGGAGATAGTATCTAGGCATCCCCCTGCAAGAGCACAGAAAAATACTACAAGAATAAAGCATGCACAAGGTGCGGCCCGGGTATGATAGGCAGGGGGTGATCGCTGTATCATATCAGGTCTGCATCGCACGTTTCACAAGGTTGGCAGCTGCTTTCTGGGCACCGGCAAGGATCTCCTGTTCATCTGGCACCTCGCGCTCCAGCATCAGGACTTTTCCGTTACAGAGCACGGTCTCGACGGCAGCGCCACTGCATGAGTACACAAGATTTGATGTCGGGTTGTGCAGCGGCACATTACAGGCTGTGCGTGCAGTAACGAGTACGATATCTGCCGGCGCACCTGCAGACAGGGTGCCCGTGCCAAATCCTAATGCTTTCGCTCCTGCAGCGGTTGCCATGTAAAGCGCTTCATGTGCGGGCAGCAGCGTCGGATCGTTCCAGAAGAATTTCTGGAGGAGCGAGGCGGCTTTCATCTCTTCGAACATGTCAAGGTTATTATTCGATGAGCATCCATCAGTGCCGAGGGTGACATTCGCTCCTGCCGCCTTCAGCCAGTGGTACGGCATCGCGCGGCGGGTGGCAAGCTTCATGTTGCTTGACGGGTTATGTGCGGCATGCACACCCCGTTTCGCAAACAGCCGGCACTCATCTTCATCGAGCCAGCAGCAGTGTGCGGCGACGGTCCGGGGCGTGAGGATGCCGCACTCGTCCAGCACGGCAACCGGGCGCTTGTTATGCATTGCACGTGAGTCGTTTACTTCCTTTTCCGTTTCGCTCACGTGGATGTGGATGCCGATGGTATGCTCTGCAGCGAATTCAGCACACCACGTGAGCCCCTCTCTTGAGACCGTGTACGGTGCGTGGGGGCCGGCTGCGGGGCGGATCCGCGGGTTATTGAGGGATTTGATATGGGAGACGAGGCGTTCGGTTGCCCGGCACTCCGCCTCTCGTTTTTCAGGGTCTCCAAGATCGATGAACCCGTAACAGAGCACAGCTTTGATTCCCATCGTATCAACTGCCCGGGCTGCGTCCTCCATGAAAAAGTACATGTCGTTAAACGCCGTCGTGCCGGTTTTGATCATCTCAAGGCACGCGAGTCTCGTCCCCCAGTACACATCATCCCCGGTGAGGTGCGCCTCAAGCGGCCAGATCTTCTGCGAGAGCCAGTCCTGCAGGGACATGTCATCGGCATATCCACGCAGGAGGGTCATCGCTGCGTGAGTGTGGGTGTTGATGAGGCCCGGCAGGGCGACAGCGTCGTCACCGTCGATAATGAATTCAGCCTCCGCTGCATACTGCGTGCGGACTCCCTCTCCGATATCCCCGATCACACCCTGTTCATCGATGAATATATCGACAGGTTTTCCATCAGCTTTCACACCCGCGATCAGCAACGGGTAATTTTTAAAAAAAATATCATTCATGCAGTATGCTCTCCTCTCTTGTTAGCCCAGATTCCTGATGATTTCGGATAAGATCTTTTCGGTACGGTACCGGTTCGATCGCGATGTTTCAAGCATATGCTCGTAGGTAAGCATGACACCACCTAAACCGTTCGCGTAATTGTCGACAGTACAGAGAGCAGCAAACTCCATACAAAGCTCACGTGCGAGCGTCGCTTCGCTGGCAAGGGTCATACCAACAATATCAGCGATGGTGGCAAGTGCCTGTACCTCAGCCACGGTCTCGATCCGCGGTCCTTTTGTCTGCACGTATACCCCCCCATGCCATGCTTCGGGTATGATCCGTGAGAGCTGATCGCAAAGTTTTCCGGAGAGCTCCGGGCGGATGTGCTCGATAGCGTGATCATGGATGGAGGGGATGTCAGTCATCGAGATATAATCGGTCGGGATGACGAGAGAGCCCGGCTGGATTGATGGTTTGAGCGAACCCGAGGAACCGAAGGCGACGATCCGGTCGACACCGGCAATGGCGAGCGCTGCGATGCTGGCGCGGACATTGATCCGGTGGGGCGGTAGCCCGTCCTGGTGGCGCATGAGCATCACCACATCACCGATGAGCAGGTCAGCGTTCCCGAACGGCGTGTGGAAACGGCGGTGTTCCAGCGCCGGCAGTTCAGAAAAGAGGAGGCTTGTTCCGCCTATGATGCCTAGTGTCATGCGCCGGACTCCGGCATTGTTGGTGGCGTGCGCTGTGCCATGGTTCTGTCTCTGTGTCATTTGTTTGTCGTGTGCTTTCTAATAATTAGCGCAGTCAGGCACCACAGCAATACCTGTATTACTGCTGCGCCCCAAGGACGCGTGGCGCTCGTTTGATGCCCACGCGCCCGCTGATGTGCCCCGGATCATGCTCTGCGATACGTACTGCGATGAGAAAGCGGAGTCGCTGCGGGCGGCGGAGTGCGGTGCGGCGGCAGTCCGGCTGGACACGCCGCGGTTACGGCGGGGGGACATGCGCACGATCATCGAGAAAGTCCGCTGGGAGCTGGACGCCCACAGTTTTTCGTCTGTGAAGATCTTTTTATCCGGCGGTGTCACCAGGGACGACGTGCATGCGTACCGAGACATTGTAGATGCGTTTGGGATCGGCGGGGCGATCGCGAATGCACCGGTGGTCGACGTCTCGCTTGATATTGTTGAGATCGATGGAAAACCAAAGGCAAAGCGCGGGAAACGCAGCGGGGAAAAGCAGGTGTACCAGCTGCGTGATGGGACACACAAGATACTCCCGATCAGCCACAAAAAACCCAAAGGCGCCCGTGCTTTGATCGAGCGCTTCATAACAGATGGCCGTGCAGTGAAACAATCAGGTATGCAGGAGGCGCGGCTGCGGGTGTTGGGGCAGGTAAAAAACCTGCCGCATATCCACTCCCTGTTAAAAAAACGAGATCCTGCATCCCTGATGAACCGGTGAAACCTTAATTACTCTTATTCAATAACCTGAGGTACTCATATGGAGCCCAACAAACAGGAACCCACGCAGCCATCCCAACCGCCGCAGGAAACGCAGACTTCTTCGCCTTCTGGTGGTGCACCCGGCGTGCGCCTGGTACTGGTTCGGGCGGTTGCGCTTGGACTGGTTATCGTTATTGCCATCACCGGACTGGTGTGGCTGGTGAGCATTCCCCTCCTCTCTCATGGTCAGGGTTCAGCCATCGCCGCCCTGACCCCGTCCGTGACCCAGCCGGAATCCCCTGGTACAACCCAGCAGGTTAGTTCAACTGGTGCAGCGACCGTGACGGTGGAGCAGGTCCCGAAAAACAGTGAGGTGTACGTCACGATCCAGCCAAAGGATATGGGTGGTCGTGTCACCGTGCGGTTTGATGGCGGGCCGGGAAAAGCGATGGTCAAGCAGATTGACGTGAGGCTTACACGACAGGACGGGAGTGTTGACACAGGTTCGATGGGGACCCAGACCGAGTTCCCGGAAGTGACCCTGATGGGCTCAAAGGGCACCGACCGGATTGAAGTGTTCGCCCGGTTCTTATCCGGAAAGACCTACAGGATCACTGACGAGCCCGTATTTTATCGCCCAGGCTTCTGAAGGGTCAGATACATCTTTTTTTCAGCTGGTGGCAATTCCCATTTTTTAGATATCCCTTTTTTGTAAGCAAACTCACAAACCATTATGTTTATGTTTTTAAAACGATGATACCCTCACAACAGCAAGCGCACAAATATAAGCGGACAAAATCCTCAGATTCGAGGTTAAATTCCATGAATGCACAGGAAGCGGAAGCGGCATATCGTATCGTCAAAGGACAGCTGGATGCACGGCAGATCACGGTGGATGACTACAACCGGCGGGTGGCGGAGCTCCTATACCAGGACAATACCGGCATGTGGTGGGCGATCAGCCCGACTGACGGGAGCTGGCTGAAGTGGAATGGCAGCACATGGGCGCCGGCGTTTGCGCATGCAACGCCAGCTGCGGCACCTGCACCGGCATCATCTCCTGCCGCACAGCCTGCGCAGCAGCCGGTTCAGCAACCAGCACAGCAACCAGTGGCGAAATCTTCGTGGTACATCCCCCCGGTCAGCGGGGGGCAGCAGAAACCGGTAGTACAACCAGTGGTTCAGGCATCTCCAACCAATCCGGTGCAGCAGCCAGCGGCAGCGAAAACACAAACAGCAGTCACTTCTGAACGTATAGAATATATTTTACTTGGCGTCGGATGTGAAGGATTAGCAGTTTTATCATTGCGCTGGTATCCATTTATTCTGGGAATTTTGGCAATTGTTATCGGTACGATTACATTCTATAAAACAAGACCTATCTCCAATAAAGTCGCGATTATCCCCATAATCGGCATCATCATTGCGCTTGTCTCAATTATACTCACCATGTTTACCTACTGATACGGTAGCAGAGCTCACTGTATGTAATTGAGAAGGCTCTGACTTTTGACAGATTGTAATATTGATCAGGGTATTTTTCAGCGTATCATGCACTCCAAATTGTTCAAAAAAAATCTTCTCATGCAGGGAAGAGATCACAGAAGAGATTATTTATAAACAATCCTTTTACCTGATCACATCCAATTAGTTTAGAGCGGGCCGATAGATCAGGGGTAGATCGCTACCTTGGCATGGTAGAGGCCGCGGGTTCAATTCCCGCTCGGTCCATCGTTTTTTTTGTTTTTTAATTATAGTGTTGAACGCACCATTTTTTACCAATTTCAAACTCAAAGGAGGTTGAAATTGGTCTAATTTTACGACTGCTGCGATTAACACTATTTTAGAAAACCCCAAATGTATCAAAAGATGGGTTTTTGACTATACATTTCGGACACACCGTTTTATACCGCCTGTGACAAAGCGTACGGTAGGAACAAACATGCGTGTCCGCGATCTGATTCTGCCCGAAGACCGGGTATTTTTTTCCCTTTTTAAGCAGATGGCAGCTACCATCAGCGAAGCAGCGACGGTGTTAAACGAGATCACCCATGAACTGCCATCGGGACTGGAGAAGGCGCACCGGGTCCGCCAGATTGAACACAACGGTGACGAAATCACGAGGAAAACCTATGAGAAGCTGAACGAATCGCTCATCACACCGCTCGAACCCGAGGAGATCTCCCGTCTTGCACCGGTGTTTGACGATGTGCTCGACAGGATAGACCATGTCACCCAGCAGGTCTGCACGTACGGCCTCGGCGAGTCCAGCGATGCCCTGAAGGAATTCTCGTATCTCATCCTGCTCTCCACCATAGAGATCGACCACGCAATCCGGTCCCTCGAGGCGCTCGGAAAACCCGAGGACGTGAGCCGTCATGCTGTCGAGATCAACCGGCTCTACAACCTCTCGATCGAGCTACAGTCACGCGCCGTGCTCGAACTGTTCAAGACAAAAGACCTCCTCCTGATCATCAAACTCAAGGATATCTACGAGGGGCTGGGCCGGGTCATGGAAAAGTGCAATGATGTGGGTCACGCGCTGAATGACATTGCGATGAGCCATTCATGATCGGCCTGGAGCCCCTCATCCTTTTTGGCATCATCCTCGCCCTTGCGCTCAATTTTGTCAACGGGCTCAACGATGCATCCCATTCGATTGCCACGGTCGTTGCGACAAAAGCCCTCTCGCCTGGCAAGGCGGTTCTGTCCACAGCGATCTGCAACATGGTTGGCCCGTTTGTCTTCACGACGGCGGTCGCAACAACGATTGGCACGGCGATTGTTCACCCGGACTCCCTGACGCCGCTCTCGCTCATCATCGCCATGGTGACAGCCGTCGTCCTTGTGTTTGTAGCAACCCGTTCCGGCATCCCCATATCGAGCAGCCACGCGATGGTCGGCGGGTTGCTCGGTGCCGGTATCGGTGCATACGGTGTGTCTGCGATCATCCCTCCCGGTATACAGGTCCTTGAGCAGGTCACCATCTGGGGGTTGATTGGCGCAGTTGTCGGTGCGGTCGCGCTTGGTATCCTCACCATGACGCTCAAAGGGGATGTACCAACCGGTATCCTGCTGGGCGGGGTGTGCGGGGCGGCGGTGACCATACCTGTCCTGATGGTTGCCGGGGTGCTGAAAATATCAGGGCTTCTTGCGATTGTGCTCTTCATCATCATCTCGCCGATCATCGGTATGGTGGCGGCATTCCTCTTTGATATCCTGATCTCCCACCTCTTCGGGCACTCGCGCCAGAACCGGATGAAACGGATCTTCCAGCCGCTCCACGTGCTCTCGTGCCTCGTGCAGGCAACCGCCCACGGCGCAAACGACGGGCAGCACGCGGTCGGTGTGATCACCGCCCTGCTGGTATCCTCCGGCTTCCTGCTCTCGTTTGAGGTGCCGGCATGGGTAATCCTGACGTCCGCAATCGCGATCGGGCTTGGCACCTGTTTTGGCGGCTGGCAGGTGGTCGACAAGATGGCAAAAGAGATCACCAAGATCCGCCCGTACCAGGGTTTCTGCGCAGCAACGGCGAGCAGCGGCATCCTTGTCATGGTCACCTCATACGGTGTGCCGGTCTCCTCAACCCATGCGATCAATGGTGCGATTATCGGTGTGGGAGCGACGCGGGGGAAGAACGCGGTCCAGTGGAAGGTCGTGCGGGAGATGATGACCGCGTGGATCATCACCATTCCCCTCGCACTCACGCTCTCGTTTTTTGGATATCTGGTGATCTCGACGCTCCTGCCGTTTTTCCAGTATTTTTAAGTGAATACACTATTTCGCTATATTTTTTAGGAACCATCACCGATTACCAGTAGAGTTATTATGGGATTCAAGGATTGGTTGATACCACAGGACAAGATATTTTTTGATCTCTTTGAGCAGCAGGCGACGATTGTAAAGGAGGCAGCGGAGCAGCTCGTAGTACTTACCGAGGATTTCACGAATGTAAAAGAGAAACGTCAGGGAATCGAACAGCTCGAACACCGGGGCGACCAGGTCACCCATGATATCTACGAACAGTTGAATCGGACGTTTATCACACCGCTCGAGCCTGAAGAGATCTCACGCCTCGCATCAACACTTGACGAGGTACTCGACTATATCGATGGAGCGACGGAAAAGATGTTCTATTATGGCATCGAGGCGACTGATGTCCACATGGTTGAACTCGCCAAACTGATCCATATGCAGACCGTAGAGCTTGAAGGCGCTGTCAAGGGCATCCGTTCGATCAAGAGCCCGAAATATATCGAGGAACGCTGCATCGAGGTGAACAGGCTGGAAAACCTTGCCGATGACGTTCTTGCCCATGCAGTGACCGACCTCTTCCGGACCCAGCATGCGATTACCATCATCAAGCTCAAGGATATCTACGAACATCTGGAGCAGGCGACCGATTACTCTGAAGATGTGGCAAATGTACTTTCCGATATTGCGATCCGGCACTCTTGAGGATATATGGAGATCATCCTTGTTCTCGGTATAATCCTAGCCCTCCTTTTTAATTTTGCCAATGGACTGAATGATGCGGCAAATTCCATTGCAACCGTTGTTGCGACTCGGGTCCTTTCACCAGTACAGGCAGTACTGATGGCGGCAAGTTTCAACCTTATTGGTCCGCTCCTTTTTACAACCGCTGTGGCGAAAACCATTGGTAAAGGGATTGTCAGTCCCTCATTCATGACCATTGACGTATTCTTTATCGGGATGCTCGTTGCAACCGTATGGGTTTTTCTTACCACCTTCACCGGACTTCCTATTTCGGCAACACATGCGTTGGTTGGCGGACTCATGGGTGCTGCTGTAGGTGCTGGCGGTCTGGACGCATGTACCTGGCCATCTCCTGGTAGTGTTGGCGCCCTCTTTCTTTATGTTACTGTCAGTGCGATTGCGGGAGCATTTGTAGTTGCTTTTATCGCACGGTCCATGAAAGAGGAGAATTGGAGAGGGTACCTTGGCATAGGCGCTCTTTTTGGTTGCTCGCTTATGATCCCTTTCCTGATGATCACCGGTATTTTACCGATAAGTGGGATCCTTGCAATTGTCATTTTTATTGCCTTTTCACCCATCCTTGGACTCATCGCTGCGTATAGTTTATCCCTTGTAGTGATACGGCTGTTCAGAAATTCAAATCCGAAAAAAATGAATTCCCTGTTTAACAGGTTACAGGTTGTTTCTGCCGCCTTTTACAGTATTAATCACGGGAGCAATGATGCACAGAATGGAATGGGTGCGATTACTGCCATGCTCATCGCTACTGGTATACTCCATGAATTTACGGTTCCTTTATGGGTCATTCTGATATCCTGCGGTGCAATTGCACTGGGAACATTCTCCGGCGGATGGCACGTTGTCAAGACAATGGCAAAAAAGATTACGAATATCCGTCCGTATCAGGGTTTTTGCGCTGAAACGGGAGGGGGTATTGCACTCACCTTCATTACATCATTCGGTATACCTGTATCCACGACTCATGCCATTAGTGGCGCCATCATGGGTGTAGGAGCAACAAAGGGTTATGCCGCTGTGCAGTGGACCGTTGTTCGTCGTATTGTGACGGCATGGATACTGACGATTCCTGTAACAGCCGGCTGTGCATTCGTTATATATATATTGTATCAGACTATTTTTGTCTGATTTATCGATAATGAAACGTTATTTTACCCTTTTTCTTTCAAGTATGATAATACATGCAATACCTGCTGATGGGGCAGACTTCGCATTGCGGCTTTTTTGCCGTGCAGCATGCTCTCCCGTGCGTGATCAGGACATCGGTGAGATCGCCCCACTGCCCCTGCGGGAACAACCGCATGAGGTCCTGTTCGATGTTGTCCTGATCACTGCTTTTTGAAAACCCGATCCTTTGCGCGAGCCGGCGGACGTGGGTATCAACCGCGATGCCCTCGTTCTTCCCCATTGCATGGTAGAGCACGATATTTGCCGTCTTGCGCCCGACGCCGGGGATCGTGAGGAGACCGTCCATTGTTGTGGGGACGATGCCATCAAAGTCCAAGATTAACTTCTGTGCTGCGGCGATGATGTGCTTTGCCTTGACATGGTAAAAGCCCAACGAGTGGATGATCGGTTCTATGTCATAGATTTCTGCACGGGCGAGCTTGTGCGGGTCCGGATACTGTTTAAAGAGCGGCTCTTTGACCGCGAGCACAGCCCGGTCGGTGGTCTGTGCGGAGAGGATGGTGAGGATGAGCACCTCAAAAGGGACTCCCCGCCCGAGTGTTGACGGGGAATCGATCGCGTCAGGATATTGTTGTAAAAGTGTATTGTATATGTTCTTTGCCGTTTTTTTGTCCATGCAACCATGGGGTAGGGCGGATTCGAACCGCCGTCAAAGCGTCCCAAACGCTCTAGGATGGACCAGGCTACCCTACTACCCCGCGCCCCTACAGTATTTTTCGGGGCGCTAAAAATAGCTGCCGTTCATTTTTTTATTATAACGGCAGGGGCTGCGTCTTTTTCCCGCTCACGACCGTGCCGGTATAGGTGCCGGAGAGGAGTGCGGCGCGGAGGTTCTCCGGGTTTGTGCCGTCCAGCACCACGAGCGGGATGCCGCTGCGCTCGACCACCCGGGCGGCGATCACATCGAGCACGGTGTTGAGCCCGGCAACGAGCTGGACCTTGCCGACGATCTCCAGCAGCTGGCGCGGTGTGAGGTGGTCGTACCGCACCGCCTTTTTATCCTTTTTCGGATCCGTGCTGTAGATCCCGTCCACCGATGTTACATTGATAAAGATATCAGCATGCACGCGCTCCGCGAGCACCGCCGCGACCGCATCAGTCGTCTGCCCAGGCGTGATGCCGCCCATCACCACGCACTTCTTGTGCTCGGCAAACTTCTTTGCCTCCTCGTGGCTCTCGGCAACTTTCGGGTACGCGTCATCACCCATCGCGGCAACGAGCATCGTTGCGTTGAGCCGTGTGATCAGGATGCCGATCTCATCTGCAGTGCCCTCATCGATGCCGAGTTTGCGTGCCGCCTCGATGTAGCGCCGCGCCTCCCCGCCCCCGCCCACCACGACATAGAGCCGGTGGCGGGACGCGATCTCCCGCAGGACGGGCACATAGTTCTGTATCCGGTTCTGTTCCAGCGATGGTATCAGGATGGACCCGCCCAGCGAGATGACGACCTTTTTCATTGCATTATTTTTTGTGCCTGATGCTCATATAGAGTTGTTGAACATGATCTACTGCCCGGTCTGCAAGAGCCGCGACATATTCCCGGTTGCCGGAGGGTATATCGGACAGGTCTACCTGTGCAAGAGCTGCAAATACCGGGGATCGTTTGTGCTCGAAGCCGATGAAGATGAGAACGCTGAACTGAAAGAGAAGTAATCCTGCTGCATCACGGGTCGCGGCACCCCTGCTGGAAACCTGACGGTGATGGCCATGCACGAAGCGCTCCAGTATACAAAAACCGAGAACAATGCGGTGCAGTGCTCGCTCTGCAACCACCGGTGCACAATCAAGGAGGGCGGGCACGGCATCTGTGGCGTGCGGCACAACGAGAAGGGCACGCTCTACGCGATGACGTACGGGCGTACGAGCGGTGAGGCAGTCGATCCCATCGAGAAAAAACCGCTCTATCATTACCTGCCCGGCACGCTTTCCTATTCACTCGGCTCCATCGGGTGCAACTTCCACTGCCAGCACTGCCAGAACTGGCATATCTCCCGGGCAACACTTGAAGGCTCGCACCTGCGAACGCTTGAACCGGCGGAGGGAGTGCGGAGGGCAATCACGAGCGGGAGCGCGAGCATCTCGTGGACGTATAACGAACCGACGATCTGGCACGAGTATGCGCTCGACATGGGCACGCGTGCACGAAAAAAGGGGCTCGGCACGATCTACGTGACCAACGGCTACATCACGGAAGAAGCGCTCCGCGAACTTGCCCCGATGCTTTGCGCTTTCCGGATCGATCTCAAGGCATTCACTGATGATTTTTACAAAAAAATCTGCGGGGCGCACCTCCAGCCGGTGCTCGACTCAGCAGCACTCGCCCGCGAGCTCGGTATGCATGTCGAGACCGTGACGCTTGTCATTCCCGGGCTTAACGATTCAATGGAGGAGATGGAATCCCTCATCCGCTGGGTAATCGATCACCTCGGCCCGGCGACCCCGATGCACTTCTCCGCGTTCCACCCGGACTACAAGATGACCGACCGGGGCGCGACACCCGTCGCCACGCTGGAAAAGATCTACACCAAGGCAAAAGAACTCGGGCTCCGGTTCCCGTATCTTGGCAACGTGCACAACCACCAGTACGAGAACACGTACTGCCCGAAGTGCAACGCGACGCTGGTCGAGCGGCGGGGCTTTTCAAGCCGGTTTATCAAGCTTGACAAGCAGCAGTGCACCAACTGCGGTGAATACATCGAGATCGTGCGTCATGTCACCTGAATACGAAACCGAACCACGGTTTGTCACCGACCGGATGCTGGGTACGCTCACCCGTTACCTCCGGTTCATGGGCTACGATACGATCAGCGCGAACGGGTTTGCGCAGGGTAATGCAAAGGAGGACACGTTCCTTTTAGAAATTGCCGCCCGGGAGCACCGCGTCCTGCTCACCCGCGACACCGAGCTGGCGAACCGGGGTAAGGACCGGGCGGTGCAGATCAAACCCGATGACGTGATGGAACAGGTGCAGCAGCTTATCGAATGTGGACTGGTCGAGCGGCGGCTACCGATGAGCCGATGTTCCTTGTGCAACTCCCTGCTGCGGGAGGCATCTGCTGATGAGATCGAGGGTGCGGAGTATGCTCCGAAGGATGGTGCCGGGTTTATGTTTTACTGGTGTTCATCCTGTCGGAAATTATACTGGAACGGGTCGCATGGGAAGAAGTTGGCTGAGAGGATTGGGGGGGAGGAAAGATAAGGGCGGGATAAAAACAGAAAATTATCAATTTCTGGAGCCTGGCGCATTTCCCTTTTTCACGTACTATCGTTTTATGCTGACTGCTCCATTTTTTTTAAATGGCGGACACAATGCGAAAAGTTCAACCGATTTGCACCCCCAGCAGGAATATATCGTATTTGTCCCGCAGTCCGCTGCGGCGTTTGCAGACCATACAGGAGGATCTCATGATCGACCAACTGCTCAAAGGCAACGAACAATTCAGGAAAACGACATTTAAGGACAATATCCAGCGGTACACGGAACTGACAAAAGGCCAGCAGCCCCCCGTTCTCTGGATCGGGTGTTCCGACTCCCGGCTCCAGACCGGGCACATCACCGGCACGCAGGCAGGCACCCTGTTCATGCACCGGAACATCGGCAACATGGCACCCGCCAATGACTGGAGCCTTACCACAGTGCTGGAATACGGGATCAGGCACTTAAAAGTACAGCACATCGTCATCTGCGGGCACTCGGACTGCGGTGCGATCAAGGCGCTGGACAAGGAGTTAGACGACGCCTATATCCCCAACTGGCTCAACAATGCCATCGAGGCAAAGAAGCGGGTGGATGCAACGATCAAAAAGCCATCTACCCAGCAGGAACAGAAGGAACGCTCACGGATGATAGAGCAGGAGAATGTCCGGCTCCAGATCGAGCACCTGCGGACCTACCCGATCGTAAAGAAAGCAGAACAGGAAAAGAAGATCCAGATCCACGGTCTCTATTACGATCTGGAGACCGGGGCGCTGACCAAGGTTACGTGATCCTACAGGACTTTCTCAATCTCTTTGTGTATCCGTTCCAGCGCGATCCGGCCGATCGGCGTCGCCCTGCCGTTGACGAGCACGATGGGGAGCGCAGGGTGGTGCAGTTCAATAATTTTCTTGATGTAGTCCGGGGTTCCTTTGTCAAGGAGCGTGAGTTTCAGGGCGATGCGGCTACTGTACTGCCTATCAAGTACTTTTTTTAATGCATCAAATGCCGCGGTGAGCCTGCCCGTCGGGTAGCATTCCGAAAGCCCGCAGGTGCGCTCTTCATTGCAGGGGAATGGCGAGCAATCAGCATGTTCGAACCCGACGATTTCGATCTGGACTGGATCTGCCATGCCAGTTAGGTTGGCGCAGACGGTATTTGATGGTTGGGAAAAAGACAAACCTGATTGAACCAGGCACATGTCAGCAAAAAAAAACAGAACGTCAGATGAACCGTTCAAACCTGTCTTTTTTCACTTTGCATATGGGGCAGACCTCCGGTGGTTGTTCCCGTGCGCAGAGATACCCACAGACCTTACAGCGCCAGACAGGCAGCGGCAGTGCCGCAAGCGGGGCCAATCCTTTTGGTGTGAGCGGTTGCGGGTTTTTGCGGTTCGCACGCGGGGGACGGCGCTCAGGGATCGGTGAGAGTTTTTGCTGTCCTTTCTGGACCGCTTCGCTGACGTATAATGCACAGTAACATGCTCCGAATTCATCGAGGTCAGGATCCCGATAGTCGCAGGGGCAGATAATATCGAGATCCTCTTCTTTTTTCCCGGTGGCGAGCCGGCAGGGGCATGCCCGGTAGCCATACCGCTGCTCATTTTTGAGCAGTCCGCGGATCAGGTTTTTTGTGAAATCAATATCCTGGTTGAGCCTGTACCCACCGTCTTCTGCCTCTTTTTTAAGGTCAGAATATGTTGCATCGATCAGGGCATCGGGAAAAACCGGCAAGGTCATGTCCCGAACACCTCCCGGATTTGTCCTTCCTGGAACCCTACAATACACCGTTTGTTGTCGATCACCAGTGTTGGAAATGACCCGCGCGGGTTCCACTTCTCCATTGTGTCAAGGATTTCAGACTGTTCCTTTCCTTCCAGCAGATCAACATACACAAAATCAAAATCAATGCCCAGATCCCTGAGCAGCTGCTTGGTCTTGTTGCACCACTGGCAGGTACTGAGAGCATAGAGCATGACTGACCCGACCTTTTTACCGCTGGTGTGTTCGACGGCCATCAACCCACCTTTCAATGCCATAACGTTGACAGAATGACTATATAAGTATGGGGATAGTGATGGATCACGGAAAAAAAAAAGATCCCCTCGCCAATCCTTCCGTTCCTTACATGGATGGAAAAAATTATCACCGGTTCTTCAGTTCCTGAAAGGGATGAAGAAGGGGCTCACCGGTTCTTCAGTTCCTGACTGATTTGAAGAATCGTATCAACGATTCTTCAGCACCTGCACGTGGAGAAACGCAATTACCGCGTCTTTTGCGTCCTGCATGGATGCAGAAGAGGTTCACCGGTTCCGCATCATCACTTCGATATCTTCGAGAAGCGCCTGCAGGTCCTCCTCGTGCTCGACTTCCATCTGGAGGATACCGAGCAGGATGTTATAGGTAACAGGATCCTTATCCCTGGTTTTTTTCATAAGGCTGTTGTAGGTCTTGATGGCGCACTGCTCACCCTTGATGTTCTGCTCGAGGACCTTGATCACATACGGATCATCGGGCGCATCGTAGCCGCAGTTGGTTAGTTTGTACCATTCCTGAGGTTTGGTCACCGGTGTCCCTCCGAGCTGGATGATCCTCGTGGTGAGCAGGGTTGCATGCCCGAGTTCTTCCGTCGCATGCAGGGTGAGCTCGGCAATAAC
>JAPKXY010000027.1 GCA_026394605.1 Methanoregula sp.
AGGAGCGCAAGGAACAATACCAACGTTATGGCAATCGCAGGAATAGGTTTCATATTCTACTACTCTATCCTCCCATTGATAAAGGATGTGTCTGGCTGATGTTAAATTCCGGAAATTTTTAAAAAAAATTTAAAAAAAATCCATAACAATGCTGCAAGAAAATTTAAAAAAAAATTGTGCCAGACATGGTGAGCGGGAAATTTGTTGCCGAATTATTCGGCATCAAAGAGACCCCCGGCCAATATACCGGCAATCGTTCACCTGACCCGGCAGGTATTCATGTTCAAGGAACCCTGCGCCTGCCGGTCACCGTACCTTTACACCTGCCGGCAGTTTATCCCGAGGAGAGCCATGTTTTTCGCATACTGTACGAACAATCCGGAAACAGGGATGACGAGCACGGGAAAAATCACCGGAGATAATCATCCTGCCCTCATTCACCACACTGGTGGATGCTCTCGATGCTCAGGATTGTCTCCCAACAGTCTTTGTCATTGTTTACCATGACAACCCCAGAGAAAAAGCTCACTCGATATTTGCAATCGTCGCAAAGTCTTCCAGGTACAATTCCTCGGGGCGGCTCGCAAGGATCTCGAGGGGGAGCACTGCAAGCACCCGCTCAACCCATGCGGGATCGAGCATCCCTTTCGATCCCTTCAGGCAATTTCTCACCGTCTTGCGCCGGTGCGAGAAAAGCGCCCTGACGGCATCGGCGTACCGTTTGTGATCATTGATAACAAAGATCGGTGGGCGGGGCACCATCCTCACTACCATCGAGTGCACCTGCGGTTTGGGCGAGAAGCAGTTAGGCGTGAGTTCAAAGCACCGCTGCACAGATGCGTAAGTCTGCACCATGATCGAGAGCCTGCCGCAATCCCTGGTGCCTGCAGGTGCGGTCATCCGTTGTGCAAACTCGCTCTGGTACATGAGTACCGCGACCTCAAAACCGGTCGCAAGCAGCCGGAATGTAATTTTCGATGAGACCGAGTACGGCAGGTTTGAGACCACGAGCGAAAAGGGGGGGAGATCGCACCGGGTCGCGTCCCCGGATGTGACCGTGAGCCTGCCTGCAGCAATCTCGCTATAAAACCGTTCGGCGAGACCGTCGCAGAGTTTGCTGTCCAGCTCCACGGCATGCACGATCGCCCCGCGGTCAAGGAGCGCCTCTGTCAGCGCACCATTGCCGGGCCCGATTTCCAGCACCTCGCGATCCTTGACCTCAACAAGGGCAGTAATCCGCTCGACTGCCCGGGGATCGATTAAGAAATGCTGGTCGCGATACGCCTTCATTTCGTGGTAAAGACGTGGTACTTGACGTCCTTGTTCTGGAGCTCTTCCATGATCCGGGCGATGATCATCTTCTCCGGGTGCGGGATCGATTTGATCCTGGCCGAAATGTCAGAAAAGCTTTCAAACGGCTTTTTATTGCGCTCTTCTAGGATCTCCCACATCAGCTTCTTGCCGATGCCGGGGAGCAGGTGGAGCATATGCATCCGGGGGGTAATCGGCACCGCGATGTTGAAGAAATGAACAAAGTCCTGCTCCCGCTGTTTGACTACCTTTTCTACTAAAAACGGCAGCTCCCCGCGGGCGGTCTGCGTCAGATCCTCATACCCGATCCGGCGCTTTACCCGCTCGATCTTTTCCCGTTCGCCGTCGCCAATGTATAACATATCGTACAGTTCGATAGGCACCGCTGGCTTGGGGACGAGTTCGAGGAGCTTGAACTGTTCCAGCCCCATCGCCTGCACAAGGGGTTCGCGCTTGAATGGCGGGCGGGGGTCGTCAGGATGCCCTTTTGCAAGGACATCGAGTACGATTGCTTTGACCTCCTTCTTTTCGACCTTCATTGCACCACCTCAGAAGTGGGATACAACGGTCTCGACAATGGCATCGAGTTCTTCTAAAGAGAGCGTGAAGCGCTCCTTGGCATAGATTGCCCGTAGCTCGTCGCGGGTCCTGGGCATGATATTGGCGATGCGATAGGCGATCTCGGGCTTCATTTTTTCGAGTTTTAAGAGTTCTGCAACAAGCGCCTGGGATTTTTCCGGGCTAGTTTTTACGAGCTGATTGGCATGCTCGATGCTGCGGCGAAACTCATAGGACATCTCTTTTTCTGCAGCGATCCTCTGCGACTCGACACCCAGAAGAACCTCGCGTACCTGGGGGAGTGTAACCTTCTCTTCGCTAAGAATACCCTTGACTTTCATGCCAATCACCTGACAGAAACTTTACCTTTGTGCTTTTAGATGTTGTGGTCTTGCGATGACGATCTTTTCGGCGTTGCCGTCGCTGATCTCAAGCATCCAGGCGCGTCCGCGCTGGCCAATGACCGTTCCGGTTTTGCCATGGAACCGGTGATGGGGCATGCCCTTCTGGATGCTGGGGTTGCAGACGATGTGGACTTTTTCGCCGATCTCAAACTGCTGGATGACCGATGTCACCGGTGGAAGCCCACGGCGCCGCAGCTCCTTCTTGAACTTGTAGCGTGTCTTTTTCCGTGGTCCGTTGTGGTGTGCCATATGTTATTCCTCCTTTTTCTCTTCGACCAGCACGACATCGAGGCTGGTGACGCGGGCGGGAACTCCCAGAGCCTCTGTAAGGCTCGGGTGAGTCCTCCCGTTGTCCCCTGATATCAGTTCCTTGATATAGAGTCCGGCTTCGCCCGTCACTTCGATGATAAACCTGCCGGCTTCCTTACCAGAGCATTCGATTGCAAGGACCCTGCGTTCGCGGATTTTATCGGCACGCCGATGGGCGACCCTTTCCGGCGTGCGCTGGTGAATTATGGCGCCGGTTAAGGATGTTACTGCTTTTACGAACTCGTCCGCTGAGGGGGTACCCTCAACCTCGACTATGATCCTGTATTTTTTATGCGCCTTGGTTGATTTAAGGGTTTCCACCTCTGCCCGTTCGCTCCAGCGTTCAAGTTCAACCGTGACGCGCCCTTCTGCACCCTGGTTAATTAACGATTCAAGAACATGGAGATCCACCGTCCGCCGCTTCGGTACGACTACTTCAAGGATAAACGGTCTGCCGGTGCCGATCATCCGTGCATCGATATCCTCACGCCCTGCGCCATGGAGCACAGCGTTCTTAGCGGAAAACAATGTAATGACCGGGCGCCCGATCAGCTCCTCCACCGAGTCCTGGTACTGTTTTCCCGAAAAGTTGCACTTCTCGCACCCGGCACCATGGCAGCTGCGGCAGTCCCAGTGTGTCTGGGGGATGCCCCGTTCATATTTCCAGTATCTGCCATAGAAAAAGACCGGGTTGATCCGCACATCAACAGCTCCAGCTGCAAGGTCAAGCAGCGCCACGATGTCGGACTTTTTGAAATCCACGTCCCTTCCAGTAATGCCGGCAACCGCTTTGCCCACCTCACGGTTCACCTCCGACTTGAAGGGTTCAGGGTCGGCAAGGGAGAGATCGCTCCAGACCATCTCCTCGGACTCAGCGATAAGCGGGGGGACGTGGCACCCGACGAGAAATGTCGCGTACTCGATCCCCTGCGTGGCGGCAACAACACGGTCTGCCCATTCCCTCACATGGTCAAAGAAGTTGCCGCAGATCCAGCAGGTACCGGAGAAGGGCTCGTACGACAGGTTGCCGGCAATCGCGCGGGCAATCCGGATCGCTTTACCGCGCTCGTCATTTGCAAGCCCGTGCCCCCGTTTGCCAAAGAACCTGCCCAGGCAGTGGTCGCAGCACACACCGTATACAAGGATCTTTCCCACCGTTTCGGTCATGTCCATCCGGCATTCCTCCGGTCGATTTCGTTGAGCAGCACCGTGATCGCGTGGTCAGCGTGGAGCACCACAGGGCCAACCGAGTAGTGCGGGCAGTCCGCGATGATCGCTTCCTCGTCAGGAGTAAAATCCAAATGGTCGGAGAGCAGGAACGCATCGGGAAGCTGCCCTGCCTTCCTGATATCGGTGCCCTGCTTGTCTAACACCCCGAAGGTGTGCTCCTGCAGCAGCCGCAGAAGGCCGCTCTTGCGCACAGACACTCCGGGCGATGCCTCGCGGAATTCCGAACCACAGGGAATGGAAAGCGCCTTTTTGATCAGTGCCGCAGGACTCCGCTCGTCAGGGTTCAGTGACCGCACGGTGCTTCCCGAAAACCTGACGGTTTTTGGCGGCACCGGCTGCCCCAGCAGGACAAGTGAGCACTCCACGTCACGCCGCAGCCCGTGAGAAAGAGTGAGCGAGGCGTTGACGCATCGACAGAGTACATCCATGCGTCCGGCGCCGCCCGCGCAGTCATTCAGGCTGAACGCTCCATCGGTGCGGGCGAGGTGCCCGACAATCGCAAACACAGTCATACTCACTGCATCCCGGAGAAGCGCTTCATCAGGCGCTGCATGTTGAACTTGCCGCCCTGGCCCCGGAGCCCCTTGAGCGTCCGCTGCATCAGCTTGTAGTACTTCAGCAGCTCCCGCACCTCATCCAGTGTCGCGCCGGCACCGTGGGCGATGCGCTGCATGCGCGAACTGTTGATGAGGGAGGGGTCATCGAGCTCAATGCTCGTCATCGAGTCCATGATGATTCGATACCGCACCATCTTGGTACTCGTCACATCGTAGACATCCGAGGGGAGTTCCATATTGCCGAGCGGGAGCATGCTCATGATCTGTTTTAACGGCCCCATTTTATTAAGCGCCTCCAGCTGCTGGTACATGTCGCGCAGGGTAAACTTACCCTTCATCATCGAGGTGACGTCAACAGCGTCCGCCGTGATCGCCTCTTCCGCCCGCTCGACAAGCGCCCGCAGGTCACCCATGCCCAGCAGCCGCGAGATGAACCCGTCAGGATCAAACCGGTCGAGGTCCTCGATCGTCTCACCGCTCCCGATAAAGACGATCCCGCTTTTTGTCTCGGCAACCGCAGAGAGTGCTCCGCCTCCCTTGGCAGTACCATCCATTTTCGTGATGATCACGCCGTCAATCCCGATCGCTTCATGGAACCGCCGCGCCTGCTCGCTCGCCTGCTGCCCGAGCGCCGCATCGATCACAAGCCAGCGGTGCGTCGCTTTTGTCAGCTTGTTCAGTTCGATGATTTCCTGGATCAGGTTTGCCTCAAGCGCGTGTCTGCCCTGCGTATCGATGATCAGCAGCTCGAGGTCTTTGAATGCGGAGAGCCCCTGCCGGGTGAGTGCAAGCGGGTCATTTGCCTCCGGGTTACCAAAACAGGGCACGTTGATCTTCTGGCAGAGCGTGACCAGCTGATCGTAAGCACCGGGGCGGAAGGTATCGGCACAGATGACTCCAACCTTGAGCCCTTTTTTCTGGAAGTAGCGGGCGAGCTTTGCGGTCGTGGTGGTCTTGCCACTTCCCTGCAGGCCTGCCATTAGGATGGTCTGGGGTTCCAGTTTCACATCCGTAGCTGTCCAGATGAGCCTGACAAGCTCCTGGTACACGATGCGGAGCACATGCTCCCGCACCCCCATGCCCTTCGGTGGCGGCTCGTCCAGCGACCGCGTGCGGATCGCCTTTGAAAGCTCCATTACGAGCTTGACGTTCACATCAGCCGAAAGGAGCGCCCTCTGCAGGTCTTTGACGAGCTCGTCAACCGCCGCACGGTCAACGACGGTCTTGCCCGCAAGCTTCTTGAGAGCGTCCTTGAGTGAGGTGGACAGAGAATCCAGCATTAGCCATCACCCAGGAGTTCCTCGACCACCGCATGGGGAGAGAACGGCATGATGTCGTCATATGCCTGCCCCGTGCCCAGGAACATAAGCGGCTTTCCGATGGTGTGGGCAATCGAGATCGCTGCCCCGCCGCGGGAGTCCATGTCTGCCTTGGTAAGTACCACCACATCAGCCCCAACGGTTTTGTCGAACTCTGCAGCCCGCACGATTGCGTCATTGCCTGCCACTGCCTCGTCAACATACACGATAAGGTCCGGCTTCATCACCCGTCGGATCTTTTCTAACTGGTTCATCAGGTTCGCTTTTGTATGGAGCCTGCCTGCCGTATCGGCAAGCACCACATCGATCTTGTGCGAGATTGCGTACTGCACGGCATCAAAAAGCACTGCGGACGGATCGGCGCCCTGCTGGTGCTGGATGATCTTGATCCCGATACGCTCCGCGTGCACATCGATCTGCTCGATCGCCCCGGCCCGGTACGTATCCCCGGCGCCGATTACTACCGTAAATCCCTGCTTTTTTAAAAAAGCGCCGACTTTGGCGACCGTTGTCGTCTTTCCCGTCCCGTTCACGCCGGTAAAGAGGATTTTTACCGGGCGTTCGTGGGACCTGATATATTCGCTGAGATCAAACCCCTTCCCGAGCACGTCAAGCAGTGCCCTCCGCAGCGTCCCGACAACAAGTGCATCCACCGATTGCCCGATCCTGCGGTGACTGCCCACCAGGTCCCGTTTCACATGGCCAACGATCGCGTCGGTAACAGTGAGCGCTACATCGCTCTCTAAAAGCATGATTTCAAGGTCTGAGAGCGCGCCGGCAAGTTCACTGTCAGTGATGATCAGCTCGCGGTCGATGACAAACGTCTTTACTTTATCTGCAAAGGTTGCAGAAGAATGAAGAGGTTGCGCCGGCAGTCCGGGTGCTTCCCCGTGTTCTTTTTGGGGAGCGGCAACTGCCTGAATGCTGCTGCCAATCCGGGCACGGGCAGTCTGCAATCGTTCGCGAAGCCCCTCGAACATTCGGTGCTCCTGCCTTACGCATCCTGATCGCTGGGTGCGGATGGTGGCTGTGCCGCACGCTCTGCCTGAACCGCCTGCTGGTATCCCTGCTCGATCCGCCGTGCAATCTCGTTCATCTGGTTGCGCAGCCGGTCGAGGGTTTCGGCAACCTTCTTCTCAGAAGCTGCCATCTCGGTGATCCGGTCCTGTAAGAACTCGACCGCTTCCTTGTTGGATCGTTCAACAATCACGTCAGCACCGATATTGACCAGTACCTTCTCCGGTTCCAGCACCTGTGCTCTCATACTCGCCCCGCCTCCGATCTGCAGGAGCACTGTCCCGTCGCCGGACTGCAGCAGTCCCTGCAACGCCTCGATGGCGGCAAGCGCTTCCATCCTGCCATTCTCCAGTAGTTCCAGCTGACCGGTAAAAATCTCCGCCTGCTGCCCGTATTCCTTTAGGTAGTGCTCAAGGGTCAGCAGTTCGCGCTGGTCCATCTGTTCCACACTTATTCACCCTTAACTAGGGTAACGTCATCGATTTTGATATACATTCGCTTGAGGTTGTGCTTGCTGCCGATAACCGCAAACGTGCGCTCCCGTGCCTGCTTCTCGTTGGGCGCGCTGATCACTTTTTTATACTCGTTGGGCGCGCTGATCACTTTTTTATAAGGCTTCCAGTCATCGCCCATCAGAAACGTGCCCTTAACCTCAAATGTCTTGTCTTCCATGTAATTCACTCCAGAAATCCAAATACGTCCTCAATCCTGCCCAGTTCAAACCCGCTCGTCAGCGAACCTGCGAGATAACCACGGGTGTTGACCAGAAGTCCGGTGCCCAGCAGTACGCCACCCATGTTGATCGTCCCCGTCCCGACAGGTACACCGCAGAACTCTGAAAGCCGGGCAAGTTCCTGCTCGGTTGCTCGGGGAGGCACAATCACACCGTTATTGGTTGAGGTGCCCGCCATTCCGACGGTCTTTATGCCCCCCAGTGAAACCTGCAGCACGTCAACACCGAGAAATTCACCGATTTCCCGGGCGGTATCCTTCTCCATTTCGGGATGGATGATCGCACAACGGTCGTTTGCAAGGATGACGTTGCCGGCTGCGTTCATGGTGCCCGAAAGCTGCATCACCTCGCGGTGTTCTGAGAGGGAGGCAATTTCGGTGCCGCTCGCAAGTCCACTCACCACAATCCCCCTGCAGTTGCCTGCAACAAGCGACCCGATAATCGCACTGCCCTGAATCGTCGTTTCGATGAGCTCGACGTCAAGTGCAGCGCGGACCGCCTGTTTGAAGACTTCAGGAGCTTCGGGAGGGATGATCGCAATCTCGTCCAGCACGCGGGAGAATACCCCGATGTGCGGGTCGCCGGCAAACAAGGCTGTTCTTTCCATATATCTACGATTCCTCGGCGAGCTCTGCCTCAACCTGCCCGTCTTCCATCTTCATGGCGCGTATGCGGATCTTAGAGGGTGGTTTTGTGCTGCCCCGCTCCCAGACTTTCTCGTTGATGGTCTTATCGAGCTTGACCTCTTCGCTCTTCATGTGTCTGGCAAGGTATTTTTTAATGTCTTTTATCGCAGCGTTGCAGCGTTTCCACCGCGGTGCCCTCCGGGTGTCCCGCAGCGGGATGATGTAGATGTGCTCCTGTAATTTTTCTGCCATCGCTACACCTTTAACGCGCTTTTGCGCCAGTTGCGCCGCTTGGGATGCGCAACAACCGAGCGCTTTGTCCTGATCATCACCCACTGGGGCACGCGCCGGTTCTGGTCGCATGCCTTTGCCATACGAATCTTTCTGCCTTTGCTTAATTTGCTCATGTTCATTCACCTGATACTAGTGCTTTTTTCCCACGACAAGCGACTGGTCATGATGGGGCGGGAACAGCGGGACGGGATCGATACCCGATTTCCTGCACGCCTCCCGTATCTCTGCTTCATAGTCTCCGTTTTCGATCGTTCCGGTCTCTCCGTATGTGACGACAAGGAACCGGTCCACGAGCCGGTCGACTTCGGGTTTTGTGTAGCCTAACAGAGGGCGGATATAGGAACATTTCGTCCTGCTCTCCAGGCTCTGCACCTCTGACAGCGAGAGCATCGGGACGCGGTCGTTAAACCGTGTGCCGTCACCGACAACCTTATACTCACTGCAGAGGGACTCAACGGCGGTGCGGTGCACCAGGTTGATCGCATTGTTGGGATACATTCGTTCCTTCACCAGTTTCACCGCCTCATTCAACAATCCTTCCTTCAATACTCGTTTTTTAAGGGGGAACCCCAGCACCCGTGCCGCAGCTTCAACTGACGGGATGTTTCGGGCGGAGTCAAAGACGAACGTGTTAAGTTCGACTTCATAATACGTACCCAGCATGATTGCTGCAAGGGAACTGTCCTTTCCGCCGCTGTACAGCACTCCCGCATTCATTATTTTCGCGTGATCGAGTAATCCCGCTTCGCCGGCGCAAGCTGGCGCAGCAGCTCCTTGAGCTGTGCATCAGTGATCTTCTGGCGCACCCTGCCACTCTGGGCAAGCATGATCAGCTGCTGCTCAACCGCACCGGCAAACTCCGGCTTGGTCAGTTTGATAGTGTTCAATCGCTCCCGGGCATCCGGCTCAAGGATCTGCATGAGCGCCATCTGTATCTGAGCTTTTGCACGCTGCTGACGTTCGAGGTCATCCTGCTGCATCACCTGCTGCTCAGCTGCCTGCTGTTGCAGTTGCGCCATCCTTTTTCTTCGGATTTCCGCCAGCTCGTCGTCTCCCATACCGACCCCTTCACTCTTTCTTCTCAGATTTTCTCGCTTCTTTTGCCTCTGGCTTCTTTCCCTCAGCCTTTGGCGCATCGGACTTCTCGGCTTTTTTTGGCTCGCCTTTCTTTCCCGATGGCTTCTTCTCTGCCTTGCCTGATTCGGCTTTCTTTGGCTCTGCCCTGTGCGGCTGCACCTTCTTTGGCACCGGTGCCGGCGGGTTTTTAACCGTATCCTGTGCCATTGCATCCATAAACGACTGCCCTTCTGGCGAGATCCTGCGCCCGGTTTTGTCATGCACAACAAATTTGCACGTCTCGAGCTGCTGGAGCGCTCTGCGCAGGATGGAACCGCTCCCCTTGCGGAACGCGTTTGGTTTGGAGCCACGATCCTTTTTCCCGCCGTAAAAGCTGCGCATCCGCTGGACCCCCAGAGGACCATCGACGTAGACGCGCCTCAGTACTGCCGCCGAACGGACATACCACCAGTCCGGATCCTCGGGAGGCATCTCTTTATGGACACCGGTCTTTGCAAAGGCTGCCCATGCCGGCGGTTTGATCTCCTGCCGGGCCTTGAGCGCCTCTGCGACCTTGCGAATAAGAAGGTCAGCCGGTACATCGAACACGGTTGTCATATCTAGACCTCACTGTTGCTGTAATAAATAACAGTCTTATCTTATTTGTGAGGTGAGTTCATATATATTTCGAGCGAGAGAAAGATCACCCTATGCCAGAGAAAAATTAACGGATGATCCGAATTTTTCCTGGCAGGGCAAGCACCATGGTCCTTCCCCGTACCTCGACGAGATCCGCACCCGCACGGTGGGCGATTGCTTCAGGGTCGATATCGGTATTATGCAGCCACTTTACCTTGACCAGCTTTTTCTTCTTTAACTGGGTCTTGATCTCGTCAATCATAGTTTCGGAGCACCCCTGTTTGCCGATCCATACCGTGGGCTTGAGATCCTGCATCAGGCGATCACGGTTCATGTGGAGGAAGGCCTCCCCACCGGGTACCGCCGCCGCTTGCCGCAGCAGAGACAGGTGACCACGACATGTCCGCTGTGCACCCGCACCCGCGAAGTGCTGCCCGGCATAAGAAACGAGGAACAATGCCGGCAGAACTGCCGGCGGAACTCGCGGTCGATCCTGATTCGCTGGCGCATTGCGATCCGCCGGGCGAGTTCCACGTACCGGTTGCTCCGCTCGGGATGCGTAAAAAATGCTACCCGGGCCTGGGTAAAGAGCACGGCAATCCGATCGCGGGCAATCTTTTTTGTTGCCGGGTTACGAGATCGTTCCTTCATGGATATCTCCTGGAGCTCTACGCATACGTATCAGCGTTTTTAAGTAAAAAAGGAAGGGGCTCACTGTTCAGACGATGCGCACCGTTCGTCCTTCAATATGCAGCCTGCCCTCGCAGAAAAGCCGGATCGCCTCCGGAAGGCAGCGGTGCTCCTGTTTGAGAATGCGCACAGCAAGCGTATCCTCATCATCCCCTTCGAGAACCGGGACGCACCGCTGGACTATAACCGGACCGCCGTCAAGGTTCTCATCCACGAAGTGGACGGTGCAGCCGGAGACCTTTACGCCATGGAGCAGTGCCTGCCGCTGCCCGTGCAGTCCCGGAAACGCCGGGAGCAGAGCGGGGTGGATGTTGATCATGCGCCCAAAAAACGCCTGCACGATCTCGTTTCCGACGATTCTCATATAGCCGGCGAGCACAAAGAGGTCGGCATTGCACTGCTGCATTACGGAAAGGAGCGCCCGCTCATACGCCTCCCTCGCAGAAAACGAATCATACTCAACCACCATAACCGGGATCTCTGCCGCACGCGCCCGCCCGATCGCATATGCCTGCGGGTTGTCGGTGATGAGCGCCACGCATTCCGCGGGCACCATCCCTTCCCGTATGGCATCGATCACCGCCTGGAAATTCGAACCCCTGCCCGATGCCAGCACCGCAATGCGCTTTGTCACCTTTCTTCCTCCTGTATGTGATGTGCGGGGCACTCTTTTAATGATGGTTATTTCCGTTGCCGGGGTGCACGACGATCTTCACTTTGACGATCCGCCTCCCGTGCATCTGCATGACCACGAGCGTCACCCTCCCCGTCTCAATCTCTGCCTTCTCACCCGGGTGCTGCGGGATATGCCCGAGCTGGTCAATGAGCAGCCCGCCGATGGTCTCGTACGATTTATCGACCGGCAGGGTGACACCCAGCTGTTCATTGAGGTCGTCGACCCACATCTGGGCGTCTACCACGAACACTCCATCAGCAAGTTTCTGTACCTCGGGCTCTTCTTTGTCGAACTCGTCCATGATGTCGCCAACTAGTTCCTCGAGAATGTCCTCGACTGTCACAATCCCGACAAAGCTGCTGTACTCATCGATCACAATCGCGATCTGCACCCGCCGCACCTGAAGCTCTTTTAACAGGTCATCAATCTTGATGGTCTCGGGAACAAAGTAGGGGTCGTACATGATCTCCCTGATCGCCGTATCTTTCCGCCGGGATACCATCGCAGAGAAAACGTCTTTTACATTCAGGATGCCGGTAATGTTGTCGATCTGTTCGTGGTAGACCGGGATCCGGGAGAAACCGGTCTCGTTGAAGATCCGGATCGCCTCCTCGAACGTTGCCGTGTCCTCCATGAATGTCACGTCCACCCGGGGCGTCATAATCTCACGGGCGGTGGTATCGCCGAACTCGAGCACTGAGTAGAGCATGTCCTGCTCCTCCTGCTCGATCGTGCCCTCCTCCTTGCCCACGTCGATCCACTCCTTGATCTCCTCCTCGGTCACCGAGAGTTCGGGCTGGTCCCGGTAGAGGGGCAGCGAATGGCTCACCTTGTCCACCAGCCAGATGACGGGGGTGAACACGAACGAGAGCCAGAAAACCGGTCGGGCAACCGCGAGCGCAAATCCCTCTGACGCCCGTGCCGCATAGACCTTGGGGCCGATCTCGCCGAACACGAGCAGGATGATTACCACTGCGCCGGTTGCAATCCCGACGCCGATACTGCCAAACGCCGTAATCGCAGTCGCGGTGGCGATCGCTGCCGCTGCGATGTTGACGATGGTGTTGCCGATCAGGATCGTGGTCAGCAGGTGGTTGGGTGATTTTTTGAGCCGTGCAAGTGCGAGCGAGCCGGGCCTGCCCTCATTTACGAGCGTCCTTACCTTTGCCCGAGTGATCGAGATTAGCGCCACTTCAGAACTCGAGAAAAATGCCGAGAGGAGCACGCAGATGATAAAAAGGGCGATACTGATAGGATCGATGATCATCGAATCCACACCGCAGTGCGGTAGCCAGGACAACGGGTATTCATAGAGCAGGTAACAATACTCATAGGGCGGGGAAAAGAGATAAAATTAGCGGATTACCCTAGTAACTGCGCTAAAAACGCGCGATCAGCGTTCAGGATCGCAACTTTTTCCGGCGATGTAAGCGTTCGGTCAAAGTTTAAATCATCGATCTCAAGCGTGATCGGTCCGGTATAACCGCAGTCCCGCAGCGCCCCGACGACCCGTGCCATGTCCTCACTGCGGTCCAGCGGGAGGTGCAGCCGCTTTGCCTCGACCCTGCTGAGGTGGACATTGACGAGACGGTCGGCGCAGAGCTCGATATAGGTGAATACCTCATCAGGCGAGCCTGCCATCGCGTGAGATACGTCCAGGGTGAAGTGGAGCCACGGCTCGTCATCAAGCAGCGCCCGCACCCGCGCCGGTGTGCAGAGCAGTGAGTTGACGATGTGCTCCATATTCTCGATGCCAATCTTTTGGTCAGTCTTGAGTGCAGCGTCACGGAGGACGGCGATGAAGTGGTCGAACCGCTTAAAATCCGCATCGGATGGCGGGCGTTTTGCCGTGCGCCTGCCAGGGTGCACGGTGAGCACACCTGCGCCCAGCTGTTCAGCAAGCCGGATTGAACGCACAGCGTACCCGATCGATACAGCCGCAACACGGGGATTGATCGAGCAGGGGTTCAGGTCGAGGATCGGGGCATGGACATTGATGGTCGGGATCTCGGGATGGGATTGCATGCATGCCGTGACTTCCCCCACAGGGCAATTCCGGAGCCAGAAATGGGGGGTCTCGAGCCAGAACTCGATACCATTGAGCCCCGAAGCACTCACAAAGGAAAAGATCTCTTCGCACCGGTATTCATGGAAGAACATGCTTGAAACGGCGATCACGGGCATGCTCATACTCATTAATATGCATTTTGCGCATAATAGTTGTTCATGGACTGGTTTGGCGGTACAGAAAAAACAGATAGGAACGGAGCCGCCATCCTGCAGGTATCGCAGGTCTCGTTGATCGTCCAGGAAGTCCTCGACGACAGCCGGCTGCAGGATATCTGGGTGCAGGGCGAAGTGACCAACTATAAGCATCACAGCGCCGGTCACCGCTACTTCTCGCTCGTCGAGACCTCTGACAAGAACTCGTGGTCGCTGAAGTGCAAGATGTGGCGATCCAGCGCCAATTCCCTTTCCTTTGACCCTCAGAACGGCATGAAGGTCATCACGTTCGGCTCCATCAACCATTACGCCCCGTATGGGGAGTACAGCCTGATCGTCCAGGAGATCCTCCCGGCTGGTGAAGGGGAGAAGCACCTGCTGGTTGAACGCTGGAAAAAGGAACTGGCAGCGATGGGGTATTTTGCCCTGGAACGCAAGCGCCCGCTGCCCCGCTTCCCTGGAAAAATAGGGATCGTGACATCGGAAACAGGCGCAGTTCTGCAGGATATAAAAAACGTCATCAGCCGCCGTTTCCCGCTGGAAATCATCATTTCACCGACCGCAGTGCAGGGTGAGGATGCGCACCAGCAGATCGCCGCTGCGATCCGGCGCATCGATGGTAGGGTTGATGTCATCATTGTTGCACGCGGCGGGGGGAGCTTTGAAGACCTCTTCCCGTTCAACCACCCCGAGGTCGTGAAGGCGATCGCGTCATGCAGGACGCCGGTGGTGAGCGCGATCGGGCATGAGGTGGATGTCACGCTCAGCGACCTCGCCGCTGACGTGAGGGCGCCAACGCCTTCAGCAGCTGCAGAACTGTGTGTACCTGACCGGGGGTCACTTGGGGAACTGCAGCAGTCCCTTTCCGCCCAGCTCAGGCATGTCCTTCTGCAGCGGCTGGAACGTGCGATGGGTGAGGTCCTGGACCTCCGCGACCGGTTGCGACCGCGCCGGTTCGAACGGAGGATCCATGAACGCCGGCAGGAAACCGCAGACCTTGGCGAACGGCTGGGCCGTGCCCTGAACATGCGCATTGACCATGACCGCCTCGTACTGAACCAGCTGCGGGCGATCATCGACGGGTATAACCCGCAAACTCTCCTCGCACGGGGGTACTGCGTGATAGAAAAGGATAAAAAGATGGTAACGACCGTTGACGCACTCTCCAGCGGTGATGTCCTGAATATCAGGTTCATCGATGGGAGATGCGATGTACGTGTGGAGCGGATCAGACATGGCAGAAACGTATGAGGACACAATCCGGCAATTAAAGGAGATCGTGGAGAAGATAGAGGACGGGAACACGAGCCTTGAGGAGAGCATACGGCTCTACGAGCAGGGCGCGGCACTCGTAAAGCGGTGTGAAACTCTGTTAAACAACGCCGAGCTCAAGATCACGATACTCAGCCGGGACGCTGAGCGACCATCGTGACCAGCAGCGGCCGTCCCGCTTTGAGAAGACCGACCAGCCCGCCGGGAAGTGTCACTGCCACCTGATCGGAGTAGATACCGATAGTCCTCCCGCAGACAAAATTGCTTTTCCGCCAGACCAGGTCTGTCGGGTGATTGAGGGTCATTGCAGCGCTCCCGCGGGAGTGCACCGCAACTGCGAATTCTTCGCACGAAAGGATGGTTAAAAGTGATGCGTCATCGTGGCAGAGCACACCCTTAAACCGGGGTGAAAGTAATAACGCCCCTTTGTCCGCACCGATGCCGACAATGCAGTGCCCCTTTCTGGTAAGCCTCCCCTCCATCGTTACCTCAAACGTGGTGGGGTGACTCGCCGATATGAGCGGGTGACCGCGGCAGCGGATGACTTCAGTTGCCTCCATGCTTTATTACGTGAGGGTCGCTATTGATAATCAATGTTTATTTCCATCCACTGCCCCCAGTGCGGGGAGAAGTCAGAGCACGAAGTCGTGGCAGACTCCCGTGAGAGGCTCGTGCGCTGCACGACCTGCAATCATGTCCACCGGCTTAAAAAAGAGAAAGCATCCGAACCAGTCATGGTCAAAACGATTGTGAGCCGCGGTGATAGTTCAATGGTCTGCGGGATCGAACTGATGGGAGATGATGAGTGTAGTATCGATGATCATCTCGTGGCAGAGTGCGGGGACGAGGCGTTCGGTGTCGAGGTAACCGGCATTGAACGCGGGGAGCGGCGGGTGAAGCGGGCACGGGCGCAGGAGATCACCACGCTCTGGACACGGGTCATCGAACAGGTAATCGTCAAGATCTCCATCCATGATGGCAGAAAGACGATTCCGCTCTACAGGGATTGCGATGGCGAGGATCCTTTCATCGTTGGCGAGATCTGCACGGTCCAGGGCAAGCGGTTCAAAATCTCGCAACTCAAACTCCGTGACGGCCCGCTGATGCGAAAAGAGGGGTGGAAAACCGTTGCGCACCGGATCAAACGGGTGTATGGATACCGGTTATAAATATTTTTTAATTGCCCCTTCCAGCTGTTCGCGGTGCACAACGCCTTCGAACCTTTCCTTCACGGCATTATCCTGTACGAGTATGATCGTCGGTGTCACTTTCAGGGAATACTGCCTGACGTACTGTGGGTTTTTTAACGCATCGATCTCTTCGATCGTAACATGGAGCTCCTGTGCCACCTCGCGGTTGATCGGGCTCTGCTTCATGCAGCCCATACAACCGGGCTGGAAAAAACTCATCACGGAAACTGCCATAGGTACAGAAACGAGAGGGTGTGATAAAAAGGATGCGGTGGGGGAGAGGTTCAGGCTTTATTGACCGCAACAATCCGTACATCGATTGCCGGGTACCCGAAATCGATGGTGACACCTTCCGGGGTCTTTTTCGTCACCTCAGCGATCCTCACATAATGGGTCTGGGATGAGGCGTTCTTTGCAAGATCCGGGGAATCGGACACCCCCATCACAATACTGTCACCGATGTTCACATCGCTTAAATTGAGTCCGTTGCTTTTCAACTGGGCGACCGACCAGACCTGGGACATGGAATCCTTAAACGGGATGTTAATGGATTTCTGCTCGTTCTGCTTCATCCCGATGATGCCCTCGCTCATTGCATCATGTTCGCCGCCAAACAACGCAAATGATGTTGACCAGCCGCTCTGGGTAGTATAGATGGGAATCGGCACGACTGCTTTTGTCGAGCTCTGGTTGGCCTGAAGCACGAGCTGTTTTGAAAAGAAGACCCCCCCGCCAGAACCGGTCATTTGTTTGTAGAGCTGCTGATCCGAAGTCACGAGCGGCTGGCCGTTTTTATCATGGATTGTGAAATCGATGGTTACCGTGTCACCGGGTTTGATGACGGAAAAGTAACTGATCCACCCCGAGCCCATCCCTGAAAGAACCATCAGGACGACGAAAGTGATACATGCGATGACCACCAGCGCTTTGATCCAGTTCTTTGTCTGTTGTTTTGGTTTTTTTTCTCCCATTGCTGCGATCCTCCTTATTAATTCATCACCCATTTAAGATAAACCATTCCGATTGACTGCACCAGCTACGACGTTCCCTTATCCCCCTTGAAATGCACCAGAACCCGTTTAAGAAATATTTAAATATAATAAAAACTAACTCAACGTTACCCTGAATGGTCAAGACTGAAGGGAACAAGCGGGAAAGGAGGGAAGAAAAATGACATGGAGACGATATCCGTTTGAATCTATGTGGCGGGACATGGAAGAGATGAGAACTGAACTGGAGAACATGTTCCAGCATGCATATACCGGTGGCAAACTGCTCCCGCCTGATGGAGTCACCGGTAGGATGCTCCCTGCAATCCGGGGTGAGTTCCGTGTTGATGTGCGCGACCATGATGACGAAGTCATCGTGGTTGCCGACCTGCCGGGCGTTGAGAAGGAGGATGTCTCACTGCAGCTCGTGAATCCGCGGGCGCTGGAGATCTCCTGCGAGCGCAAGGGAGAGAAAGAGGAGCGGTCTGAAAGCTTCTTCATGAGGGAACGCGTGTACGGTTCGATGAGTCGCGTCGTAGCGGTTCCCACGGATGTAACAGAAAATGGCTCCTCTGCAAGCTTCAAGAACGGGGTGCTCGAAGTCCGGCTTAAAAAGGCTAAAACCCAGCCGTCGACACGCATCCAGATCGAATAAATCCTTTTTTTATCGCCTCAACGATGAGTTCAAGTAATCTGCACCACAAGCTGTAGTGATGGACAAGAAAAAGGTCAGGGACTACATGACCTACGACGTCGTGAGTGTCGATCGCAACGGCACCGTGCAGAATGTCATGGAAAAGATCCAGACCACCCACCATGACGGTTTCCCGGTGCTCTCGGGTAATGAGGTCGTCGGTTATATCGCTGCCCGGGACCTCCTGTTCGTCCCGCCTGACACAGCGATTGAAAAGGTGATGTCGGGCAACCTGATTGTGGCAGACCCCAACATGAGCATCTCAGATGCGGCGCGGGTAATCTTCCGGTCCGGCATCCAGAAGCTGCCGGTCGTGAATGAAAAGAACCATCTGCTGGGGATCATTTCCAACTCCGATGTGATCCGCTCGCAGATTGAACGCGTCTCCCCGGAAAAGGTCTTCAGTTTTATGACCACGTTGAAAAAACTTTACGGTGTCGATCCCACACTCAACCGCGGCACCGTGCCAATCGCTGATCTCGTTCCCACACAATCCAAGATTTATGAAGACGAGCTGGAAGGGAGGGTCTACGAGATCAAAAAAGGGCTCGCCGAACCCATCATCGTGGTGAGGCGTCCGGGGAGGGCCATCCTTGTAGATGGCCACCACCGTGCCGTCGCTGCAAAAAAACTGGGGATCACCGCGCTCGATGCATACATCATTGAGATTTCGCAGGAAGTGGAGCTCGGCATGGAGCGGACGGCGCACGCGATGAACCTGCGGACGCTGGACGACATCCAGGTACTGGACTACGCCCGCCACCCGCTCGTCGCCCTCACGCACCGGCTGGCAAAGAGAGGTTAAGACCCCTCGCAGTGCACGTCAAACTTTTCATTCAGCACGTGCTCTTTTACAATAGTCCCGTCACCAACAATGACTTCCGGCCAGAGCCGGGTCTTGGAATGGACAATCACGTTATCCCTCAGCACCACACGGGGTCCGATCACCGTGTCGTTCTCAATGCTGCAGCCTGCACCGATGTGGGTATCGTTGTCGATGATGCTCCCGGAAATCGTCGTGTTCATGCCGACGATGACCCGGTTGTACAGTGACGAAGAAAAGATTTTCACATTATTCTTAAGTATGCAGTTATCGCCGATGCTGGTATAAGGACCGACGAGCACAGAATCCCCGATGGTCGTGCCCGCACCGATCGCTACAGGTCCGATAACGCGCGAGTTCTTGCCCAATGTGACCGCGTCCCCCAGCTCGACCGGGCCCATAACATGCGCCCCCCGCATGGAGAGGTCGCCGTTGATGGTTGTGGAGGCGATTTCTGCAAGCTTCCAGCGTTCCGCCTGCCGCAGCAAGTGCGGGCTCCCGACGTCAGTCCAGTTCCCGCGGGCCAGCCAGCCCTTGAGGGTAACCCCTTCCTCCATCATATGGGGGAAGAGGTCCCGGGCGAAATCAAATTTTTTTCCGGCGGGAATGTAGTCAAAAACTGCGGGACTGCAGACATACATGCCCGTGCTTGCGAGATTTGAAAAAATTTCTCCGGGTGCCGGTTTCTCCTTGAACCGTTTTATCTCGTAACTGACATCGATCTCGGCAATGCCGTATTCGCCCGGGTCATCGATGCTGATCAGCCCGATGGAGACTGCCGCCTTCTCCTTTTTGTGTGCACGATAGAATTCAAGCAGATTCAGGTCGGTGACATGGTCCCCCCCGACCACCAGAAAGTCCTGACCGTCAAGATACTTCTGGGCGTTCTTCACGCTTCCGGCGGTGCCGAGCTTGGTCTTTTCCCGCACATAGGAGATCGTGGTATTAAACAGTGACCCGTCGCCAAGCGCTTCCTCGATTGCCGTACCCAGGTACCCGATGGTAATGACGATATCGCGGAACCCCAGGTTCGACAGGTGTGCAACAAGATGTTCGATGGACGGGCGGTTGACGATGGGGATGCACGGTTTCGGCCGCTCGAAGGTAAGCGGACGCAGGCGCGTTCCCTCTCCCCCGCACATGAGACACACCTTCATACAGAGGTTTTTGTGCTCGATCGTTTTAACTATACTGATACGGTAATACTGATGAGGATATTCACTGATGGGCGATGACAGGTACCGGGCGCTCCCGGTTACACAGGGGCGGGTGCAATGCCTTCCTGACAAAAAGGAACCTGTCGATCACTGCCGGTTCTGTATCCATGCACGGGAATTTTTAATACAGGGTAAATATGTGAAATCCCCTTCACTTGCCTATTGCCTCCAGTGCCGGGCGACTGACGAAGTAAATCTCACATTAGTCGAAGCAGTGAAGTGCGCGGACCGGCAGTGCGAAGGGTTTCATTCCATCGCAAACATCATCGGATAGTATACGGGCAGTCCTCATGACTAAGAAGATCTCATGATCGTTCAGTCACGAGGGTAGAGATAGCATCCATATTGACGTGCCGTTCAAACAGTGCCGCGAGTTCATCGTAGGGATCGGGCACATCCGGAGGGACGGGCGTGAACTCCTGCTGTTTTTGTGCGGCAAGATACGACAGGAGCGCGTTTGCTGCTGACGGGTTTGAGAAGAGCCCGTGCATGTACGTGCCGAAGACCAGCCCGTCTTCTGTCACCCTGCCATCGCCGGAAAATGCCTCACGGTCGTTCCCTGCTTGTGTCTCCCCCATATGGATCTCGTACCCGGTCACGTCCCCGATTGTAGAAAGGATGGGGGGTACATTGCTGGCGTGCCGGAGAACCTGACGGGTTTTTTTCTCGTAGTTGCCAAACCGGGTAACACAGTCCAGCATGCCAAGCCCGGTATAGGTACCGGCGCGTGACTCTATACCGGAGTCGATGATCTGTTTACCCAGCATCTGGTACCCCCCGCAGATGCCGATAATGGGGATGTTGCGTTCGCGAGCCCTGCGCAGCTCGTCTGCCATCCCGCTCTGTTCCAGCCGCTTGAGATCCTCCACCGTGTTCTTGGTGCCCGGTACGATGACACAGTCATAGCCGTCCAGAGGTACATCCAGCGGGACGTAGTCCACCGCGGCATACCGTTCGAGCAGCTCAAAATCCGTGAAGTTCGAGATGTGGGGGAGGCGGACGACCGCAATACGTATCGCAGAGGCACGGGTTTTTTTGTCGGCAATCGAAAGTGAGTCCTCGCTTGGCAACGGGATATCAAAATACGGAACAACACCAAGGACAGGAATCCCAGTACGCTCCTCGATCATCCTGATACCCTGTTCGAATATCGTAGGGTTCCCGCGGAATTTGTTGATAATGATGCCCCGGACGAGTGGCCTCACATCGTCAGGCAGGAGATCGAGCGTCCCGAGGATTTGGGCAAAGACGCCCCCCCGCTCGATGTCGGCAACAAGGATGAGGGGGATCGCGAGCACCCGTGCAAGCCTGATATTGGCGATATCACGGTCGTAGAGATTGAGTTCCGCAGCACCACCGGCGCCTTCGACAACGACCTGCCCGAAATCGTTCCTGAGACGATGGTATGCCTCCACAGCGAGGCCCAGAAGCCGGTCCGTCTCAAGGTAGTAATCGGTGATTGGCACGTCCTTATACGGGCGTCCGAAGAGCACAATCTGCGATATGCAATCCCCCTTTGGTTTTAACAGAATCGGGTTCATGTCAGTCTGCGGGGGGATCTTTGCTGCATGTGCCTGCATCGCCTGTGCCATTCCGATCTCACCACCATCATATGTCACGTACGAGTTCAGGCTCATGTTCTGGGACTTGAACGGTGCAACCCTGATGCCCCGGTTCACAAGGCAGCGGCAGATGGCAGCGACGGTCACACTTTTTCCCACGTGGGAGGCGGTGCCGACCACAAACAGAGACATGCAAGTTATAGGTTAAAGCGGGCGTAATAAAAAAGGGATAGTCCGGTCATCAACGATCGGGGAAAATTCGGCCGATCATATCCATGGCAATGCCAAGGAATAAATAAACAGGACAGATAAAAATAAGAATAATGATTGGTGGGATTTGCTCGACGTGTGGTCTACCTAAAGAATTATGTATTTGTGAGGAGGTAGCAAAGGAACAGCAAAGGATCAATGTCAAGGTCAATAAACGCCGGTACGGGAAAGAGGTCACCGTAATCGAAGGACTCGACCCGACCGATATCGATCTTGAAGATCTCTCAAAATTCATGAAAGGAAAACTTGCCTGCGGCGGAACGGTCAAGGGCAACTCAATCGAACTACAGGGCAATCACCGTGACCGTGTCAAGGAACTGCTCACGGTAAAGGGATACAGCGTGGATAACATTTCCTGAAACGTTTTTTTTTATTAAACAGTATTACCTTCGTTCTCTTGTTATCCACAGACATGAATTTGGGAATTATTGAGTTGAGGACGTAGTTCTGTCAGCAATAAAAATGAGCAGAGAAGTATTTCTGGAATTGTTTTTTCACGCTCACCTGACTCACAGCGCCACCACCCGGATGCCTTCCAGACCTGAGTTCCTGCGTTAGCGTTTACGCAGATACACAAACGCGAGGAGAAGAAGTGATCCAATGGAAAAAACCAGGATCGTCATTTCCCGCCATTCCTCAAAGAACTGCCTGAAGATGATATTTAATGCTGTCATGAAGAGCCCCAGCCCGCTTCCGACGAGTATAGCAATTAATTTTTTCTTTAACGGGAGTTTTGGGATATATTCATGCACCTGCATAGCTTATGTTCACACTTTACCTTCACTGTCTTAATACCCGCTGGTGTATGGTTCCGTGCGTTCATGAGTTTTTATTATACACGCGATCGGATACTTCGCCGTCGATATAAGCTTGAATGCATGGAGCACAAAAAATTAAATAAAGAACCGGAACGTCACCCAGGCGATAATGACCATCAGTGCAGAATATTTGAATCCGGCAAGCGCCCTGCCCTCACCCATCTGTCCTGCCATGAGCCCTGAGAAGAATCCCTGAAGTATCGCCGCATGGGAGAAGAGGCGTTTGTATGAGGGAATATCGATACTGCCGATGAACTGGGTTCCGGCACCGGATGACGAGGCGGCAGCACCGGCAGTGGCCATCGTGGTAAGGAACGTGCTCACGAGGATGGCAATGACAAAAAGGAACACCGCAAACGAGACAAGCACGATAACCATGTAGATCAGCATGTTGTTGCGCCGTTCCTGTGCCAGGTTCACCACTTCGAATGTGTCGGCTGCCGCCGCACGCAGCACCTCGCTGACATCCCCCCCGGCCTTGCTTGCTTTTGCAATGAGGTCAACACTGCGGTCGGCAAGCGTGGTGCCAAGACTGCTGCCAAAATGAAAGAGCCCTTCGACAAAACCCACACCCCACGACATCTCGTTGTCCAGTTTGCGGATATGGGGGGTTAATGTTCCGTACTCTGCACCAGCAACGAGATGTACGGCATTGGGGAGCGTCATACCGCTGTCATTCATGCCGGCAACATCGCGGAAGAAGTTGGGCAGTGCTTCCTCAAGAAACCTCACGCGGCGCTCTTCCATGAAGTCCAGAACTGCAAGCGGGATAATGGAGAGCAGGACCGCAAAGATCGCAAAGTCGTCGATCACGGTTGAATCAAAGAGCACCGAAATGCCATGGACCTGAACCATGGAAATAAAACCCCCCAAAAAGACAATGATCGAGAGGGGAATGCAGAGAATCAGGATGTTGATCGGTTTTTCAGTCAGCACCTGGACCGGGTGTTTGAAAAACCTCCCCATCCCTTCACGGCTTTTGCGTTCAATATCGAGCTTCTGGGTGATCTCATGAACCTCGTTTTCAGCCCTGATCAGATCACCCGCGGGAATCTTTTTTTGTTTGAACCCCCCCCTGTTGAAGAGGTTGTTAACGATGTCCTTGGCTGCCATATCATGTCTCCGGTGTCATTGAACTGATCATGATCACAAACAGCACGCTGCCAAACGGGATCATCAGGTAGGTGATGATGTAGAGCAGGAGCGGGTTCTTCTCACCTGAGAGTACTGACATGATCGATTGCAGGATGATCAAAAACAGTGTGCCGGCGACCATCGCGGTGACATAGGACTCTGCAATCAGTCCGAGAGTATCTAAAAACATCTTCTGCGTCTGGCGGTTCTCAAGTGCGTACTGGTTTGCCTTTGTCCTGAAGTATTCGGTGAGGTTGCCACCCGCCGAGATGCTGGCCATGGCGCCCTGTAAAAATTCCTTCATCCGTGCGCTCGGGGTGCTTGCAGAAACAAAACGGAGTGAATCGACAAGATCCCTCCCAAAGATATCGATCTCCCGGGCGATATACCGTGCCTCAACTGAACATTCGCCATAGATCGGACTGTCCCCAAGCAGGCGGAAGACCTCAGCCGGTGTGATGCCGGCAGTGGACATAGATGTGATGTAGTTAATCGCATAGGGCAGTGTTGCATCGATGCTGCGCCGACGGTTACCCGCAAGGATGTTCGGGTAGATCAGGAAGGCGATATAGGTGAACCCCCCGAAAAAGAGAAGCGAGAAGAGGACTGCAAAAATCGTGCCAAGGATGAGGCTGTACTGCGAAAGTCCGGTGATCGCCTCGGGAACATTCCCCCGATAGGTTATCAGGTTCGGGATTTTGAGCAGGTACGTAACGGCACCAAGCAGGACAGCCATGCCCAGACCAACGATGACCGAACTGATCAGGGCGGTCGAGATGAAGACTTCAAAGGGTGTCTTTGACCGGGCAGAGATGAGATCGTTGCGCAGCTGATGATACTGATCCCGTTGTGCTTTCATCCGCTTGCCAAGAAGATTGAAGCAGAACCGTTCGTAACTATTCATAGAGGTCTTTCCTCACCTTTTCAATGACCGCCTCGGGATCGCGGTGGTACGAGATCAGGATCTTTGATACGTCCTTATAATGCCGGATCTTCTTGATCCGCATCCACTCGAGCACTTCCTGCCGGCGTTTCAGCTCTTCCCGCATCCGGTTGTCACTCCACCCTTTCGCCTCCATTATCTCTTCGAGAATATAGGATTTCCCCGAGTAGCTGATCTCGTCGGTGGCTGACCGCCATTTGAAGACCTCGTTGGTGATCAGTTCGTTCGTTCTCGGGTCGATATCCAGAATCTCAATAATCTGCTTGTTCCGCCTGATACGTTTCCCGCCGACCCGTGCCTGTATCTGGATACAGATAAAATCGAGCGCGGAGAGCATGTTGCGCGGCACGTCCATCGGGGGGTTCTCGATACGGTGAACGACACTTGAGACGGAGTCGGCGTGAATGGTCGAGTAGGTCACGTGACCGGTACTCATCGCCTGGAAGAGTGTCTGGCATTCCTTGCCACGGACCTCACCCACGATGATGTACTCAGGACGCTGACGCATCGCAGCACGCAGCAGTTCATACATATTGATTTCGCCCCTTCCTGCAGCATCGAATGAATCACGGGTAACGCTGGGGATCCAGTTGGGGTGCGGGAGCTTCACTTCGCGGGTATCTTCAAGGCTGACGATTTTTGCCATCGGTGGAATGAAAAGCGAGATCGCATTTAAGGCTGTTGTCTTTCCTGATGCGGTTCCACCTGCAAAGATCGCGGACTTGCCGCTCTCAACAGCGAGCCAGATATACGCGATCGAGAGCGGGGCAAAGGTATGCCATTCGATAAGATCCGTGGGAGTTATCGGTTCGTCCTTGAATTTACGGATAGTGAAGGTGGAACCGTGAGCGGTAACCTCCTGGCCAAGCGTCATCTGGATACGGGAACCATCACTCATCGACGCATCAAGGATCGGCTCCGCGATGGAGATGTACTTGCCTGCCCGCTGGGCGAGCTTGGTAACAAACGAGTCAAGTTCTTCGGCACTATGGTAGGAGAGCGTGGTCTTCATCGATTCGTAGCTTGCATGGTACGCAAAGATCAGGCTGTTGACACCATCACAGGAGATATCTTCGATGTACTTGTCGTGCATGATCGAATCGATCATACCATCTCCGAGAAAATCCTTATACATGTTGTACAGGATCTTTTCACGCTGGATTGGCGATAACTTGAGCCCATAATCATGCATGATGTTGTCTGCAGCCGTACGGAGCCTGATCCGTGCCTCCTCTTTGGAAATATCTTTGGTGTTGATATCAAGGGTCTCGAACAGGCGCTCCTTGAGCTCCTTTAACAGGTCCTTTTCCGGCTCGGTGAGGACGGGTTCGAGGACCTGGTAGGTATATTCATGCGTGGCATGGTCATAGATGATGCGGACATAGGCATAGGGTTCGTTAACCGGATAGATTTCTATCTCCTCGAGACCGGGTTTTGGCTGGAAGGTGATGTCGAGAAGCGGACCATGGATCTTGGGGTTGTATTCTTCAACTTCCGCCCGGATTGCCTTGAACAGGTTTGCTAGACCGAACCTTTGAAGAGGCGCGGCCCGCGCTTTCTTCTCCTTGATGATATCAGTCTCTAGGTCAAGGTCCTTGAAGCCGGCAGTCAGGAATTCACGCTGCCAGATCTCATTAATCTCCGGCGGAAGTGTACCGGTACCCTTGCCCTCGAATATATTGACGCGGCTGTGGAGCTTGATCTCCTCCACCATGAAAGTTGCTCCCTTCGGGAGAACCAGATCCGAAAGATCGGTGAGCTGGTCCACGGAGATGATCTTTTCATCCGCTTCGGACGGGGCAACCGCAGCGGGGGTTGCTGCCAATCGCACCGCTTTTACAGCGGGTTTATCGGGTGGCTGGAGCACAGGGGATTGCAGTTCGGGAGCTTGTTCAGCATCATCATAAATATCGAACTGAGCCGGGGGAGATGGCAACGGTTTTTCAACGGAAGCAGGCTCCTTTGCACCCATTTCCGCCATGATCTTTCCAAGCGATTCGCGAACGTCATGAGCATTCAGCTGCTGTGTTCCTTCCGCAGGAGATACTCTTTTTATCAGGCCGGATGGAGGGATGCTCTCTTTAATAATGGCATCTGCCGGAATTCGGGCGGGGGATATGATATCAGGCCGGGTTGCAGTCACTGGTTTGACAGGTTGCGGTGGTGAGTCGGGAGGGGCAATGGGCTCTTGTGGTTTTCCTGCCCCGAGCTTTTTGATCAGGGCGCTCAAATCTCCGGCATCTGAATCACCCGTTTTTATTATTTGTTCTACGGGCTTTGCCGGTTCTTGCGTTTTCTCCGGATCCCTGGGTTTTTTTAAGGCATCAAGGATTTTCATCAAAGAAGTATCTTCTGATTCTGGATCATCAAGGTCTGTCAAGCAGGACCCCCCTTCACGTCTGATAAACGATTGTATGAAATGCTTAAATGATACATTACCATCTTAGTATATCTACTCTCTGGACGCTGGTCCATGCAGGGTTGTGTATTCATTGGTGTTTCCTCTGCACTATCATATACTATACATAATGTCAGGTTTCCTTCTGCAGGTCTGACTGGAGATTCATGATTGCCAGCCGCAGAAGTCCGAGCTGGGCATCATTCTGGGTGAACACGCATAAAAACAGGTCACCGCAGGGTGCGATGATGATTTTGTTGGTAGCGGTCTCAAGTATGAGCTCTTCGAGGTTTCCGATCTCCATCTCACGCGTGATCTTTATGCCAGCCCGCAGCAGGTCTTCAGCAAGAGCTGCAACGTGTTCGAAATCCGCATCACCTATTGACTGGACACTGAATCCTTCAAAGAAGGCTGATATTGCAACAACCCCCGGGAGAGTGAGGATCTTTTTGAGTTTTGTTTCATCCATGAGGTTGGGGAGCTGCGCAATCGATCCCTTTTTCTGTTCAGACAACACCAGCTCTTCGTCCTCAGAGATCACAACCGCCCTCTGGAACTCGTCGTCGTTGTAGGCACGGAGCGAGAACGTCTGCCGGAAACCGGTATCGTCTGGTTGTACCTCACCCATATGGTCAAGGGCAGCCTTTCCCCTGAACGATCCGCTCAAATCCTTAAAAAAGGCAGCTACCAGGGTGCCGCGGTTCGTGAGGATGAACCCGTGTCCTGTCTGGGTATCGATCTCGATCGCCCCACGGAACCCTATCAGCTGCTGGATAGCGCCATCTTCCTGCGGGTTCGTGATGACACCTGCGTCCGTGCCTGCTGGAAGATCCATAGTCAGAGGGCTGCGATAATCCGTTCCTTATTTTTCTTTAATTCGTACCGGATCCTTCCAATATTCGACGAGCTGTCTGCCACAATGGCGATCAGCTCATCTGCAGAGAGTGGTGAGAGAATAATCGGTCCCTTCTCGAGCTCAACGAGCATCTGGGAAAGTTCGCCCTTGCCAAGGGTGGTGCCCATCGCCTCTGATGTGCCAAGACCCGTTGACGCCATGGCACCGAGGGCTTCGATATCAACCTTCCCTGAAACTGCACTCTCGATCACAAACCCGTCACGTCCAACCACGACAGCTGCTGATACTCCCTCCACTTTTAAAAATTCTTCCAGTAAAGGCTTAAGCATCTTGTCACCACTTCCCTGACGTATTGTTCTCGTCCCGTTCTATTAAAACTTTAGGCTTAATTTTTTAAAAATATCTCTTGTTTTGCTTTGGAATACAAAAAAATTCATAATCCTCATGTACCCTGCTGATCCTGTCTAACAGCCATGAAACCATTGCGTTTCCCCTCGGGCACCAATAAGATTTAAACCCGAAACGGTGATAATTAAAATACCATGGATCTGCCCCGCGGCACATTTCGCTCCTTACAAAAGGGTGAACAACTGAGAGATATTCTCAACAAGATTGTAAAAACGCGGTTCTCCGGCATCTGCACCTTCTCATCAGGCAACACGATGAACGGGACGCTGGTGTTTAACAGCGGTATCTGCATCCTTGCCAATATCCAGAATCAATACGGCGCAGCGGCATGGGACGGGGTACAGGCACTCCTGGATCAGGTTTTTGATATTGCATTGTCCGATTTTGACAGCACCCAGCTGCAGCTCGCACTCGACTTCAATAAAAAAGCCCATGTGCAAAAAGGGGGCAACCGACGGGGAGCAGTACCGCAGAAAGCAAACGGAGCGGATCATTTGAAGGAACAGAAACAGCACGGCGCACTGACCAGGCACAGGACCGGGGAACATGATTTCACACAAACAACACATGTCACCTTCGGTCAATCGGGACCTGATACTCCCGCAGAACAAAAAACCCCTGTCCCCCATCAGGCGGAAAAGAAAGAGCCGTTTCCTGAGGGTCGGTCAGCTCCTGCACCCGATGGGGCGTCCAGCGCTGAAAAGGATTTTGATACCTTTGACTCCATGGATCTTGACGACGTAGCGCAGAAGATCCGCAAGGACTGCAAGATCATTTTAAAACAGCTCCAGCTCGACCACCTGACGGAAAAATAATTTTAAGGAGGGTTTTTTATCGAACTCAACCTTCTTGGCTTCGCGGATGTCACCACTGTTGCGATCATCTGCTTCATCATTGCACTCATTATCATCATCGCATGGTACCAGACAAAAAAAATTTTACAAAAGCGTGAGCAGATTGCCAGGGAACCTCCCCCCGACGATATCTTCAAGCTTGTATCGAGAATGAAATATCCCGCCAGGGAAGCAGAAAAAACCAGGCAATCCGGAGAATTTTCACCTGCCGTTTCAAAATCAGGACCTGAAAAGAGCCCCAAACCGGTCGACCTCTTACAAAACCGAAAGGATATTACCTCAAGCCTCCAGGCCCTTGCCGAAAAGTATTCACTCGCCGAGATCACGCTTGCTACCGACGATGGTCTGGTCCTTGCATCATCCGCAGGGCATGATGTACAGGGAGATGCTGCACACTACAGCCAGATCATCAAACGCCAGTCGGCACCCGATGACCCCGAGGTCTCCCTCTTTGAACTGAAACACCGGGATGCGGGCGTTATCGGCATCATCAGGATGAGCACCAACCTGCCCCAGAACTGGAAAAAAGGGATCAGGGAAGATACAAAAGTTATTTTACAGTGGTGGTTATAACAGAATTATAAGGATAAATTGATTAATCTTATATAAATTTACCAGAAATTCATTGAAGATAACAGGTGCTGAATGGTCAAGGTTTATACAATCGCTTCCGGTAAAGGGGGGACCGGGAAGACCACCGTTGCAGTCAATCTCGGAACGATGCTCTCGCAACTGGGAAAAGAGACCTTCCTCATGGACGCAGATATCGGCATGGCGAACGTGGGACTCATCCTTGGCCTCCAGGATGCACCGGTCACCCTCCATGAAATCCTTGCCGGCAAGGGCACGCTTGACGAGGCAGTCTACGAGGGCCCGGCTGGCCTGAAAGTCGTCCCGAGCGGACTATCGCTCCAGGGGTTCCAGCAGGCAGACCCCGAACGGATCCGGGATGTGATGGGCGAGATTATCAAACGGTGCGAGTTTTTGTTAATCGACGCTCCTGCTGGAATCAGCAAGGACGGGGTCGTTCCGCTTGCCGTCGCTGACGAAGTGATCCTGGTCGTAAACCCCGAGTTGTCCTCGATCGTCGATGCCCTCAAGACCAAGATCCTGACGGAAGTGGTTGGCGGGCAGGTGCTGGGCACGATTATTAACCGGGTGGATCAGGACAAGGTTGATGTCATCACCAAGAAGATGGAGAAAGTGCTCGGCGTGAAAGTGCTCGGGATCATACCGGAAGACCCCAATGTCCGCAGAGCATCAGCGGCAAAGACGCCGATCGTTATCAAATACCCGTCATCGCCTGCGACGCAGGCATTCAAGCGGATCGCATCCGACCTTGTGGGGGTTGCCTACAAGGAGGAGAAAGGAGCGGTGCAGAGAGAGGGGTTCATCGACCGGTTCTCAAAAGCCCTGTTCAAGAGAAAATAATATTTTTTCCATTTTTAACATAGTAACTTTTTAAAAATACCGTTCAATCGAATCAATGTTTTTTGTACAGTTTCTGATTGGGTGTTATTGTAAATTCCAGATTATGCATAAAAAATATTGTAAAAACCGGTCTATTCCGCTTTTTTATGGTTTGTTGGTGATGGCAAAAACACAGTGTTCATCACCCTTTGACCGGCACTTGATCTCGCGACCCTGAACTTTGATCCCAAAAGCGCCCTCAACGATCCCCGCGAGGAGCCCGGCAGTACAGAAGCAGACGTTCTTTCCGGTGGTGCCGAACGCTTCCGATTCAACCGTGTGTTCGAGCGTGATCGTCTTTGTCTTTGCCGCTTCATTCCACTCCATTTTGATGATCCTGAACCACCCCATCTGGGAGTAGAAGGCAAACGCCATATCGGCAAGGATGTTGGGGGTCGTGATGCCCATCTTCTTGTAGTGCTCAACATTTTCCTTGCCCATATCCATATACGCCCGGTAATTTACACCGCCCGCAGGTATCTCCCCCATCGTCTTTTTTAACGATCCCATCATCGATGTAAAGATGAAGCGCGGCATCATGACGACCGGATCATCGATCAGCTTGATCCTGCCTTCAAGCGGCTTGTGCTCGATATATTCAGTGATGGCAGAGTCACCTTTCACGATTGCCACTGCCTTCCACTTCCAGCTGGATTCAGTCTGATCGGCAACAAACTCACAGCAGTCATCACCGTTTGCATGGCATCTGGTCTCAAGACAGAACCAGTTTTTACCGGTGATGGCGAAAAGCACACCCTCAATCCAGCCCCGATGGATACCACAGACCGGCATCTTCCAGTCCTTCATGACCTGGGATTCAAAGGTCTGTCTGGTACGGAGCAGGATCTTTTTATCACTCTGCTCAACAAGCTCAAACGGGGCACCCCAGCCCTGCTGGTGCTGCAGCTTGAATACAAGCATGAGGAATTCTGCGGGTTTTAAGTCCATTCCCAATTTCTTTAACAGGTTCTGGAAACCGACAGAACCCATACCAACTGATCGGAAGAGCTTGCGCACCTCCTGTACGGCAAGCTTCCTGTCCAGGTTGGCTTCATACATTTCATAAATGGCTTTTATAAGGTAATTCGGGTTGCTCGCAGTCCTTACGCCGAACACCGAATAGGTACCTGCAGCAGGATCGAGGTCGATATAAGGGGTGATATCCTTTTCACCCTTGAGTAAGGCTTCAAAATCCTCGCGCCCGATCGTTTTCTTCTTCTCCATGGGGCATAGCTCTGCAGTCTATTTACTAAAGTATTTCGTCTTGCGGTTTTCTGATACTACCAGAATGCGATTAAAAACAAGATGGCAGATTTTTTTTTAAATTTCACATCACCAGCGGGATGAATGTGTGCGATGCATCGAACTCGATCCGGTATTTTGTGACCACCTGCGCCTTATCCTGAACGATGCAGTCATAGACCCCATACGCGACACGGAACCCGACAGTACCATCATTGGTGGTGACGTCGCTTCCCACAATCTTTCCATCTTTCCTGATCGAGACGCGGATGCCGTTCTGCGGGACTCCTTCCTTTTTCACTATGATGGAAAGGATACCGATACCCCCGGACGGCCCCCCGATCTCAGGAACTACGCAGGAGATCGTCTTTTTCAGCCGGTTCTTATCAAAGATCCGGCACCCCATCACAAGCGCTTCGACAACATCAAGCGTGGTCTCAGTGAGGACAAAGCTCTCCTTTACCTGGATCATCAGGACCGCTGTATCACCGAACAACACTCCCTTCCCGTCAACATAGATAGCACCCTCCGCCTCTCCTGCAACGAACGCAATATAGAATTCCCTGCCATCACCTTTTGCCACCGCGACACCGTTGATTTCCCGCGAAGAGGCGAACTGCAGGAGATCTGATAAGTCAAACGTCCCGAGATATCGCGACCCTTTCAGGACATTATCCAGCAGTTCATGGATCTTCATGGTACGGCATCCCATTGAATGAGCGATCGGTGGAACAATGAAAGAACGCACATTCCTTGATCGGAATATTCGACCCTGACATAATATTAATGTGTGGATGTGGTGCAGGTACCTATTCTCTCCACTCACCATGATACCATATGACCGGGTGCGAGCACGGGCATCGCCAACCATAAGTGGTACTGAAAACAACGATAGAATGAGGATATGTTCGCTGATCAGGTCCAGACACCGATGATCATATCAGCTGTGGCCGTGCTTGTCACCCTGCTCTACGCATCGGTCCTGGACATCAGGGATCGCAGGGTTCCCTTCAGGACATGGTACCCGATGCTTGCCGTGGGGATACCAGCGGCTGCGTGGTTCTACGTATCAATCGGGCTTTCCGGCAGGTGGGGACTCGTCGCGGGCTACATCGCCCTGAGCATCATCTTTTCCCTGATGTTTTACCTGTTTGCAGCAAAGAACCTGTTCGGCGGGGCGGATGCCTGGGCGCTGATCTTTTGCGCTGCTTGCATCCCGTTTTTCCCTGTCACCCCGCTCTTTGGTTATCCCCCGCTCGGGTTCCTGCCCTTTACCGTACTCACCAACGCCGTGTTCCTGAATCTTATCGTCCCCGTTGGCATCTTTGTGATGAACGTGGCAAAAAAAAACCGTGCACCGGTCCCATACATGTTCTTCGGGTTTCCAGTCGATGGCGCAAGTATTCAGAAGACATTCGGGTTTGTGATGGAGGATATGGAGGAAAAAGAAGGGGTTCTTATCAGAAGGTTTGTGGGCATGCGCGAGTCGTTGCGGCGGATGGTTTCAGGTGAGGGGCGGATCTATACCAAAGACCTTCGTCTCCACCCGGAACAATTCAAAAAAGAGCTGGCGCTCTACAAACAAGCAGGAACTGTCTGGATCTCATATGCGGTGCCATTCATCATCCCGATCACCGCAGGTCTGATCAGCGCGATTGTGCTGGGGGATTTCCTCTTTTTAATCATGAAAGCCGTCATGGGTGTCTGATATGATTCCATTGAACTTTGATAACGGGTTGATTCCGGTTATCGTGCAGGACGCGGATACCCGCGAGGTGCTGATGGCCGCGTATGCAAACAACGAGGCAGTGGAACTGACGAGAACCACCGGTTATGCCCACTATTACAGCCGGAGCAGGAAAAAGCTCTGGAAGAAAGGTGAGGAGAGCGGGCATGTCCAGCGGGTGGTGCGAATTCTCGTTGACTGTGACGAGGACTGTCTAGTCTACGAGGTGAAACAGACCGGGGCGGCATGCCACAAGGGGTATCCCGGCTGTTTTTACCGCACGCTCGATGGGAACATTATTGCACAACGGGTGTTTGATCCGGAAAAGGTCTACAAATAATAATCCAAACGACCATTACCTCCTTTTTATCCGTTTTTTGCTTTCACGTCATTATCAGGGATGTTCTTGTGCAATCCTGAATTGATCAATTGACCAGTTCGTGGTTGATGACGTAGCTTTTAATACTGGATTTATCAAGTATGTCATTATAAGAGGTGTTTTAACGATGGTCTTTGTCCCTGATTTAGTCCCAATGATCAATATCCTGCTCTGCACGATTATTGTTGTCCTTGGGATTATCGTATATACGAGAAAAGAGGCGATCGGTGCCCTGCTGATCGCAATCGCGTTCGGGCTTTTTGGCATTTCCCATATCTATACCCTCATGGGACTTGGCCCAAGCTGGGAAACAGCCATGATCACGGCACGGACATCCGCCTACCTGTTGGTTATCGCTGCATTGTACCTGTTTCTGAATGGCAAGGATACGATAACCCCAAAATAGTTTTTTTCTCGTTTTACTGCGTTTGATGCCATGGATTTACGGGCCATCCATTGACAAATGTTACCATCCATAGACTTGGTGAGCCGACAGCCCGAATTGCTGCTGGAGTGGGAATACGAGGAGAAAAAGAAGAGAAGGAGAGGGAAGGCTTACGCAGTTGATGGATTATTTCCGCATATACGCCTTCACGTCACGGTATGCCGGTTTACTGGGCATGACGGGGTAATGGGTTGATTCGAGTTTGAAGAACCGGTCCTTTTCCATATATTTCTGATGGATTCGCTGTTCGATGGCTCTAAGGAAGATCTCGTAATACCGCTCACTGCCCTCTGCCTCATCAAGACCGATCCGGTCCATGAGGCTACCGACGAGGTTCTCGATAGCTTCCTTTGAGAAGATCCTCTGCAAGCCTTCTTTGTCATACTCCTGTACGATCAGGATGAGATCGTCGATTGCAAGGTTCGCCTGCTTCTCCATAGCAGCATCTAACTGATTCCGCTGACTCTCGGAATACTTCTCTGACCGCCCTTTTTGTGAAGTATTGAGGTACTCCCGGCACGGTTCTGTCAAAAAGCCGGATTTTTTTCCCGCCATGCTTATTGCCTTAGGAACTATCAGATGGAACGTTATATTAAATATTGCATGTTCGACCGGACGCTGATCCACCTGAATAGTGGGTGCCGGAACGATGACACCCCCACATTGCAGCAGGCAACCCCCAACCCGGCCAGAGTAATTCCGCGTACGCTTATAAACGTTTGCAGCACATACCAGTACCGTACCAACGATAACCGATCGTTGAACGGGTAGAATAGAATATCGACCAATATCTACAGGAAATAGCAATACAGGAGCGAACATTTTTATGAACTTGGTACCGGATACCAGCGTCCTGATCGACGGACGCATTACCTCGATGATAAAAACCGGGGATTATAAGGGTGCAACAATAATTGTCCCTGAAGCGGTTGTCGCGGAACTCGAAGCGCAGGCGAACCAGGGGCGGGAGATCGGGTTTTCCGGGCTCAATGAGCTTCAGGCACTCTGCAGACTTGCAGAGGAGAAAGTGATCGAGCTCAAATTTTCCGGCACCCGGCCGACACTCGAGCAGGTGAAGCTGGCAAGCGGCGGGGAGATCGATGCGTTGATCCGCAACATCGCGATTGAGAACGCTGCCCAGTTCATCACGAGCGACAGTGTGCAGGCAGAGGTTGCGCGGGCAAAGGGGCTCAATGTCATCTACCTCAAACCCCAGGTGACGGACTTTGTACCGTTGGGCATTGACCAGTTCTTTGATGAGCACACCATTGCGGTGTATCTCAAGGAGCGCATCTGCCCGGTTGCGAAGAAGGGCACCATCAATGCGATGAAGCTTGTGAAGATCCGCGACCATCTGACCACAGAATATGAGCTTCGGGCGCTCGCGCAGGAGATTCTCGAACGGGCAAAGCGTGACCCCGACGGGTTCATCGAGGTCGAGAAGCGCGGGATCACCGTCGTGCAGATCGGCTCGATGCGGATCGCGATCGCACGCCGTCCGTTCTCGGACGGGATGGAGATCACAGCAGTCCGCCCGATTGTCGATATGACGCTCGAAGACTATGTAAAAGCAGATGTTATCAAGAGCAGGCTTGCAGGTGAAAAGCGCGGGCTGATCATCGCGGGATCGCCGGGGTCGGGCAAGACGACCCTTGCCCAGAGCGTGGCTACGTACCTTTCTGAAAACGGCTTTGTGGTCAAGACCATGGAAGCCCCCAGGGAATTGCAGGTGCCCGACCAGATCACGCAGTACACGATGCTGGATGGCAGCATGCAGAACACTGCTGACGTGCTCATGCTCGTGCGTCCTGATTTTGTCATTTTTGACGAGCTGCGCAAGAACGAAGACTTCCGGATTTTTGCCGACATGAGGCTTGCGGGAATGGGAATGGTCGGCGTCGTCCATGCAACGGATGTCCGTGACGCGCTCCAGCGGTTCTCGGATCGCGTGGATTATGGCGTGCTCTCGCAGATCATCAATACGATCATTTATGTAAAAGAGGGCGTCATCACGCGGATCTACGATCTCGGGTTCACCATCAAGGTACCGGACGGCATGGCAGATGATATGCACGTCCGCCCTGTTACAACCGTAACCGATTACGATACCGGAGCGCTGGCCTTCGATGTCTTCCGGTATGATGGTGAGACGATCATCATGCCGGTGATGCGATCCGCAGACCGGAAGGCAGCACCTCCCCCAATGGTGTCACGCGGAATCCCCGCTGTTCCGACAGTCCAGATTACACCGCAGATCCGGACGCCCGGCTTTGAACCGCCCTCCAGAAATGAGGGAGACGAACGCACCGCATGGAAGCTTTCGGAAAAGGAGATCCAGCGCGAAATCGGGCGGTACACTGATGGCGTTGTCGATGTGCAGATGATCAGTGACACAAAAGCGGTCGTGTATATCGATGACAGGGATGTTCCGGCAGCGATTGGCAAGGGCGGTAAGAACATCTCGGCGATCGTCAATAAGATCGGCATCGGGATCGATATCAAGCCAAAAAGCGATCTGGACAAATCGAAAAAGGATGAGGATGAATTCAGCCTCGGCGGTGGGGTGAAAATCCAGACCGATAAAAAGCAGCTGACGATTGTCGCCCCCGACCATAACGGAAAGATTGTTGATGTCTTTGCGGGCAAGGAGTACCTCTTCACCGCAACGGTCAACGAGAACGGCGAGATCCACCTTTCGAAGAACTCCAGCATCGCACAGGAAATGATCCGGCGGTCAACCGCAGGAGAGCTCATCAAACTGCGACCGGTGTAGCACATAAAAAAGCAGGGTTTTTTTAAGGGGTTGAATGTCGTTGGCCGAATTTGATCCGGATGCGTTCGAACACCAGGCGCAGGAGCGGTGGCAGCATGCATTCGAACCGGACCCGACAGACTCGGAGAAATATTACCTGACCGTCGCCTACCCGTACCCGAGCGGGGCCATGCATGTCGGGCACGGGAGGACATACATCGTCCCCGACGTGATCGCGCGGTTCTGGCGGATGCGGGGCAGGCAGGTGCTGTACCCGATGGCGTTCCACGTGACCGGTGCGCCCGTGATCGGGATCTCCAAACGAATTGCACGCAAGGATGAGAAGACGATCCAGCTCTACCGCGACCTGTACAGGGTTCCGCCCGATGTGCTGGAGAGGTTTGTCGAACCGCTCACGATCGTCAAACACTTTTCCGACGAGTACCAGCGGGTGATGACCGCGTGTGGTCTCTCGATTGACTGGCGGCGCAGGTTCACGACGGTCGATCCGACCTATTCGAAGTTTATCGAGTGGCAGTGGAAGCACCTGTACGGTGCGGGGCACGTGATTAAGGGAGCGCACCCGGTCCGGTACTGCACGTACGATGAGAATCCTGTCGGCGACCACGACCTTCTGGAAGGAGACAAGGCAGAGGTGATCAAATTCACGCTCGTCATGTTCACGTGGGGTGATGCCGTGATCCCGACCGCAACGCTGCGCCCCGAGACCATTTACGGGGTCACTAACCTCTGGGTAAACCCGAACGTCGTGTATGTCCGGGCAGTTGTTGACAAGAAACCGTGGGTCATCAGCCGGGAGGCGGCAGAGAAACTCCAGCTGCAGGACCACACTGTTGCCATCGAGAGGGAAATTCCGGGCACCGACCTCATTGACAACAAAGTATCCCACCCCCTCTGCGGCGAGATCCCGGTCCTTCCTGCGGAATTCGTGGATCCTGACATGGCGTCGGGCATGGTGATGAGCGTCCCCGCCCACGCACCGTTCGACTATATTGCACTCCGCGACCTCCAGCGGCAGGGGAAATATACATCCATCAAACCTGTACCGCTGATCAAGGTGGATGGCTACGGCGACATGCCAGCGCAGGATGCCGTGGAGAAGGTGGGTATTACCAACCAGCTCGACCCCCGTATGGAGGCGATCACACAGGAGGTCTATTCCGCAGAGTTTGCAAAAGGCAGGCTTTTTGAGAAGTTCGGCGGAAAGCCGGTACGGGTCGCACGTGACGACATTGCCGCGCTCATGGCTGACAAGTACGGGTCCGTCGTGATGTTTGAGTTTGACACCCGCCCCGTCGTCTGCCGGTGCGGCAACCGGGTGAAGGTGAAGATTCTCCACGACCAGTGGTTTTTAAAATACAGCGACCCGGCATGGAAAAAGCAGGTGTCGGACCAGCTCAAGGAGATGGCGCTCGTGCCGGCAGAAGTCCGTGCCGAGTTTGACCGGACCGTGGACTGGCTCAAGGACTGGGCATGCACGCGCCGGGTCGGGCTCGGGACGCGGTTTCCCTGGGATACCTCCCAGCTCATCGAGCCGCTCTCGGATTCGACCATCTACATGGCATACTACACCATCGCCCACAGGATCCGTGAGATGGATCCCGGACTACTCACACCGGATGTATTCGATTATATTTTCCTTGGGAAGGAGTCGCCCAATCTGCCCGAAAGGAAGAGACTGGACGCGATGCAGACAGAGTTCCTCTACTGGTACCCGTACAACTTCCGGTTCTCGGCAAAGGACCTGATCTCCAACCACCTCACCTTCCAGATCTTCCACCATGTGACCATCTTCCCCAGAGACAAACTGCCGCAGGGGATGGTTGTCTTCGGCATGGGGTTATTAAATGGCGCCAAGATGTCCTCGTCCAAGGGCAACGTCTTTTTGCTTGAGGACGCGGTCAGAGAGTTCGGAGCCGACACCGTGCGGATGTTTCTTGTGGGCAGCGCCGAGCCGTGGCAGGACTTTGACTGGCGCAACGAACTGGTCATCTCAACACGAAAGCAGATCGAGCGGTTCTATTACGCCATCCGCGAGATGAAGGATATCGGAGGAGAGCCGGCAGACATCGATGTCTGGCTCGCGAGCCGGTTACAGGAGCACATCCGGAAGACAACCGAGGCGCTGGACAATTTCCAGACCCGGCAGGCGCTGCAGGAGTCATACTTCGGGATCGAGAACGACCTGAAATGGTACCGGCGCCGCCTCGCACAGGAGCGTGACGGCAGCAGGATGCTCTTTTCAATCTGTTCGGCATGGGTGCGCCTGCTCGCCCCGTTTATCCCGTTCACCTGCGAGAGGCTCTGGCAGGAGCTCGGTGAAGAGGGGCTTGTCTCGTTTGCCGACTGGCCGGTTGCCGATGAAAAGCAGATCAACCGCCGGATCGAACTTGCCGAGGAACTGCTCCTGCGCACCGTTGAGGACATCGAGTCGATCAAAAAACTCATCCAGATCACACCGGAATCGATCACCATCGCCCTTGCACCGGCATGGAAGCACGAAGTCTTTGCCACGATCGCCTGTGCGCCGGACAAGAACCTCGCCATCCGCGAGGTGATGAAGGACGAGGCGATGCGCCGGCGCGGCAAAGCGGCAACCGATGCGGCAAAGCAGTGCACGACCCTGATCCACCGCCTGCCCCCGCAGGTCGTCGGGCTCATTGCAAAGGACGGCATCAACGAGCGTGCGGTCTTTGAGCAGGCAAAGGCGTTTTTACACAAAGAGTTCGGCATCCCCGTCCACATCACCGATGCCGAGGGCAGCCGCCACGCCAAGGCGGCGGCGGCGCTACCGTTCAAGCCGGCGATTGTGATCGAGTGAGAGAAGAAAAAGAGAGACCGGGTATCCAGTTTATTGGGGGAACGCGAAAAAATTAATTTTTTTTGTTAAAAAGTTAATGTAACCATCGTTTCCCGATAACAACGACACAGAGCCCCAGTGCGGCAACGACTATCACCACGTCCACGCCCGCATACGTGGTCCGAACCGCACCGGCACCACTCTGCTGCGAGAACGGGGTTGTCTGCGCAATACCCGCACCGCCACCGGACACCATCACTGCCCAGATGCTGAACCGGTTGGTGGTCGCAGACAAGGTCATCGCTCCCGCATCGACATCTGTTTTCAGCGCTGACCACCTGGTATCTGATTCATCGTACCATGCGAGGACGAGTTTTGATGCGTCGCTAACGGCAGCGTTAAGGTCCACTGTCGAATATTTTACCTTCATTGTTGCATCTTTTGGCAGGAGCCCGGACAACCCGTAAACCCGGAACAGGGTGCTGGCAGGGGCCATGCCCGCCGGGAGGGGTTGGATCAGGTCTTTTATCACCGGTTTAAGGGTGACTTCGGTCTCAGAGAAGACCGAACCTCCAGGGAATTCGATGGTCACGCGCCCTTCAGGGGTCGTAAAAACAGCCGGACTATGGGGGCTGAGTTTGATGCTGCCCGCCCGATTGGGTAAACAGTCATGGTGGGTTTGCGGCAATTTCGATCGTCCGGTACTGAGATGACCACAGCACGGATATCCTTGATACCCACCCGGTGTATGACAAGGACGGGAATATATTTGTCGACGAGAACGGGAATATGGTCTTTGAGGCATTCTCACCCAAGGGTCTCTCCATTTTCGGGATGGTCTCCGCCAAGGCATCAGCAATAAAGCAGCAGGAAGAGCCCGGGGCTACCATCCAACCCATCACGAAGCCGGCAATGTTCACCGATATCGGCATGTTCAGCTGGATCCTTGCTATCCTTACAGCGAATCCGATACTACTTGTCATCATCATCGCGTTCATTGCCTTAGCCTTGTATTTTGGCGTGTTGAGACGTAGAATATAAAAAAACAAATAAAAAATTTTTTAGTTCATCCCATTCCCGCTGGTACAGGTTAAAATACGGTACCATTTCGATTACTCATGAGACCTGTGCATCGGGCACGAACTTGATGCTCATGGTTAATTCCGGCTTTTGGTTAAAAAGGGGGGAATGATACATCCTTTCGAGAACACCGCGCCATCTGTTGATAGTGTGTGAAGGATGTACCCGACACTATTATTAAAAAAATTTTATTTCTCGATTCCACTCTTTGCCCGCTTCACCCGCTCCTTTGTAGAAAAACCGGTAACCGCATCGAGATATTTACGGAACCGCCTGTTGGTGTCGAGAATAACCTCATCGCTCACGCTTATGTCAGATTCAGTGTCGATAATAACGGACTTTCCCCCCATCCCTGCCTTCACATCGAGCCTTTTTAAGGCGCCGGAACTGATCCGGTATGTCCCACCGGATTCGGTCGGTTCGGAACCGAAACAGTCCTTCAGCTCCGTGGCGATCCGTGTACTAAGGTCTTTTGTTAATCCCCGTTTAACCGGATATTCCTGCATAATACTTTTTTAGCTCCATGGTCTATGTTAACCTAGTGATAGCAATGGGATTGCCACAGCAACTGATTCCAAAATCTCCTGATGGTGAAGGGAAAAACAGATCTCCATCATCACCAGGATCCCCCGATCTGAAAATTTTTTCTCAACCGCTTGCCCCGGACACCGCCGTGCTCATGGGCTTTCCGGGTAGCGGGCTTGTCGGGAGCATCGCGCTCCAGTACATGGCCGACCAGCTCGAGTTTGAGCTGATCGGTACCATGACCTCCAAATACTTCCCGCCGCTCGCAATGATGAACAAAGGGGTGATCAATGATCCCGTCAGGATATACGCAAAAAACAACCTTGCCGCGATCGTCGCCGATATCCCGATCCACCCGATGATCTGCTACGAGGTCGCCAACGGGCTCATGGACTGGCTGGCGCCGTTCAAGCCGAAGGAAGTCGTGGCGATTGCGGGCATCATCACCAACGAACCGGAGAAGCGCGTTTTCGGCGTTTCGACCACATCAGCGGCTCTCCCCCGGATCGCGGACCTCACGCTTATCCTGCCCATCGGCAGCATCTCGGGGATCGCGTCAAGCATCCTCACCGAATGCAAGATCCGCGGCATCCCTGCGTACGGTCTCATGGGCGAGACCGTGAACGCTCCCGACCCGAGGTCGTCAGCAGCAACCATCGATGTGCTCAACAGGATGTACAACCTGAACCTTGACACCAAGCCACTCCTCGAACAGGCAGTGGAGATCGAACAGAGCATGCACAAGCTCGCCGAAGAAGTGCAGTCCGCAGAGCAGACCCCAAAAAAGGACCTGCCGATGTACGGGTGATTGCCATGAGATGTCCAGCATTAACCAGCATTTCCCCGGAAATCATAAAAGAGATCAGGACCGGGCGTCCCCGTACGCTCGAGCTCCAGAGCACGCACAACATTATCACGGTTGCAAATATCATCCCGGGACCCGAAACCCATCTCTTCATGACCAACATCGATATGGAAGACCTCGGTACGGGCGATACCGGCATCTGCGTGTATGTTCTGTCGGTTAATATCACGATGAAGCGGATCGTAGAGTTCGTGCACGGGCTGCACTACGAGGAGCGGGAGCGGATGTCTGCCCGTGTTCAGGTGAAGTACTGCGCCTCATCGGTCGTCAAAGCGGTCTACCATGAAGGGATCATCCAGCCGACGTCGGTTGATGTGCTGAAATCATCGTGCTACCATGCGGGCTAGGAAGGGACTTTATACTTTTTTTTCTCTCACTCATTCACAGGTTGCAGGATACGACAGAAAGTGTGATCATCCTCATATGAGAAATATCACATATATTTTTTGGGTCTGATAGATACTATTGAAAAGAAAACATATGACAGGAGATATGGCACCGGACAGGCAGGATAGTCAAAAGTCATTTGAATGGATCATTCCCTTTGCTGGGGGAGTTCTCGTCCTTTTCAGTATTGCCATGTTTGCTATCTATGCCGGGAACATGGACGTCTACACCATCGCGATTGCGCTCTTCGGTGTCGGGGGCGCTGCACTCTGGTTCGGGATTGCGCATTTGGATACCCAAAAAACTGATGATAAAATCGAGCACATCAAGGACAGGGCTGATCGGGTAATGAAGATCCTTGAGAGAAGGAAAAAGTAACCAGATCCATTCCTTTTTTATGCAGTTTCATTGGTCCGGAAAGGAAAACTACCAGACACAGATTAATTATGCAGGGCTCCCTATGTATTAGACGTTCATATGGGCTTGTGGCTTAGCTTGGACATAGCGCCGGGCTTCTAACCCGGATGTCGGGGGTTCAAATCCCCCCAGGCCCGTTATTTTCTGCCATAAAAAAATACCGGTTAATCCGTCTTGGAACATGCACCACGAAGGCAGCAGCTCTCGATTTGCAATGTACGCGATACAGTCCCTCGAGGAACGCATAGATCCAAAATTCAAAATAGAAAAGAAAATTATTATCGGGTCTGATCTGCGGTCTGCTCTTCTATCATCGGTTTCTGCAGTATCTGGACATCCATGATGTTGTGTTGGCGCTGGGCGAGCTTCTTTGCCTTGAAGATGTTTTTTCCGTCCTTGCCAATCGCAATGCCGCGGTCCTCGTCCCTGACCTCGACCTGAACGGTCTGCTCTCCGGGCTCACCCTCAAACGTCATCGAGGTGACCTGGGCGGGTAAAAAACAGTTCTTGATGAACTGCTCGGCGTTGTTGTTGTACTCGACGACCTCGATCTTCCTGCCCATGACTTCCGAGGCTTTCTTGATGCTCGCACCCTTTTTCCCGATCGCAAGCCCCATGTCGCCAGGGTTCACCACAAAGATGAGCCTGCCATTGCGCTCATCAATCACGCAGTCACGGCTGCCGGCGCCGGTCAGGCTCTCAAACTGGGAGATCAGGCGCATGCAGTCTTCGGTAAGTTTTACTTCCGGCATATTACGCCCTCTTTAAGGAAAGGATGTCTGACTCTCCCGGATCAACGACGGCAAGTGTGCTCACCATGAACGGCTTACCACAGGCTTTGCCGAGTGCGACGCTCGATCCCTCGAACGTGTGGATAAAAAGATTCTGGTAGCTTTTCAGCTGGGTTCGGAATTTTTCCGGGCAGTTCTGTGCGATGACAACGATCTGTACCTTGCCCTCTTGGATGCTTTTTTGCGTGTTATGTTGACCGAGGATAACAGTTCCGGTTTTTATAGCTCTGCGCAGGGAGGAATTAAAATCCATTCACAATTCTCCTAGTTTTCAGGTTTTACTGCAATTAGTTTTACGTCGCCTGTCCCCAGCTGTATTGGCTGACCGACGATGACGTTTTCAGTGACACCACTCAGTTCATCTACTTCGTTTGCCACGGCTGCATCGAGCAGGTGGTTGACGGTCACCTCGAAGGCAGCGCGCGAAAGCACGCTCTCCTTCTCACCGGCGATCCCGTGCCTGCCGATCTGCTTGACCTCACCATCCATGCACATCATATCCGCGACGAGCATGATATGGCGGACATCAACAAGGATACCCTGTTCGCCGAGCGTGGAGAGAGCCTCAAAGATGATCGCGTTCCTTGCTGCTTCGATGCCGAGCACCGAGGAAATCTCGGAAATGTTGTTGGTTCGGGTCCTGGTGGTGTCGACACCCACAACATCAAAGACATCCTTTAGGTTGGAGCCTTCAGTATATAGGATATACTCCCCGGTCTCCTTTCTCACGACTACCCGTTCGATGTCATCGATGCCCTGTACGATTACATTGCGCACATGTTCGGCAAGCTGGAACAGGTTCTGGTAGCTCTCACGGTTTTTGGGAATGAAAACGATGATGGCGTTTTCTTCATCGATCTTGTGCTCGAAGTCACGATAGTGCCGGCGCTCACGGATATTTTTCGGAGCTTTCTCCATGATTTCCATCGGCGATATTTTGCGTTTTTCGCAGACTTTTATATTAATATGGACAGCCACCTGCATATTCTCCATGTCAGTCGTAATATCCCCGAACTCGTGAAGCGGTGCCGCCTCAATTTTCCAGCTCACTTCACGCGCCCTGTCCCGGTCATTTGCATATTCAGGCTCAAGGTAGATCGTCATCGTGGGGGTGCTGGGTTCTTTGCGTGCATCCATGATCTCGATCAGGCGCGGAAGACCGAGCGTGACATTGATCTCTGCGACTCCCGCATAGTGGAACGTTCGCATTGTCATCTGAGTGCCGGGCTCGCCAATGGACTGTGCTGCGATGATCCCCACCGCCTCGCATGCTTCAATTCGGGTAGACTGGTACTCCCGGACCACACGGTCAAGGATCTGTTTGAACTGCGCATCGGTGATTACTTTCCCGTCGAGAAACATGCGCAGCTGGTCTTTTGTCTTCTCTGGAAGCGCCGCTGCTGCGATCTTCTTTTCATATTTTTCGGGAAGCATCAGACTTCCTCCTTGATAATACTCTCAACAATTCCTTTCACGTCAACGGGGTCGCCAAATGCACTCTTGGTTGGATCCGTGCCGTCTTCGCCATACTGGAACTGGATGATCCTGCCACCCGTTGTCCGCACTGTGCCATCATAGGCGACTTTTAAGTCCTGGAGCGCGTTGATCATCCTGCGCTGGAGATACCCGCTCTGCGATGTACGGACAGCGGTATCGACCAGACCCTCACGCCCACCGATCGCGTGGAAGAAAAACTCGGTTGGGTTGAGCCCGCTTTTGTAGCTGTGCTTGATGAACCCGTGGGCAGCGGAACCACGGTCACCTTTGCGAAAGTGAGGGAGGGTGCGGTCATCGTAGCCACGGATAATCCGTTCGCCACGCACCGACTGCTGCCCGATACATCCTGCCATCTGGGTGAGGTTCAGCATCGAACCACGGGCACCGGAAACTGCCATCAAAACAGCGCTGTTCCCGAGACCGAGGTGTCTGCCTGCAATCTGACCGGTCTGGTCACGCGCCTTGCCCAGCACCTGCATGATCTGCATCTCCAGGGTCTCTTCGACAGTACGACCCGGCATCGGTTCGAGCTGCCCGTCCTCATAGATCTTGATCCTGCGCTCAACATCCAGCGCCGCGTTCTTGAGCACTTCATCGATCTGCCCGTACTCGGTTTTGGACAGGTCTTCATCATCAATCCCGAACGAGAAACCGTCCAGCATGATTGCACGGATTGAGAGCTTGGTCAGGTCATCGATGAATTCAGCCGCACGGCGCATACCGTACTGCCGGATGATTCGGTTCACGATCTGCCCGTCAAACGCCCCAATCGCCTTCTTGTCGATTGTACCCGATTCGACTTCCCCGTCAATGATCCTGACGTAGGCGTCGCGTTCGCAAAGATCCTTTTTGCATGTTGGGCAGTTCTGGCAGGAACTTGCACGGAAGACCATGTTAAGCTCCTTTGGCAGGATCTGGGAGAAGACCTGTTTGTTGCTCCAGTACTCTGTCTCATTTTCCTCTTTTGCAGTCGGTGGCATATGCTCAATATTTGTAAACCGGAGCAGGTACAGAACCTCCTCTTTCGTGAAGTGCCGCAGCCCGTGCGTGAGCATGACGATGCCTGAGACGTGATCGTGGATCCCGCCGATGATTGGTCCACCGAACCGTGGAGAGAGGATATTCTCTTCGACCGATAACAGGATGTATGCCTCCGCCCGCGCTTCTTCAGTCTGGGGGATGTGGAGGTTCATCTCATCGCCGTCAAAGTCCGCGTTGTAAGGTGGACAGACGGCGGGGTTGAGCCGGAACGTCCTGCCCTCCATCACCTTGACGCGGTGCGCCATGATGCTCATGCGGTGGAGCGAGGGCTGCCGGTTGAAGAGCACGATATCCCCGTCCCGCAGCTGCCGCTCGACCGTCCAGCCGGGCTCGATCATATCAGCGACCGTATCGAGGTTCCCTTCAGCGAGCCGGAGCCTCCGGTTGTCGGGGCGTATCGCGTAGTTCGCCCCGCAGGGAGCATTCACAATCGGGCGGTTCGGACCATTTCTTGCCATCTGTTTGAGCTCGTCAATGTTGTAGGGAGTGACGCGAACAGGAATTGTCATCTCGTTAGCGACCGCCCGCGGGACACCGACTTCAGTCACGCTGATGTTGGGGTCAGGTGAGATAACAGTACGGGAGGAGAAATTCACACGCTTGCCTGAGAGTGACCCGCGGAACCGTCCGTCCTTGCCCTTGAGACGCTGTGAGAGTGTCTTTAAGGGTCGTCCGCTCCGGTGGCGTGCAGGGGGGCACCCTGCCACTTCGTTGTCAAGGTAGGTGGTGACATGGTACTGCAGGAGCTCCCAGAGATCCTCGATGATCAATTGCGGGGCGCCTGCGTCCTGGTTTTCCTTAAACCGCTGGTTGATACGGATGATGTCCACGAGCTTGTGGGTGAGGTCATCCTCAGACCGCTGCCCGTTTTCAAGGATGATAGACGGGCGCATCGTGACCGGCGGCACGGGGAGCACCGTGAGCACCGTCCACTCCGGACGGGCGACAGCAGGGTTGATGCCAAGGGGGACCAGATCTTCATCAGGTATCTTTTCAAGGCGGGCACGGATATCAGCCGGTGTGAGCTTGTGCTCGACCTTCCTCCCGTCCTCCAGCAGCACTTCGGAGAATGTGGTCGGTTTTTCGAAGTTGATCTTCAGCTGCTGTTCACCACAGTGGGGGCAGACACGCTCCTTTTTTATGTCTTTTTCAGAGACCTGGTCACCGGTGAGGTCATCCTCGGTACCGACGACCTTTTCCAGCTCGTCGGGGCTGAGCAGGACACGGCCGCAGGTGCGGCAGGTCACACGCAGGAGTTTTCGTATCAGGCGCGTGTATCCGACATGGATGACCGGCTTTGCGAGCTCTATGTGCCCGAAGTGCCCCGGGCACTCGCTCGCCTTCTGGTCGCAGGTTTTGCACCGCAGCCCCGGGTCGATGACCCCGAGGTTGAGGTCCATGAGCCCCTGCGGGTAGGGGAAGCCATCATCATCATAGGTGTCCGCCCAGATAATCTTACGAACACTCATTTCGCGGATCTCCTTAGGGGAGAGCAATCCGAATTCAATTTTTCCAATACGTTTCGGGCTGGGCATCGTAGACCTCCTTACACCACGTCCTCGAGTTTGAGGCGCGGGGCTATTCCCATACTCTTCATCTCGTCAAGCAACAGCTTGAACGCGTAACTCATCTCGACCGGGTAGATGTCCGTCTCGTTCCCGCATGCCAGGCAGCGGGTCATGTTGCGTTTCCGGTCAAGCATCGCGACCATGCCGCAGTGGGCGCAGACGTACTCCTGCACCTTGTCAGACTCATCAAGCAGGCGCTCTTTTAACGCCATTGCCGCGCCATGCCCGATCATCACGTCGCGCTCCATCTCACCGAACCGCAAGCCGCCTTCCCGGGCGCGACCTTCCGTCGGCTGGCGCGTGAGCACCTGCACCGGGCCACGGGAACGGGCGTGCATCTTGGACGAAACCATGTGGTAGAGCTTCTGGTAATAGATCACACCGATATAGACATCTGCCTTGAAGGGTTTGCCGGTGATGCCATCATACATGACCTCCCGTCCGGTATGGGAAAACCCGAGCTTTTTCAGCGACTGCCGGATCGTGCTCTCCGACTCTCCACCGAATGCAGTGCCGTTGATGCGCCTGCCTTCGAGCGCACCTACTTTGCCGCCGATCATCTCGAGCATGTGCCCGATTGTCATCCGGCTCGGGATTGCATGGGGGTTGATGACAAGGTCTGGCGTTATGCCGCTTTCAGTGAATGGCATGTCTTCCTGCTGGGTAATCAGTCCGACGACCCCTTTCTGCCCGTGGCGGGAGGCGAACTTATCTCCTACTTCGGGAATGCGCAGGTCGCGGGTCTTGACCTTGACAAGGCGCGAGCTGTTCTCGCCTTCCGTGATGATGACGGTGTCCACGATGCCATGCTCGTTGCTGCGCATTGTCACGGATGTGTCACGGCGTTTCTCAACCGTGATCAGGTCGCTTGTCGGTTCCTCGAGGAACCTTGGGGGTGAGGTCTTGCCGATCAGCACATCTTTTTCCATGACAACCGTTTCAGGGTTGATCACGCCGTCCTCGTCAAGGTTCTTGTACGCTTCCGCACCGTGGGCGCCGCTCACGTCCTCATCGGGGATCTGGATCCGATCCACCTGACCACCGGGATACCTCCGCTCCTCGCCTTCGTATGTCCTGAAAAAGTGTGAACGCCCCAGTCCCCGGTCAATAGACGCTTTATTGAAAATAAGGGCATCCTCGATGTTGTAACCTTCATAGCTCAAAATCGCCACGACAAAATTCTGCCCCGCAGGCCGGTCGTCTGAGCCGATCAGCTCTGAAGTCTGGGTGTGGGTGAGCGGTTTCTGCACGTAGTGGAGCAGGTGCCCGCGGGTGTCAGGGCGCAGCTTCATATTCGCGGCGCCAAAGCCAAGCGCCTGCTTGACCATGCCGGCACCCATCGTAACACGCGGACTTGCATTGTGCTCGGGGAACGGGACGTGCGCAGCACCGATTCCCAGGATAAGCGAGGGGTCGATCTCCAGGTGCGTGTGCTCGGGCGTCGCGTCCTCCGGGTTCATCGCGATGAAGAGGTCTTCCTCCTCTTCCGCATCGACAAACTCAATCATGCCGTGCCTGACGAAATGGTCGAAATCAATTTCATGGCGTGCAAGTTTGTCAAGCTCGTCATCGCTGATCAGCGGTTTTCCCTCCCGCAGCACAATGAGCGGGCGCCGCGCCCTGCCGCGGTCAGTCAGGATTACGACATCGCCGTTATACTCCTTGTACGAGACGTTCATTTCGGCAGGGATGGCATTCTGCCGGCGCATGGCACGGATATTGTCTACCAATGACTTCCCGTCAGAGGCGAGGCCAATCAGTGCCCCGTCAACAAACACGCGTGACTTCTTCAACGGACCTCACCCCCGATCTTCTCGACACCGAGTGAATGCAGAATCTTCATTACTTCTACCTCGTTGTCAACGCCTTTGCTGATCTCCACCATCTGTGCAAAGTTCTTCACAAGACCACAGTTTGGACCTTCAGGGGTCTCGCTGGGACAGATCCTGCCCCATTGGGTCGGGTGCAGATCGCGCGCTTCGAAGTGGGGTTGTGAGCGCGAGAGCGGGGAGATGACCCGGCGCAGGTGAGAGAGCACACTCATGTGATCGATGCGATCCAGCAGCTGCGAGACGCCGGTCCTCCCACCTACCCAGTTGCCGGTTGCAAGCGGGTGGAGCAGCCGTTCAGTCAGCACATCAGCACGCACCGCAGTTGCAATCGACAGGTCACGGTGGCGCATGCTCGCCCGCTCGAGCTGGTACTTGATATCCCTTGTTAAACGATTGAGCGAGATGCGGAACAGATCCTCCATCAGATCACCGGCGAGTTTTAAACGCTTGTTGGAGTAGTGATCCTTATCATCGATCCGGCGTTTATCGAGCACGAGGTCAAAACAGGCTTCCGCCATGCGACCCAGAAAGTGCGCCTTGGCGAGGCGTTCGCTATGGATTGATTCCAGGTATCCCTCATCGCCTTCCTTGAGGGTCCCGTGCTGGAAATTAAGGTGGGGCAGCAGGTAGTTGTCCAGCACGAACTCAGCACGCTTACGCTGGTAGTCCTTGGTCTGGTTCGGTGCCAGTTTCTTCCCTACGTACATGATGCCACAGTCCACCGAATCGCACTCGCTCTCTTCGAGGTTCTGCATCATGAAGGTAAGGATTTCCTCATCGGTGGAGACCGCGTTCACGACTTCCTGATCATTGGTCAGGCCCAGTGCCCGCATGAGATCGACAAACTTCAGGTGCCCTGCCACCGAGGGGAACGAGACTTCTAAAAGATTCTTCTTGTTTCGTTCGACCACGACAAGGGCACGGTACCCCCGGAACTGGGAGAAGACCTTTGCAACATAGATGCGCTCGTTATAGCGCTCGGTAAATTCGGTCATGATCTTATTGGAGGCAAGATCTTCAAGTGTCATGAGCACCCGCTCGGTACCGTTCACGATAAAATAACCGCCAGCATCAAAGGCATCCTCGCCATGGGCAACCCGCTCAGCACCATTCATACCGAACAGATTACAGGAGGCCGACCCCACCATGATGGGCAGCTGTCCGATCGTGGTTATCACCGGTTCCTGCCGGTCGTCACCTTGTACAAGCGTGAGACCGAGATGTATCGGCGCCGCGTAGGTGAGGTTCCTGAGCCGGGCTTCACTGGGGTACAATTCACCCTGCGATCCGTCCGCCTCCCGCACGAGGGGCTTTTTCACCACGATTGTTGCCAGTTCCACCCAGACCGGCTCGTTGTTCTTTCCGCGGTTCTCGATATCGGTCTCGATGACCCGCTGTTCGTCCACGACCTTCTGAAGATTGTGGGTTAAGAAATGGTTGAAGGAGTCAAGCTGGTGCCGCGCCACGTGCTCCCGTGAAAAATATGCCCGAGATAATACACTTCTATCTATCAGATTGATCAACTCTGAATTACTTCTTTGGTCTTCTGATCACAAGACGGTACGATTCAGCCCTGCCCGCTGTATGGCTGATTCTTACGATGCGGATTACATTGTCGACCTTTGCGTCAATCGCCTTTACTGCAGGATCGTCATGGAAAATTTTTGGTAATTGTTCAGTCGTAATGTTGTATTGGGAGAGCAGCGTTCTGACATCTTCCTCGCTCATTATAGTATGGTCTGGCACCATCGCGTGCTTCAACACATCAAGTTTGGTGCTCAAATAAAAACCTCCGTAGCGATTACAAATCCTCTCAAATACATCACCGGAAAAACCCACGATTTTTATTCGTGGCAACGGGCCCGGAGGGATTTGAACCCCCGACCACCTGGTTAAAAGCCAGGCGCTCTACCGGACTGAGCTACGAGCCCCCAAGGTAAGACGTACAGCATTATTACAATGCAAGAAAAGTATATAAAAGTTCTTACAATAATAGAAGTGATTTAACTCTGAGTATTGACTTTTTTAGAGATTACTGGTGAACAAGTCGTTGATCTCTTTCAACCGCGCCTCACTCGATGCAATTTTCTCTTCGAGTTTTGCGATGTCAGCGCGATCGGTCTCATTCACCTCTTTGCCCTTAATTACCATGCCGCTTGATGCCCGAAGGACATTAACCAGGTTTCTATCGACATCGATGGTTTTCCGCAGCGATGAGTATTCCTCGAGAATCTTTGGGTCTAATCCCGCGTCCTTGGCTAGGAGCACCTCCATTGCCACATCTTTACGCCGTTCAAAGATCTGCTCGATTGATTCGAGGAGCTGCGCGGGGTTCACGGGTTTTGAGACAAAGTCATCTATGCTCATGCTGTGCTCCTGCGCCTCAGAAGGCGTGATCTTTTTTGCGGAGAACATGAGCACCGGGATCTCCTTTGTGACGGTGTTCTTTTTGATATTCTCGAGCGTCTCCCAGCCATCCATCGGTTCCATCATGATATCTAAAAGGATGAGATCGGGCTTTGTTGTCCCAAGAAGGCAAAGGCACTCATCTCCACCGTGGGCGGCAATTGGCTGGTAACCCTTGCGTTTGAGCAGCGCCACGAGCCCGTCGACAATATAAGGGCTGTCATCCACGATCATGATGGTATTATTCATATGCGTTCACCTCAGGTGAGAGAGGGGTGCTGGAGTGCACGGGCAGAACACGTACACATTTCCACACCATGTAACCGCCGCATGAAGTTCCACTAAACGGTGTCCTCTTATTATCTGCCGCTGCGACAATTTCAACCTGTTGCATCCTTGGAGAGGGTACCCGAGAGCTCATCCTTGATCTGCTGGAGCCGTCCCTCTTGGAACTTGATATTGGTTTCCATGCTCTTGATCGCACGGGAGATATCCTCAGAAACTCGCATCTTTACATCATTGATATTGTATGTCGTTTCGAGGATCTTCAATAACCGTTTGTTGACATCGATGCTTTTACTAAGCCGTGCATATTCGCTGATCACCTGTGCGTCAAATCCAGACTGGCGGGCGATGTCAACATCAGATTTGATCGCCTGCCGCCGGTTGAGCACGTGCTCGATTGCGTCATACAGCTCCCGGTGGGTGATGGGCTTTAACACGTAGTCCTCAATATAGATCCCGTACTCCTGCGCTTCGACAGGGGTGAGCTGTTTTGCTGTGAGCATAAGCACCGGAATCTCCTTTGTTGACAGGTTCTCCTTGATGCGTTCCAGCGTCTCCCAGCCATCCATCGGCTCCATCATGATATCTAAAAGAATGAGATCGGGCGTGACAGTCTTAAGAATTTCAAGGCACTCTTCCCCACCGTATGCGGCAACCGTGCGATACCCGCCACGCTCAAGCATGGTGACAAAAACATCGACAATGAACGGGCTGTCATCGACAACCATAATCGTATACATCACATCACTTCCCCTATCTTTTGAGCAATTGATAGAATCTGGTCATGGGCTTTTCCCTGATCTGCCCGGTTGTCAAGAATCGCAGCAACGAGAAAATTGTCGCCGGCACCCATCACCATGATGGAAGAGTCGAAACCGCGAATCGTCACCGAGTCCATGGAATGCATCCTGATGATATTTGCCGCAGATTCCGCAGACGCAAGGATGGTTGCCGTGAGTGCGCCAAACCACGGTTCATTCAGTTCACGTTCAAAGGATTTTCCCGCGACAATGCCGTCCCGGGATACGACAGCACATGCAGCCACACCATCGACCGATCGGATTTTATCGATAAAACCGGAAATTTTGTCCTTTAACATGGTATCCGCACCCAATAAACCAACCTTGGGTAATTCATAATACCTATGGGTTCCTTATATACATATCTTTTTTATTTGTGCCGTGATTTTCGGGTTGTTGGTAAAGTTATCACAAATGAGGGTAGTCCTGATCCGGTGACCTTTATCGTTCTTGTAGGCCCATATTATTCTGTGAATTTTTTTTTAGAAGAATACTTAAAAATCCCTTTTTTTAACAAGGCAGTTCTCGTTCATATCATTTGAGGGAACGAATTGAATAGCATTATATATAATTCAACCAAGAGATTGTAACGGGTTAGAGCGGTGGCCGGGGCATCGCGATAGCGTCGTGCAGACATAGTGAAGAGTTCAGGTTCGGGCGGTTGCTGGTGAGACCATGGCATATGAAGCGTATTTACTGGTGATCTTCGGGCTTGCGATTTTTTTCCAGCAGTTCATCATGTACCTGATGTATGTAAGAATCAAACAACTGATACGGGAACTGGACACCATCGAAGGCAAGATCAAGATCAGCGATAATGAATTGGAAAACCTTATCCAGCGGGTGGAAGAGTTCAAATATTACAATTACGGGGATGAATGGCAGAAATCCTCGTAAAAAACGCACCAATTCCTCCTTGTGCAACGATAAGATAAATATGCCTTATGAACGAATAGTATGAAAGCGGGGCCATAGGGTAGCCTGGCCATCCTAGGAGACTGGGGGTCTTCTGACCTGCGTTCAAATCGCAGTGGCCCCATCATTTTTTTTGCGGGATACCATGAAACTCACCGATGCCTGTATGCACTGCCTTCTATCCCGGGTGCAGCTTGAATGTTCGCTCGCAGGTGTGCCTCCTGGTCTCACAAAGCAGGTAACAGCAGAATGCAACCAGATGCTGCTTGACCTCAAAGACTCCGATCTTCTCCATCCTCAGATCGCCAGCCGTATACACCGTCACGCCTGCACCATTGCGGGAGATCC
>JAPKXY010000037.1 GCA_026394605.1 Methanoregula sp.
CAAGTGCATCACCCGCATACTCGAGATTCGGGATGTCCTGGTTCCACGTAACCTTCACATTGAAGAGGTCTTTTAACCGGATCATCGGAGTGCCTTGCACAATCTCTGCCTTCGGGAGTACGACCGGGCCGGTGAATGAAAGGGTCCGCGTGTCCCGTGCCGGGTCAGCAGGGTGGAGCAGTGCATGTGCGGTGCGGGGTCCGGCTCCGCTGATGTGAAGTTCAACAGGAACGGGGACAAAGAAGTACCGGTTTGCCACAGGGTCGACCAGCTTACGGTTCTCGGAGTACAGGTTGTCCCACGAGAACGAGATGTCCGTCTCGCCGATCCCGATTGCAAGCACCGCGTTTTTCACTGCATCCGGCAGTATGCCGCGGCGGGCGAGCGCCCGCAGGGTGCCGAGCCGGATATCGTCCCAGCCGGTGTACGTCCCCTCATTAATCCCGATCCGCATCTGCGATGTGGACAGCACAACGCCCTCGATCCCCATCCTGCCGTAATGCCGGTAAAATGGTACTTTCCAGCCAAAATGATCATAAATGTAGCGCTGCCGCCGGGTGTTTGCAATATGGTCCTTGCCCCGGATCACGTGCGTCACGCCGAGCAGGTGGTCGTCTGCCACAACCGAGAAGTTCATGAGCGGGTAGACATGCGCCTCTACGTTCGGGTGAGGCGGTGAATCGAGGATCCTGAAGGCGGGAAAGTCACGCATCGCCGGGTCGGGATGGTTGAGATCGGTCTTCACCCTGACGGTAGCCTCTCCTTCCCTGAAATCATGGTCGAGCATCTGTGCCCATAATTCAAGGTTCAGTTCGACCGGCTGGTCACGGCACGGGCAGGCAGCCTTTGCCATTTTAAGTTCCTTGAAGTGCTCGTTCTCGCAGGTGCAGACATACGCCCCGCCTCTCTCGATTAGCTGCCGGCAAAGGTCATAGTAGAGGGGCAGCCGGTCACTCTGCGTGACTGTCTCAGTAATGCCCAGCCCGAGCCAGCGGATATCCTCTTTGACCGTCTCGTATGCATCAGGGTCAACGCGCTTGGGATCGGTGTCTTCGATGCGCAGGATGTACCTGCCGCCGTACTGCCGAACGTATGCGTCATTGAGCACGGCCGCACGGGCATGCCCGATATGGAGAGGTCCTGAGGGGTTGGGCGCAAAACGCATGACAACGCCGCCCTGAGCCTCTTCAAGACCGGGGAGCACCTTTTTGTGTTCGTGCTTTTCTGACAGCGCTGCGACAATCTCCGGCGCGATCTCTTCAAGCGTTGCGAGCCGCTTTTCAGGGCTGAGCGCCGCCACATCAGCGATCACCTCTCTGGCCAGCGCCGCCACTTCCTTTGCCCGCGTGCGAAGCTCGGGGTTGGCACCTATAACCATGCCGATCACCGCCCCGCTCTGCGGCACACCGCCGTGCTTCACTGCATTCTGGAGCGCACAGCGGTAGAGCAAATCCCGCAGGTCCTGCCCTGCCATCTAGAAGCTCCGTGTCACAAAGAACTCGCCAATATTTTTTAACAACTCCCGTTCCGGAGAGGGAGGCAGCATATCGAGCATCCGGTTACTGCCTGCAACAAGATCACTGGCAACCTTCTTCACCTCGTCAATGACGCCGGAATCCTCAAGCAGCCTGATCACGTCATCAACTTCAGTATCTGAAAGGTCGCGTCTGTACTGCGACAGGTCGATCCCTTTTTCCCGCGCCTTGATCCGGATCAGCGTCTGCTTCCCCTTCCGCAGGTCGGAAGCCCGGTCCTTGCCGCTCCTGTTGCTGGGAGAGAACAGGTCGATGAGATCGTCCTGGATCTGGAATGCGATGCCGGTGTTAAGCCCGAACAGGTAGAGTGTTTTTGTCTGGTGCGCATTGCCCCCGGCAAGGATCGCACCAATACCGGCAGCGGCAGCATAGAGCACCCCGGTCTTCTTTCTCACCATCTCAAGATACTCATCTTCGGACACGTCATCCCGTTTCTCAAATAACATGTCCAGGTGCTGTCCCGCGCAGACCTCAGCACAGGCACGGGCCAGCATGGAAACCGCCCGCAGCTTGGCATTCTCTTTGGCAATCGCAAGGCAGAGAAACTCAAATGCCCGGGCGTACAGGACGTCTCCTGCGAGGATGCCGGTCGGCATGTCCCACTTTACATGGACGGTAGGTACCCCCCGGCGCATCGAGTCATCGTCCATGATATCATCATGCACGAGCGTGAATGTGTGAATAAGCTCAAGGGCAAGAGCGGCCGGTATGATGTCTGAAGAACTCCCGTGCTTCACCGCATCGGCAGCGAGCATCACGACCGCGGGACGAAGGCGCTTGCCACCCGCGGCGAGCAGGTGGGCGCTCGCTTTGTCGAGGTCGTTTGATGAATCCCCGAACGACCGGTCGATCATACTGTCGATCTGTTTTGCGACTGAATCCAGGTACGGTGCGAGTTCCATAGCCCTTTCCTCTAATTCAACTTGAGGCGCTGCCCGTTACGAAGCATGTGCAAATCGGCGTGGAGCGTGTAGCCCAACTCTGTCGCAAAGTCCGCATAGCTCGCAGAAAACTTCATATTCCCGTGGGCGGGGATGATATGCTGCGGGTTCAACAGGTGAACGAGCTCGTAGTGGTCCTCACAGTACGCGTGCCCGCTCACGTGCAGGTCCTCGAAAATCCGGACCCCTGCAAGTCTCAGGTGCGCTTCCACCATGTAGCGCTGCCCGAAGTTCATCGGGTTGGGGATCACGGTTGCCGAGAAGATCACCTTATCGCCCTTGGTAAGCTGGTAGGGGGTGTCTCCGGTGGCAAGCCGTGTCAGCATGGAGCCAGGTTCGCCCTGGTGCCCGGTGATGATCGGCAGGAACTGGTCCTTGCTCGCCTTCATCATCCGGCGCAGCGTCCGGTCGATCGTGCGCCGGTTGCCAAAGACGCTTGTCGTCGAAGGGAACGAAACAAGCTTCATCTGCTCGGCCGTCACCGAGTACCGCTCCATCGACCTGCCCAGAAGGATGGGTTTTCTCCCGATCTCGTGGGCGCACTCAGCAATTGTTTTAACACGCGAGATGTGTGAAGAGAATGTAGAGACGAGGATTGCGTTCTTGTCGTCCTCGTAGCTGGTGATGGTGTCCCGGACAAGGTCGCGGGCGATCCGCTCGCTGGGGCACCTGCCCGACCGCTCGATATTAGTACACTCAACGATCAGTGCAAGTACTCCCTCCTTGCCAATCTGGCGGAGCCGCGCAAAGTCCGGCGGTTCACCGATGACCGGGGTCCGGTCCAGCTTAAAGTCCAGGGCATAGACAATCGCACCATGCGGCGTGTGGAGCACCGGCGTCACGGTGTCAATGATGGAGTGCTGCATCCGGACGAACTCTAAGACGAGTGTCTGGGAGAGCGTGTACCGCTGCCCGGACTTGAGCGCGAAGAGCTTGTTGTTGACCCCGAATTTTTGTTCTCCGGATATCTGCTGTCGGATCAGTTCCGTCGTATAGGGCGTCGAGATGATCGGCGCGTTATACCGGTGCGCCAGTTTCGGGATCGCTCCTATATGGTCAAGGTGGCCGTGCGAGCAGACAATCGCCTTCACTGTCCCCTCGACCGCGTTCATCAGTGTATCATCAGGAATCGCCTTGATCTTGATGAGATCAAGGGAGTGCATATTCTCGATCTCCGCGTCCTCGTGGATCATTACCTGATCCAGGCGGAGTCCCATGTCAAAGATGACAATTTCCTTGCCGCAGCGGACCGCAGTCATATTTCGCCCGACTTCGTCATACCCGCCTACTGCAATAATTTCTATATCCATATACTGTCTCCTGTCCTGTTGTTGTGTCTGGTTAAAACAAATTTTTAAACATTTATTCTGACAGCATTGCCGGATTATCCCGGTCAATCATCTGTCGTGTCCTTCCGGTGACAAACATCCGCGCCTTTTTCAGGTCGGATATCCGTGCCGAACCGGTAAGGAACATCGCCACGTCCAGCTGCCGGTGGATCATGTCAATCGTCTGCTCCAGCGCCTCGTCACTTTCGAGTGCAGGGGCCAGCAGGGGAAGCGCCATGCCACACAAATCAGCACCGAGCGCAAGTGCTTTTGCCATGTCAAGACCGCTCCGGATGCCCCCGGAAGCTATCACGGGTCCTCCCGATGCGAGCACCTCGCAGAGGCTCACGACCGTGGGAATGCCCCATTCGGCAAAATCCTCGCCCAGTACCTTTTTATGCCGGTCCGCTTTGTTTTGGCTCTTGTCGGCACGCACGCTCTCGACTGCCGCCCATGAGGTACCTCCGGCACCGCCAACATCGATGGCGGCAACGCCCGCACCCAGGCACTTCCGTGCAGTCTCCGCAGAGATGCCGGAACCGGTCTCTTTTACGATGACCGGCACCTTGTGCTCCCGGCAGAGCAACCGTAGTGCATCGAGACATCCTGCCGCATTATGGTCTCCTTCCGGCTGGATCGCCTCCTGCAGGAAGTTGAGGTGGATTGCAATCGCGTCAGCACCGATCATCTCGATCGCACGCTCCGCCCACCCGGTTCCGTGGTCGCGGAGCTGTACGGCGCCGAGGTTTGCGACAAGGAAGGCGTGGGGAGCTTCGTCCCGCGCCACCGAGAACGTATCAGCAAGGTCAGGGTTTTCAAGGGCTGCCCGCTGTGATCCGACACCCATGCCGATGTCATAGCGCTCAGCCGCCCGTGCGAGCCGGGCATTCACCGCTTTCGTTTCGGGGTGCCCGCCGGTCATCGCAGAGATGAAGAGCGGGGAAGAGAACGTGCGGGACATAAACCGCGTGCGCCGGTCAATCGCCGCCATATCGCACTCCGGCAACGCGTTGTGCACGAACCGTATGTCAGAAAAACCGGCATCGCCGCGCTCGATGTCCTCTTCTGCGCAGATCCGCAGGTGGTCGAGCTTCCGCGACGATGTAAAACGCTTCTTGTCTCGCATAATTATCTTACCCTTTCGCGCTCACTTTCGTCCCGCCGCAGTCCCGCCCCGAAAGGAAATCGGAGATGCGCGAGACGTGAAATATTTCAGACCCGACACCCGCACGGGCGAGGTCGAGCAATTCGTTAATCTTTCCTTTCATTCCACCGGTGACATCGGTATGGGATGAGATGCCGATCTGGAGTCTGCGGACAGATGCCGGTGTAATCACCGGCACCACCGCTCCCCCATCCAGCACTCCCGGTACATCGGTGGCTATTCCCACGCGGCTCATGGCGAGCAGCGGCGCAAGATAACGCACCAGCTGGTCGCCTGAAACGATGCATGCCCCGCGGGTACAGTCCATCACCACGTCGCCGTGGATCACAGGGACCAGCCCCAGCAGCAGCATCTGTTCGAGGTGCCGGTACTCGAATGCGACCAGCCTGCCGCCATCAGCAAACGCGACATGGAGAGGGTGGATACCCACCGCCTCCACACCCTGGTCACGCAGCGCCGCAACCACCGCTGCATTGAGCCCCGCTACCGCGTGGTGGGTGACTGCAATTCCTTCTGCGTGCCCGGCGGTGGCACCACCGCGGTCGAGCCGGTACCGCTTCGCTTCAGGGTGCCCGCAGGAACCCGCACCATGGACGATGACAAGTCCGGTCATCCTGCATCCGGCAACGGCTGTTGCGATGGATGCAAGCTGCCCGGGGTTGATCACGCAGTCACCGCTCTTGTCAGTGATCACGCTCCCGCCAATCTTGAGCATCACGCGGTCAGACATGCTTCTCCCTGCGTGCTCCCTCAGTGTCGATGCTGGTCACGATCGCCCGTGCATTGCACGACTCGATCGCCTTTGCTACCCGTTGCTTGAGCCCCTTGGGGCAGACAGCAACCATGCATCCCCCGCCCCCGGCGCCGGTGAGCTTGGCGCCAAACGCCCCCGCTGAACGTGCCGCAAGCACGAGCCGGGTAAGCGCTGGGTGACCGACCCCAAGAGCGTCCAGAAGTGCGTGGTTCATATCCATGTACCATCCGAGTTCCTTGGGATTGTCGAAATAGTGGATCGCATTCAGGCTCACTCCCTCAATTGCATCAAGCAGGTGATCCACGATCTCGGGGTGCCTGCTTTTGAGCTCGCTCACCCGCTCCACCATCTGGGAGGTATTGTGAGAGACAAGCGTGTCGCCGATGACGATGTGGAGGTTCTGCGGGGGCAGGCGCCGGCGCGATGAGCCGGTGATAAGCACGATGCCGCCATAGGAAGAGACGGATGTATCCGTTGGGCTCGCCCTGCCCTTCTGCACCTTCTTTTCTATATCAAACGCCATATTAGCAATATCTTCCCGGGTTTTTTTTAACCCGAACTCATCATTGATGGCGCAGAGCGTGGCAACCGTGACCGCCGCAGACGAGCCCAGCCCCGATGAACTCGGGATCTGCGAGTTGATGTACACACTGCCGGTGACGCCCATCTCTGTAAAGCAGTTCTGGATGTAGAGCGAGCTCACGGAATGGGGGCGTTTGCTCTTCCGCACGGTCACAAAGACACGGGGTTTTATCGCCATGGCGATCCCGGGCTTCCCGTACACCACCGCATGTTCACCGAACAGGAATACCTTGCCCGGCGCACTCCACGTTGCCAACCTAGATCACCGCAATGGCTGCGTACCCCACGACCTCGCGGCGGTCACCAGTGATCTCACCGCTTGTCGTGTACCGGATGAGTTTTCCTGCGGTTGCCCCCATCGTCCGGCACGCTGCAGCCATGGCGGCGATCGGGCCGTACCCGCAGGCAGAGACAGTTCGTTCTTCGATCCTGCGGTAGAACTCTTCGGTATCAAGTGACTGCAGAGGTTCGATTGCGTAGAGATCATTCTCCCGTGCAATGGTTTCAGGTACATAATGGGAGAAGTCGCTGGACGCAACGATCCGCACGTCCCGACGCGTACCCTTCACCGCAGAAACGATCTTTTCGGCAAGCAGCTTTGCACTCGTTTCGCCCTGCTCGCCCATCATCACCGGCGCAATCCGTGCCCTTGGGAACCGGAACTTGATGAACGGCATCTGCACCTCGATTGAGTGTTCATCTGCATGCGAGAACTCGTCCGTCTCGATATCAAGCGCTTCCACAAACGCCACATCAGTATCAAGCACCCCGAGCGGTGTCTCCCAGGACACCGATGAAACCGCCGTCATATACCCGCGGTGGGATGGTCCGATAACCACAAACGTTCCCGAAAAGTCAGCGGGGACTGCGGCGTATGCCCGTGCCGCGACCTCGCCCGAGTAGATGTACCCTGCATGGGGTGCCACGATGCCCTTTGCATCCAGCGCCACGTCGCTGCCAGAAAAAAACCGCGTGAGCAGCTGCTCCAGATGGTTGGGGTCCCTTGGGTAGAACATGCCTGCCACTGCGCATGTACGAATCTTCATCGAATCAACCCTCTGGTCAAACTGGTATATCTAGAGATCGGTTGACGGAACAGGGACACACGGTCTCAGATATCAGTCTCGAAGTCCTCATTGGTGAGTGCCGTTGATATGCCGCGGAGCCGGAGCATCTCACGGGTGAGCAGGAAGTACACCATCGAGAGCGCCTTTCTTCCCTTGTTGTTGGTCGGGATGACAAGGTCCACAAACTTCGTCATGTTGTTCGTATCGCAGAGCGCGACAACAGGGATTCCGCACTGCACCGCTTCGTGGATCACCTGGGCGTCCCCGATTGGATCGGTGACGACGACGACTTCCGGCTCGATGTAGCCATCGAGCACAGGATTGGTGAGCAGACCGGGGATAAACCGTCCGGTCGCAGACATCGCGCCGATGGTGTCGGCGAACTTTTTCGCAGGGTATTGCCCGTACTGACGGGAGGTGACAACGATGATATTGGGTGGCTCATACTGGTTCAAGAATTTCGCCACGGTCTTGATGCGGGAGTCGGTCTCGCGGATGTCCAGGATATAGAGCCCATCACCGCGGACACGGTAGATGAACTTCTTCATATCCTTGCTCTTCTGCTGCGTGCCGATGTGGACACCTGCCGCAAGGTAGTCCTCGACAGGGATGAGAGGTTCTTTTAATTCGATTTCCATCTCGGTAATTTGTGTCATAGCTGTTCCTCAATGCGTATCAGTTCGTTTAATTTTGCAATGCGTTCCCCGCCGACAATACCGGTCTTTAAAAATACACAGGAAAACGCGGTTGCGAGGTGTGCAATGGTAGTGTCAGTGGTCTCACCGGACCGGTGGCTCATGACCGTATCCAGCCCGTTGGTATGGGCAAGCCTGACTGCATCGAACGTGTCGGTCAGGGTGCCCACCTGGTTGGGTTTGATGAGCACACAGTTTGCTGCGCCCATGTCAATTCCCTGTGAAATATATTCAGTCTGGGTGACAAAGAGGTCGTCCCCGCAGACAAGACAGCGGTCGCCCACCTGCGTGGTGAGGTCAGCAAAACCGGCAAAGTCCTCCTCGTGCAGCGGGTCCTCGACATACACCAGCTCGTACTGGTCGACCAGCCCGGCGATGTACGCGATCTGCTCTTCCGTCGATCTTTTCCTGTCACGGTACTGGTAATACCCGTCGTTCCAGAGCTGGCTCGCTGCAACGTCAATACCCATATCAACCGATACATTCATCTCGTCCGCGATGCTGCTGCAGGCTTCGGCAACGATCTCGAACGCGAGTGCGTCATCGATCTGCGGCGCCCACGCACCCTCATCACCCTTGCCGCACACCGTGCCGTGTTTCTTTAAGAGATCCTTTACCGTGCGGTGAACTGCGGCATTGGCAAACACCGCCTCCTGCACATCCGCGGCATCGCCCGTTACCACCAGGAACTCCTGGATCTCGGTTGCATTCGCAGCATGCGCCCCGCCGCCGATCACGTTGCCGAGCGGGAGCGGCAGTTCATCAACAAACGCCCCGCCAAGGTAACGGAAGAGTTCCATGCCTTCCGATGCTGCTGCAGCTTTCGCGTTTGCAAGTGAAAGAGCAACGGCGACATTTGCGCCAATGCCGGAAAAATCAACAGTATTGTCGATATCGCGGAGCTGTTCGTCAAATCCGGCTTGATCGGATGCATCCAGACCGATAAGCGCGGGGAGCAGGTTTGCCATGGCGTTCTCCACCGCCTCCTTCGGAGCCCGGACTTTTGCTTCCCGTGATCCGGTGCTCGCGCCTGCGGGGGCCGCAGCCCTGCCAAAGCCATTGGTCGTATGGACATCGGCTTCGACGGTCAAATTCCCCCGGCTGTCCAGGATCATCCGGAGCTCGATTGCTTCGATTATCGTCATAGACGTGGTCACTTCCTCTTTACTGTAATGGGGATCTTGCGGTGTGCGAATTCCTCAAGAGCGATCTCGAGGGGATCAATTTTGTCCGTCTTGATAAGCAGCGGGGCACCCATTGATATCTGCAGAGCTCTCGCTCCGATAATTCTCGCCCGTTCATACCGGGTGTACGTCTGCGTTTGCATGTGTTCTCCTCATTGTATAAAATGGGGTCGCTGAGATTCGAACTCAGGTCACTGCGTCCCGAACGCAATAGGATAGTCCAGGCTACCCCACGACCCCTCTGAAACGTCCTTCACTGGTACGGGTTGAGCTCATCAATGATCTCATTATGTGTGAGCAGCATGCGCCGGCAGCAGTAGCGGGTCAGACCGAGGTCATCGAGGATCTTTTTGGGATCCTCGCCAGCACCCCGCCGCTGTTTGAACTCTTCATATGCCGTGGAGATTGTCTTCCCACAGGTAAAGCATCGTACGGGTATCACGATTGTCGACCTCACATCATTTCTTTTATCCTAACGATAAGACTTTTGGAACTTCTTGCGGGCACCGCGTCCGTGCGGCTTTTTGGTCTCCTTCTGCCGCGAATCATTGACAAGCAGCGTCCGGTCGTACGTCAGGTACGTGTCCTTCATCTGGGGATCGTTATGCCATTCAAGGATGCCCCGGGCAAGTGCGGTGCGGACCGCTTCCGCCTGCCCCATAACACCGCCCCCCGCCACATCGATAGAGACATCAATCCCGTTCACCGCATTGGGCACGAGAAGGAGCGGTTCTGAGATCTTCATCCGGACAAACTCGGTTCCGTATTTATCCAGCGGGACGGAGTTGATCCTTATGATACCTTTACCTGCCTTCAGCGTCGCCCGTGCGATTGCTGTTTTGCGTTTTCCGCTCGTGTTGATGATCTTGACCATTTCGACCACCCGTTAGAACTTTGCCCCCAAAAAGGTGCAGACTGCACCCAGGGTAATAAACTGTGCATTGTTCAACCGGTCCATATGTGCCTCGACTGGCACTTCCATCTCTTTTCCTGCAAACTCCACGGGAACCCCGACGTAACATTTGACGCGCTTCATCGCATCCACACCGCGGGGGCGCTTGTACGGGAGCATGCCCCGGATCGTGCGCTTCATTAAGTGGTCCGGTCTGCGCGGGACAAAAGGCCCCCAGCCGGTCGAACCACGGCTGCGCTTATGCTGGTAGTTCCCGAGCACACGCGAGCGGCTTCCGGAGATGATTGCTTTCTCTGCATTGACGATTGCGATCTCTTCTCCCGCAAGCGCCCGCTGCGCAACGACACTGGCAAGCCTGCCAAGAAGCATTCCTTCACCGTTGATTACTGTCACCATCGTTGCCTCACCTCAGGATCCGGACACCGCTGCCCTTCGGGTTGTCCTCGAGCAGCTGCTCAATGGTCATGCACTGTCCCTTTGCATCCCTGATCTTGCTCGTTGCTGATGCGGAGAAGTTCAGCGCCGCCACTTTCACGGATTGTGAAAGGGCGCCGCTGCCCAGTACCTTACCGGGGACGATGATCGTCTCGCCGTTCTGGGCGTACCGGTTGATCTTGGAGAGGTTGACCTCGGCGTAGTTTCTGCTTGACGTCTCCAGCCTGCTCGCAATCTCGCGCCAGATCTTTGCCTCATTCTCCCGTGATGTATTCTTCAAGAGCGAAATGAGGTTGCTCTGACGGGGGTTCGTCTTTGCCACGGTTCTTGTCATTTCTTACCATCCCCTGAAATTTCGCGTACCTGTTTCTCCAGCTCGTCTGACTGTCCTTTGATGTGCTGCAGTGCACGCTGCATGATCTCCTTTACAGGCAGTGACCCGTCACCCTCGACCACGAAAATAAACCGGTCGCGTTCAGAGGAGATCCTGATTGCCGGTTCGTCCCCGATTCCGCTTGCCACGCACGCCAGTTCGCAGAGCCTGCACATGGAGCAGTCGGGGAGCTTGCTATCGACAACCTCGACTTTCTTGCCCTTCGCGATGAGGATCTCCCGGGGGCACTCATCGACACACATGCCGCATGCGTCGCAGACATCGCTGATCGCGATAACGGGGTAGTTCTTGTACCCGCAGACGACCGTCGGCTGCCATTTGGCGTGCTCTTTGCCGGTATTAAGCACCGCCCGGGCTTCGAGGACGAGCTTCTGACCCTTGGTGAGTTTGACGATCGGGATATTGTCATGCACCGGCACTGCTTTCGGATCCTGCGGGATCAGGTCGCCTGACTGGACCGTCTTGGGACCTTCAACACTTAAGGTGTAGGTCACCGAACAGCTCGGGCATCCCGCACCGTCGCACGCACAGCTCTCTTTTGAGGAGTATGTCGCAAGATCGGTTTTAATCGGGATAAGCCCAAGGCGGTGGGTAAGCATCTCATCGAAGAGTGCGCTCGTGTTGTCATACATGCGCACCTCCTCGATTGCAAGCGTCGGCACATCTGCGATCATTGCCCTGCGCAGTGCGTTGGCAAATGCCGGGCTTGCGCTGGCAAGTGTGAATCGCGCAACAGCATCATCAAAACTGGCAAACTGGATCTCCATCACACTCTCCTTCCTCGTCTGCCACCCTTCGGACGGCATGAATCGTGGGGGATCGGGGTGACGTCTTCAATCCTGCCTATGCGCATGCCGGCGCGGGCGAGCGCACGGATCGCTGCCTGCGCCCCGGGCCCGGGGCTGCGCTGTTTGCCCTGTCCCGGGGCCCGTACCTTGACGTGAACACCGACAAAACCCTTCTCCTTTGCCGCTGCTGCAACGTTTGCCGCCATCTGCATCGCCGCGTACGGCGAGCTCTCATTCCTGTCCTGCTTTACCACCATACCGCCCGAGCTCTTGGTCACTGTCTCAGCGCCTGAGAGGTCGGTGATGGTGATGATCGTGTTATTAAACGAGGCAAAGATGTGGGCGATACCCCATTTCTCCTTCTCCCCTGTCGTCATCTCACTTCACCCCTGCTGCTTTCGTGATCCGTTCCCGCTCCGCATGGGAATCGGTGACAAACGGTGACTTGCCGTAGTAGCTGATCTGCGTCTCCTCGTTGCGGCTCACGCGGTAGCCAGGGACGCCCACCCGTCTGCCCGTGATCGCGATATGCCCGTGCGTGATGAGCTGGCGCGCCTGTTTGGGCGAGCGTGCGAGCCCCTTGCGGTACACAAGCGTCTGGAGCCGGCGTTCGAGCTGCGTCTGCACCTTCAGCGAGAGGACATCGTCGATATCCGCATCCGGCCCGAGCAGCCCTGCACGCTGCAGCGATGTGATCAGTTCGGAACGCTTCGCTTCAAACAGCGCCCTGTCGGCACTGCTGGACATCAGGGCAAGGAGAACACGGGCACCTTTGCGGTATTTCCGCAGGATGCTCTGCGCCTTCCAGACCTCGCGCTTGTTGCGTAATCCGTATTCGATAACAAGGCGGGTCTCCTGCTCTATCCGTGTCTTTTCCCACGGGCGCTTGGGGGTCTGGTATGACTTATGGTTCTTTCCCGGATATCCCATGGATTACGCACCGCCTACTTTCTTCTTGCTCACACCGACGGTAGATCCGGTCCTTCCGGTGGACTTGGTGCGCTGCCCGCGGACCTTCTGTCCCGTCTCGTGGCG
>JAPKXY010000004.1 GCA_026394605.1 Methanoregula sp.
GGCAGCCGTCGGCAAGTCGATGTACCAGGCAATCCACATCCCGACGATTGTCAGCCGCACCTGTGATGGCGGTACCACCTCACGCTGGTCTGCGATGCAGATCGGTATGTCGTTTATCGGTGCCTACCACATGTGCGCCGGTGAGGCAGCAGTTGCCGACCTCGCGTTCACCGCAAAGCACGCCGGCATGATCGAGATGGCAGGCATCCTGCCCGCCCGCCGTGCCCGCGGACCCAACGAACCCGGTGGCATCAAGTTCGGACACTTCGCCGACATGGTCCAGTCAGACCGCAAGTACCCCAACGACCCGGTACGGTCATCCCTTGAGATCGTTGCAGCAGGATGCATGCTCTTCGACCAGATCTGGCTCGGTTCCTACATGTCCGGCGGCGTCGGGTTCACCCAGTACGCAACCGCGGCATACACCGACAACATCCTTGATGACTTCACCACCTACGGTGTTGACTACATCAAGTCGAAATACAAAGGCATTGCAGGCGTAAAACCCACCCAGGACGTCTGCAACGACATCGCAACCGAGGTCACGCTCTACGGTATGGAGCAGTACGAGCAGTTCCCGACCACGCTCGAGGACCACTTTGGTGGATCCCAGCGTGCAACGGTGCTCGCCGCTGCATCAGGTGTAACCGTTGCACTCGCAACCGCCAACTCAAACGCCGGTCTGAACGGCTGGTATATGTCCATGCTCCTCCACAAGGAAGGCTGGAGCCGGCTGGGCTTCTACGGCTACGACCTGCAGGACCAGTGCGGTTCCGCAAACACACTCTCCTACCGCTCGGACGAGGGTCTGATCGGAGAGCTCCGCGGACCGAACTTCCCGAACTATGCGATGAACGTCGGTCACCAGGGCGAATACGCCGCAATCGCCGGCGCCGCCCACATAGCAAAGCAGGAGGCGTGGACGCTGTCCCCGCTCTTCAAGATCACGTTCGCCGACCCCTCGCTCACGTTCGACTTCTCAGAAATACGCCGCGAGTTCGCCAAGGGTGCTATCCGCGAGTTCATGCCCTCGGGAGAGCGCTCCCTGGTCATCCCGGCACGATAAATCCATTCAACCTTTTTTCCCCTGCAATTCCTGCAGGTTCCTGCATTGTGTGAATTGGCTTTTACTCAACAGATACTGAATGAATTCCTTCATCATGGTGTAACAGCGAATGTAACGATTCAAAAGAACTTCGCACGTCATGGATGCAGATTTTTTCACCTGCCAGCCCAGATTACGATGATATGGTACGATGGCAGGATACTACCAAAGAAACGGACATGCATGGGGGTATCCCCATCCACGCACCCTGAGAGGAGGGTGGGAGTCATTGCCCCTCAGACCCCGGCAGGGGTCACAGACGGTAACTCACATTGATCGATACGGAGTGCACCTCATGGCAGGTGAAGGGGGGTACCCCCTCCTTTTGCACGGGAAGCGGAGGTCAGCGTGATGAAGCCTCCGTCGGAGAAACAAAACCGTAAAGGGGGGGTAGCTACCCCTAAGGTACCCAAGGGGGTGGGTAGGGGTCGGTGCCTGCGGAAAATTTTTTGGGGCCGGGGCAAGAGCTCATAAAAACGAGAGGGGGGTACCCACCCCCCTGAGGCTGATGGTGGTAGAGGATACTTCCCCCACCTTTGTACATAAGTGGGGGGGGTCTGAGGAAGGCCGACCCCTAGGTGGGGGCGGGTGGGGTCGCTTGATCTCAGTGGGTAGGGGGGCACCTCAGGGCATGTAAGTGGGGGTACCCACCCGTTTTGCACAGGAAGAGAAGGTTGCCGCGATGAAGTTTTCGTCAGAGACCGAAAAACGGGAGAGGGTGGGGGTACCCCCTCATAGCTTATGGGTGAGGGGTAGGTGCCTGTACTCAAGACCCCATAGAGGGGGTCAGGGGGGTCACCTGATCTGAGCGGGTGGGGGGTACCCCCCCTGTCTGATAGCTGCAAAGACTACGCGACTACCGTCCTTGAGTTTCACGGGAAGGAAGGAAAAAGAGCGTGCAAACGAGGGGGGTAACGCGTCATGAAGGGGGGGAGGGAGGAAGGGTCGTGGCTCATGATGGGAAAAATACCTGTTTTTTCCTGCACTGCTTATTTGTCCGGCGTAACCGGCTGGAAATTTTTTTTGTGAAACACGGGTTCCCGTACCATGTATTTTGTACTCCAGAGTGCCGCAGCCCTGCGGATGTATCCACGCAATTCCCTGCTGTACGACCTGTATGAGCCGACCCGCCCCTTGGATTTTTTTGTTAATAAAAAAATCAACAATTTATTGAGAGAGATTCCTTTAAAAAACCCTTGCATTCTTTACCGTTCCTGCGAGATCCGGCCTTAATGAAAACAATTATACGGAAAAGAGGGGTAAAAAGGTGTAATGAAAAATGCCTTTCACATCATGCTCATCCCCACGTTAGGCTGTCCTGCCCAGTGCAGGTATTGCTGGAGTTCTGAGAAAGGATCTCCGATCATGGATATTGAAATTATCAACGAAGTGGTTGCATGGCTCAAGAATTTCCGGAATGACCGGGTCACCTTCACCTTCCATGGCGGGGAGCCGCTCCTTGCCGGGGCGGATTTTTACCGGAACGCATTGCCGTTACTCTCTGAGGGGTTGCGTCACCTGAACCCGGAGTTTGCCATGCAATCCAATCTCTGGCTGCTCACCCCGGAACTCGCCCAAATCCTCGCCGAGTACCATGTCCCCATCGGTACCAGCATCGATGGCCCAAAGGAGATCAATGACCTGCAGAGAGGAGACGGATACTTCGAAAAGACCATGCGGGGCTATGAAATTGCAAAGGCTCACGGTGTGAATGTGAGATTCATCTGCACATTTACCGCCCAGTCGGTGAAGTCACGGGAAGAAATTTTCAATTTTTTTAAAAAGAACGGGTTTGTGATGAAATTACATCCGGCACTGCCCTCGCTGCGGAACAAAAACCCTGAACAATGGGCACTTTCCCCGCAGGAATACGGGGAGTTGCTGGTGTATCTTTTGGATAAGTCCCTCGAATACCTGTATGAGATTGATATTATGAATATCAACGACCTGTTCAGGTGCGTGTTCACCCGCAGGGGGAATGTCTGCACGTTTGCAGATTGTATGGGGAATACCTTTGCGGTGGGACCTGACGGGAGCATCTATCCCTGCTACCGTTTTGTCGGCATGCCGGACTACGTGATGGGAAATGTGCATGACCGCCCCACCATGGAAGATCTTGCCCGTTCTGGCGCGTGGAAGCTCATGCACCAGTATAAGGAGTATGTGGACACGGCATGCGGGGGATGCAAACATGTCAGGTACTGCCGGGGCGGGTGCCCCTACAATGCCATTGCACCTTACGACGGTAAGATAAACGGTGTCGACCCCCACTGTACAGCCTACAGGAGAATATTTGACGAAATAACTGACCGGCTCAACAAGGAGATGTTTGAATCCCCTGATATGGAAATGACCATTCTGTCAAAACCTAAAAAAGGGGCAAAACCGAAGATCATGTCCCTGATGCAGAAGATCGTATCACGGTAGAACCTGAGTTCAGGATCTTGTTTTTGCCATGATCTGGTTGAAATAAGATCAACTCAACTTTTCTTTCATTAAAGTAAATTTACATGCGTAAAATCCCGCTATTTTTGCCGCTTTTATTAAACGGGCAAATTTAACTGCGATCCCGCCGAAATAGTTTCGAAACCTTTTAATTAAGATCTCACTCAATTTACACTAACCACAAAGAGTTTTAACTCGATGTGTGTGGCATTGCATTTTGAATACTCTCGTGCACTCTTCAGCACGCAGGGAGGAGGCTAAATGGAATCTATTGTATTTGGCATTGGAATTACTGCATTGACAGGAGCTCTTGCCACCGTAGCCGGTGCTGCGGAAGATACTGAGTCCAACATCGGGTCGCAGGGAGACCCGAACTCACAGGTACAGCTCGCCCCGCAGATGGGGTACCTGCACCGCATCTTCAATAAGGCAGTCGCTGGTGAACCCCCGGCATACGGGCTCTGGTGCGCACTTGGCGCCGGACTCGCTTGGGCTTTCATGGCGATGCAGATCAACGCGGTCCTTGCGATCGTCCTTGGCTGCGTCCTCGCAGTCTTTGTCCAGGGCGTGTACGCAACCACCGCTTACGTCGGCAGGACAGCAAGCCTGAAGAAGTTCGGGCAGCCGGTCTACGTGGACATCTTGAAGTCCATGACTACCGTGACAATGGCACACGCCTTTGTCGCCATCTTCTGTACCGTCACCCTCTGTTATCTCATGAACGCTGCGCTCGGACACCCGTTCCCGCTGCCGTTGCTCGGTCTGTTGTGGGGCATTGCCCTCGGTGCAGCAGGGTCAGCAGTCGGTAACCCCTACTATGGGAAGGAGCGCCAGTACCAGAACCAGAAGTTCGGTGCCGGTGTCCCGATTGCTCAATCGGGGAATATTGTCCGTTATGCAGAAGCTGGTGAGCGCAACTCGCTGGACAACGGGTTCTTCACCGCAAAGCTCGGAGGTCCCGCATCAGGAGTCTGTTTCGGGCTGATTGTATTCCTCGAACTCTGGCGAACGGTCATCTTTGAAAGGATCAGCGCCGGCTGGGGTGCGATCATTGTCGGTATACTGATAATCCTCATCTTCACGGTCATCGACCGGTATATCGAGGTCTGGGCTCGAAAGACCTACGGACCCTACGCCGCGCCGGTTAAGGAGGCGAGCTCATGACCGCAGTCGCAGCAAAACCAGCGGCTGGCGGTGCGATGAACCCGACCGCAATGGCGATAGGCCTCGTACTGATGCTTGTCATCATCGGTGCATGCTGGAAGATCGCCCCGGGACTCGGTCTCATGGCACTGATCGGGATGATCATCGGCGGTGTCCTGATCGGTTTCGGCACTCACTTCGTGCCTGTCGGTGGTGCGCCGGCAGCGATGGGGCAGGCACCCGGTATCGCAACCGGAGTCCCGATGCTTGCTGCTGGTGCAGGACTTGCCGGACTCTTTGGCGGTGCATGGGCAGCAGAACAAGGTCTTGTCGTCGCATTTGTCACCGGCGCCGTCGGTGGCGGGCTGATGATGGCGATCACCTGCATGATGGTGAGCTTCATCTACGTGTTCGGGATGGGTATCCCGGCGGCATCGGGCAAGGTGAAGGTCGACCCGATTACCGGCGATACGCAGCCCGAATTCAAGTCTCAGGGAACTGAGGGGCATGGTCTACCATTTACCTCATTTGTCGGTGGTGTTATCGGCGGTCTTCTCGCTGGAGGCGGCGGTACGCTCATCTACCTGATGCTTCTTGACCTGTATAAGGCGACGCTCCCGGGCATGATGAACGCAACCGAGTCACAGATCATGCCGATCGCAATCTCGGCAGCCGGCATATTCGCTGTCGGCATGTTCCTTGTGAACGCGGTATTGACTGCGTACAACATCACAGGAACAATCGAAGGTCCCCATGATCCGAAGTTCAAGCGGTGGCCCAGGGCGGTTGTCGCGTCCGCTGTCGCGTCGGCGCTCTGCGGGTTCGTTGCGATCCTGATCGTGGTGATGTGAGGTGGAGAAATGACAGTTAAAATTGAAGTTGTTGCAGGGGGCATCCCGCACACCAAGATCATGGTGGCAGGTCTTTTAGCCAGCCTTGTCTGTCTCTACCTGTCGTACCTGAACGTGGTGACCAAGACCGAGATGTTCTCGTTCTTCGGCGGACTTGCGGTGGTCGCTGCACTCCTCTGGGGCAGTCATACCATCAAGGTGCTGTGCAGTTACGGTATCGGTACCGGTGTGCCGTCGGCGGGTATGATCGCGTTTGGATCCGGTGTGATGGGTATGCTGCTTGCGACCAAATTCGGTATCGCAGCGCCAATCGTCGCTCTCGTGCTCGCAGCCATAATCGGCCTGATCATCGGCTATCTCTCAAATGATGTCCTGAACATGAAGATACCGACAATGGTCAAATCGCTCACGGAGCTCGCCATTGTTGGTGCATTCACACTCATGGGATTCGCCGTTCTGATGACCGGCAGTTTTACCTTTGCTAATCTTATGTCAGGTTCGGTTACGTTCCTTGGACAGGTCATGCCCAGCTTCCAGGTATCCTTCATTGGTGGAAGCCTGATTGCGACAGCATTCATGCTCGGTGCCATTGCTATCCAGCACCCGTTCAACGCATGTCTGGGACCGGGCTGGACACAGGACCGCATGCTCATACTTACCGCCGAGTGCGGATTTCTGAGCATGATCGTGGCAGCCTTTATGTCCTTTGCCCTGATCACATCCGGATCGGCATTGATCTCATTGATCGTGGCACTGGTCGGGTGGGGATATACGTACTCCGAGTACATGAAACTCGGCAAGCGCGACGCAGCGGCATGGCTCGATTCAAAACCGATTCCCGATGTGGAGGAACACTGACATGGCATACATTCAGGTACTTCCGGAATACGGGCTTGTTGCTGACCCATTAATCGGTCTTGTTACAACTGCCGGTGAATTGCCCCCCGTTATCGAAAAGGTAGCAGTGCTCGAAGGGGTTGTTGACGATCTGGTGAACATGCTTTCGGGGCAGGGCAATTTCCTCGCATCATTCCCGAACAGGGACATGTCACTCAAGATTGCCGGCAGCATGAACTCGTTCTGGTACGGGCTTGCCATCGGACTACTCCTTGCAGGAGTCATTGCATTCCAGCTGATCAAGGTGGGGTAATATGGCAAACAAGAAATCACCAGCAAGTGGCTGGCCACTCGTCAAGGGTGACTTCATCTCAGGCGACGCGAACTCCTGTGTTGCTGCCGTCACCATGGGATCTCACCTCGACGAAAAGGGGATCTGTGATGCGGGCGCTGCA
>JAPKXY010000017.1 GCA_026394605.1 Methanoregula sp.
AGCGGCTGCAGTCCTTTGCGACATTTGCCCCGATCTCCAGCATCTTGGACTCGTTGGGCGAGCCGAGGTTGATGTGGATTGAGACCGCGTCGGCGCCGAGCGCGATCGCCTCTTCCACGGTGCAGACCTGCACCTTGTCGTCGGGGTCCGGGTTCAACGACGTGCTCCCCGAGAGGTGGATAATGAGCCCGATGTCGCGCCCGCTCCGACGGTGCCCGCGCTTGACGAGCCCCTTGTGGAGCACGATCGCGTTCGCTCCGCCTTCGCTCACCTCGGTGATGACCTTGGTCATGTCCAGCAGTCCTTCAATCTGTCCCATCGAGAACCCGTGGTCCATGGGCACGATCACCGACCGCCCCGTGTTCCGGTTCATGATCCGTTCGATCCTGATCTCTTTTCCAATCATGTTTCACACCTTTACAATTTCCAGTGCCTCATCAACGCTCCTGCCGTGATGTACGATACATGCCGCCGCCTTCACGAACCGGTCGGGTGTTTTGTGCTGGAAGGCGTTCCTCCCAATGGAGATGCCTGCCGCGCCTCCCGCCATCGCCCCTTCTATCAGTTCCAGTGTTGTGCGGTCATCCGTCTTTGAACCTCCGGCAACCACAACCGGCACCGGACATCCCCGGGTCACCTCGCGGAAGCTGTCCGGGTCCCCGGTATATACCGTCTTGACAATATCTGCGCCCAGCTCGGCCGCAACCCGTGCCGCCAGCTTGACGTTCTCGACATCGTTCTCGTTCTTGATCTTCCTGCCTCTCGGGTACATCATCGCGAGGAGCGGCATGCCCCATTCCATGCACTCGACGGCGACCGCGCCGAGATCGGAGAGCATTCGTGCCTCAGAATCCGCGCCGATGTTGACGTGCATCGAGACGGCATCAGCGCCCATCTTCAGGGCGTTTGTCACCGAGTTGACCAGCACCTTGTTGTTGGGATCGGGGCCAAGCGACGTGCTCGCGGACAGGTGCAGGATGAGCCCCACATCCCGTCCGCCTTTCCGGTGCCCGTACAGCGCGAGTCCCATGTGCCCGATCACGGCGTTCGCCCCACCCTCGGCGACAAGGTTGACGGCCTGCGACAGGTCGATCAGCCCGTCGATCGGGCCGTTTGTGACCCCGTGATCCATCGGTATGATGACCGTCTTTTTCGTATTCCGATTCATGATCCGTTCCAGACGAATTTCCTTTCCTCTCATAACAACAACAACCTCCCTCTTCCATCGCAGAATTACCGGCAGATGAAAAAGGGAATTAATAATACCAGAAATAATAGCCAAAGCCAGAATAGCGATACGCGGACGTAACCGTCGTATCGGATGGCGTTTCAGAAATGTGCTGGCTTATGCAACGGACGAGGCTCGCGCTTTCAGAGGTAAAGGCATTCACGAGCGAAAAAACACTCATGGGCGCTGGCGCACTCTTCCTGCATGGTTATTAGTGTTGGAGGGAGGGGTATATAAATGATGGGGGAATGAATCCTATTTTAAAATGTGTAAAGAAATTCTTCGAAATATAACTATAGTTCTCCTGTTTTCTGCAATTGTAATATTAATATCTGGATTGATTTATCCAAATTATCTTGTTGGTACTCCATATTGTCTATTCATCTGTAAAAATCCTTCATTTCAAGATAATATAAATGAACCAAACAATTTTTTTAATCAGAGATATATCACAGAAATATTTCCAAAAGGTAAAGAAATCATTTCCACAGAAATTGAGACGATAAAACAAATCAATGATAGTGATTCAAAATTAGATGAAATTTTTAAATGGGAAATGAGGGATTGGCACAATCCCCTTTGGGAAAGCGACAATTTCAATTATTTCAATGGCTCTTTAATTTATATAAGTTATAAAAATAATGTATCAAGAACCAGAGCGAATCCTGTATTTGGTTATTACTTATATCGCCCCCAAACACCTGAAGGAAAATATTACGGTGATGATCCTTATTGGATAGCATATAATAAAGTGGGAGCCTGTCAAGAGTTATCTAATTTATTTGCCTTCATGGCGCAAAAGTCAGGAATTAGATCTCGTACTGTTCAAACATTCGGACATCAATGGGCAGAAGTAGAAATTAATGGAGAATGGAAATATTATGATCCTTGGTGTGCAGTTGAACATGGCTATTATAATTCAACTGACGGTAATCTAACCTCTAAAGATAAATGGTATAATTATCCCGGTTATTTCAGAGATAATTGTCATGGACTCGCATACATAAATTTTTACAATGATATTGTGCCTAATCCATTGGCCACTCAAGTGTATTCGATTTCTTACGTGATTCATGATATCAAAAATTTAGTTACAACTTATATGACTAAGTAAAGGGCTAAGTCACCCCTCAACCTCCCACTTCCCAGTCCAGCCACAAACCATTTAGAGACTGCCCGATAGCAACCCCGCGATCATTTAAGTGTCAGACAGGGATCTTTGCTAGATTTTTCTTATAACTGAAAAATAAAGTCTCACCAAAAATCTTGAGTAATCAAATATCCTTGACCGTGTGGATATGCTCCGACACCTAAGCGGGAATACTGGGCGTTTAATATATTTGCACGATGCCCGGGACTGTTCATCCACTGATTAACCATAGCCTTGGCTATTGCATCGGGATCATTAGGTACAAATCCAATCCCCTCAACATTACCAACTGCCATATCTCCAATATTTTCTCCTATGCCAACCATGTAATATGAACCAAAATTCTTCGTTGTCGGATATCCATAACGAGCAGCTCTTGCTGTGGGGTCCTCCCCAGCCGGGTTAACGTGATTAAAAAAATTATTTACTGCCATATCCCGACTATGGTCTCTGGCGATTATCTGTAACTTACTATCACTTGCAAGTTCCGGTAATCTTCTTGAAGATCGTTCTTGATTAGTATATTTCAAAATCAGAGGTTCAATTTCTATAGAATGATCGACAGATTTTGCTGTATATGCATCAACAAAATTAACTACGGGTTTGATTGGTTCTGGAGCTACGGATGCAAGATTGATCCATAAAAAATACACCCCGATTAAAATAGCAGCTCCAACAATCTGCCAAACCCAAGGGGGTATCCGTCTCCTCGAAAAAGAGCGAGGACGATACTTGCAGTTTTTCCGCGGCAATAAATTAGATAATTTTTCTTTTAAAAGTTTCTGTGCAGAAACCTTAGGAACGTTTTTTTCTTTTGGATACTCGGAACAATGATGACTTTCCGGTAAATGATGATTGGAACAAAATATTTTCCCACATCGTCTGCATCTGAAAGGAACTTCATGTAGTATTTTCCCACAAAAATGACAATGATGCATCAGGTTTGAGTACAATTTTTTATCAAGAAATAGATTCCCGTCAATCATTAATTTGTTGAGATATTGATCAAAATGAGACTCCCCCGCCGCGAGGAGTACCCCCATCCAGTCAGCCTCCGGACACCATTGAAAAAAACAGTGAATCCCGAAGGGATGGGGGTGGCCTGGCCCTTGTTGTCAGACACCTGCCCGACTAATACCCAAAATCCTCGTCGGTGTCCGTCGGTGAAAAATCTGGTTATTTAGGTCAAAACAGGGGTTCTTTGCCCTTCCGGCATACCGCAGCCTGTTTTGAAAAAGATCCTTTGCCCAATTAGCGCTATTTGGGTTCGCGATTTTACGTCGGAGAAATGTGGGAAAAGTGCGAATTATGCCCGGTTTTTCGCGAATTAGTCCCTCAATCCGGGCTCCGGACCTGTCAGACAGGATTGCCCTGATCCAGTCTACCGTCGGAGAACCGGGGATCGCGATCCCTGCAAAGGATGCCTCTGTTCCCAAGGGGGGGGTCACCCCCTTATTGTTGTGATGTAAAGTGACATCGTGTCCGTTTCCAATTAAAAAAAAACTTGAAATTCTAACGAATCAGTACAATAAAGGGAAAGATGATGAAACAAGTCACTAAGGATAATCTTGAATGGTTTCAAGAGTGGGCGAACGAATACGACAATACTCTTGGAAAAGTAAAGAGACACCATAAACTGCTTGACCTAGTTGTCAGGTTATCGGGAATAAAAAGAGATGACCGGGTTCTTGATATTGGTTGCGGGACAGGACTGCTGTCACTGAAATTCCTTAATAAAACAGATTGCACAATCACGGCAATTGACAGCTCAGCTCAGATGCTCAAGATATTCCAAGAAAAAATTGAAAAGTGCAATCTAACTGAGAAAATTCATTGCGCACAAAAATCGGCGGAGGATATGGATTTCAAATCTAATCAGTTTGATATAATAGCAGCGACGGTTGCACTGCATCATGTGAAATTCAAAGAACCAGTTATTAAAAATGTTTATGACTATTTGAAAGATGGTGGACGATTCGTTATCGGCGAAATCGATTTGGATACAACGGGAAAATTGGATGACCCCAAGCGATTATTGAGAATTTTGAATTACCTTACAAAGGAATTGGCACTCGCAATGAAAGACGGAGGCACACAAGCATTTGAAAGGATGTATGACAATGGAAAGAAGCATATCCTCAACGATGGTGAATACTGCATTGGATTTAGTCAATGGGCAAAACTGTGCAAGAATGCCGGATTTAAGAACATGGAAGTTCGCCCGTTGAAAGGGTTTGAATCGTTCAAAGTATTGGTAGCAACAAAATAAATCAGGCAATTCCACAATCATCTGTTCTGGCGCTATCGCGGATGAGATGCAATAAAATTATTGAATATTCAGATTTTTGATCCAGGCAACAGGACACGATGTCACTTTACCGCACAGGAGGGGGGGTAGGGGGTACCACCCCCCCGCGTACGGGCAAAGCTGGGGGGTTGCTGGCTCAGCCGCGTCGCCGCGGCAACCCATCCATCATTCAAAGCGAAGCAAGTTCCTGTCTCACCCGGTAATAGTAATCATCTGAAAGCTTGTCGAGAAGTCCGTATTTCCGGTAGACCCAGTCGGCGTAGTGGTAGTTCATGCGGTCGATGATGACATAATCGATCTTTCCTTTCAGGAGCTCAGCAAGCCCTTCTGCACCCGGGAGCACCGGTGCGATCATGGCATACGTCCTGATGCCGGCCCTGTGCAATGTGTCAAGCGCCGCGATCCTGTCTTCTATTTTGGGGGCGTTCGGTTCGAATAATTTCCTGATCGCATCATCCGCGGTAGTGACAGAGAGACCGACCTCAAAATCCCGGGCATCCTGAATGATGTCCATGTCACGGAGAACCAGCGGGGACCGTGTCTGGATTATCACGGGCCAGTCATTCCGGGCCAGTATCTCAAGACATTGCCGGGTTAGCCGGTATTCTGCCTCAAGGGGCTGGTACGGGTCGCATACCCCGCTCACCCAGACTCCCGCCCGCTTCTTCTTTTTTATTTCCTTTCGCAATAATTCCGCGGCGTTGATCTTGACATCGACAAATTCACCCCAGGGTTCTCGATGCCCGGTCACCCGTTTCATGAACCGGGCATAGCAGTACGAGCAGGCATGCTGGCACCCGGTATAAGGGTTCACAACGTAGGGATAGATCTTTGATTTGGAAAGAATGGTTTTTGCCCGGATTTCCTTTACAATCAGCGTCATTTCACGTATGTTTCCTTATATTCTCAGCCGGGTGATTTTAATGTCCCGTTGAAGGCATTTTTGTGTCAGGGATTTCATCGGCCATCCGACGGTGGAAAATCTGATTATTTAGGTTAAAACAGAGGTTCTTTGCGAAAGTGAGGGTCCGGGTGGATCCCGAACTTCTAGGAAAAACGGGGGTTTTTCCGTGTTCCGGCATACCCCAGTCTGTTTTGGAAAAGATCCGCCGCCCAATTAGTGCTATTTGCGTCCTGACTTTTACGTCGGAGAAATGAAGGAAAAGTGCGAATTATGCCCGGTTTTTCGGGAATTATGCCCGGAATCCGGGCCCGGATCATGCGGAAAGGGGGCCCCCAGATCCCTGCTACCGTCGGAGAGTGTAGTCCGGAAAAGTACTGCTGTCTCCCAGGCTTTCCGAGAGTTCCCCGCACGGGTTGTCAGACACTCGCCTGACCTATACCCAAAATCCTCGTCGGTGTCAGACGGTGAAAAGGTGTGATCTTTGGGCAATATCAGCGTTCTGAGTAGCTGCAACGTATCCCAGCACGTTTTAGAAAAGATCCGCCGCCCAATTGGGCCTATTTTGTCCTTTTTTTTCACGTCAGTGAACTGGTGGATTTATGCGAATTAGTCCCGCTTTTTCACGAATTAGTCCTATAATCCGGGCCCGGACCATGCTGCAGGGCCGTCTCTGGATCCATGTCACCGTCGGAGAACTGAAGACCGCACCCACCCGGAAGGATGCCTCGCTCTCAGGCCGTCATATGGTCTACACAGGAAACGACGGTGCAGGCCACTCCTGTCGATGAAACCCTTTGGGTGGGATTTTTTGTGGATGGATTTTTTTATGCCGGAAAATTTTCACGATGAAAAATTTTATGCCATGCAAAAAAAAATTCGTGACGCCCCACCCCATCCATTTTTTCACAAGCGACTGAGGGGGTTTGCCTTTCACAAAAGCCGCAAGAGCGGGCTGGAGAAGATTTCACTTCATGCAGGAATGTAATCAGATGACGGCAAAAGACTATTGAAGAGCCTGAGACAGAGATTGTTCTGTTATTATGCCATCAGGAGTCGACCCCCGGTTAAAGGGCAAAAAGGGATCCGGATTAACATATAGAACACACAAACGTGACCTTGAATCCGGGTCACCCTCCGGCGTCCGTGAATCCTATTTCGGGGGAGCAGGTAACCAGAAAATTGAGACTCTTTTGACCGATATCGTTACACGGCTTGAACGGATCGAGGAGAAGATCGATGAAACGGTGTATCCCCCTGAATCAGCAATCAGGCCCGAATATATCCGGAAAGTAAAGAAAGCCCAGTCTGAGATTTCAAGGGGTAAGGCCAAGACCTACCGGTCGATGGACGATTTCATCCAGTCACTCGCACAATGACCTTCTCGGTAGTTCCCGGCCCGGATGTCGAGGCTGCGTTCAGGAAGATGGCGAAGAAGGATCCTGCGCGGTTTGAACAGGTAGCGAAGAAATTACTGGAACTGGCTGAAAACCCGGAGATTGGCAAGCCCCTCAGGAACAGGCTGAAGGGCAGCCGGCGCCTTCACATCGGGCATTACGTGCTCATGTATAAAATCGAAAAGAAAAAGCAGCAGATTATTCTTATCGATTATGCACACCACGACGATGTATATTGATCGTTTCACAATTTTCAGAAAATCCCACCCGGAATTTGAAAACTACTTTTAGAGATGCGCCATGGAATATACAATCCTGATCCACAAGGCGGAAGAAGGCGAGATCGATCCCGCGTGAAAAATAAAAAAGAGGCCGGAAATTATTTCTTCTTTTTTTTGATGATCGTCACGTCGCCAAGTGTCGGGGCGAGTTTGCTGGGCACTTTCTTTTCTGTCTCAGTATCTATGGTATCAATGAGCCTGATGCCAAGCGCCTTTTCCAGTTTTTTCCGCACACCCTCTTCGGGAATTAACTCACCTTTCTCGATCTTTTTAATGAGGAGTTCGCGTTCTTTCATCTGCATCGCAAGATCCTTCTGGGAGAGCCCTTTCTCCATTCGTGCATGACGGATCCGCTCACTATAATCCTCTACAATCTCCCCCTCCATATAATCAAAGAGATCCCTTTTTCTGCGGATTTGGGGTGCGGCAGGTCTGACAGGTGCCCCTGGTGCCGCAACAGGACGGCGGATATCGGTCCGTTTCGGCTGCTGAACCTCGGTGCCGTACTTTTCGCACCTGTTGCAGACCTGCAGCTCCGCTCCCTCAACCCTGACCAGTTTCGGAAAGCCGCGGATCGTTTCCCCGCACATTTCGCACTGCGTATTCGTCACAAACACTTTATATTCACTTTTCCCTAAATATATAATTGGTACTTCAATGGGAGATATCCTCCATCAGGCGCAGGACCCCCAGAACCCGGAGGACCTGTACCGTCTGTATCGTTCGCTGTCTGAACAACTCCGTGACCAGCTGGTGCAGATCGAGAACGAAAAGCACGACCTCGAAGAGCAGCTCAGCAAGCGAATCCTCGATATTGAGGCCCGCAATATTGAACTGCGTGAACAGCTGCGACAGACCGAGACGGACAAGCGCTACATCGAGACCCAGAAGATACGGTTTGAGCGTGAAGTGAGGAAGCTCAAGAGCGAGAGTGAGCAGCTCAGGAGCCCCCCGCTGATCATCGGTACTATCACTGACGTGATTGATGAAAACCGCGTGATCGTGCGAAGCAGTGCCGGCCCGCGGTTCCTCGTGCGGAGCTCGCAGAGTATCAACACCGAGGAGTTAAAGGCCGGGGTACGGTGCACGCTCAACCAGCAGTCGCTTGCGATTGTCGAGCTCCTGCCAACAAGCTTCGATGCACAGGTATATGGTATGGAAGTAGTCGATTCCCCGCAGGAAAATTATGCGGATATTGGCGGGCTGGAAGCGCAGATCACCGAGCTCAAGGAGGCAGTCGAGCTCCCGCTCAAACGTCCCGATCTCTTTTTACGCATCGGTATCGAACCACCGAAAGGGGTGCTGCTGCACGGTCCTCCCGGAACCGGCAAGACCCTGCTTGCTAAGGCGGTGGCGCACGAGACCAATGCCCACTTTATGCGGGTGGTCGGGTCAGAACTGGTCCAGAAATATATCGGCGAGGGGGCACGGCTCGTCCGTGAGCTCTTCGATCTGGCAAAAAAGAAAGCCCCGACAATCATTTTTATCGATGAGATTGATGCTGTCGGTGCTTCCCGTACTGAGGCAAACACCAGCGGGGATCGCGAGGTGCAGCGCACCCTCATGCAGCTGCTTGCCGGCATGGACGGTTTCGAGAACCGGGGGGATGTCAAGATCATCGGTGCTACGAACCGGATTGATATCCTCGACCGGGCGCTGCTCCGTCCGGGGCGGTTCGACCGGATCATCGAGATCCCGCTCCCCGATGTCAAGGGCAGGCTCTCGATTTTGAAGGTTCATACCCGAGCCCTTACCATGGACGAGAGTGTGAACCTTGACGAGATCGCAGCCCTTACCGATGGAAAGAACGGTGCCGATCTCAAAGCAATCTGTATGGAGGCGGGCATGTTCGCAATCCGAAAGGAGCGCGCTTCTATCAATCACCAGGATTTCCTCTTTGCGATCGAAAAGGTTGTCAACGACTTCAACCGCCACCGGCTTGTCGATGTTGAAGGCGCAATGTTTGCATAATTTTTTTATTCAGGCGGGCTGTCTGACAGCCCGTCGGTGTCGATCAGTTCCGGTTCAAAAATACCGGTCTCTTCAACCTCTTCTTCCGTGCACCAAACCTCGATTGTGGCATCTACCCCGATAATATCCTGATGGTACTCCTCAACCGAAGATCCCGGAGCCATTACCACTGCACTGATCAGCTGCCCGTGCCGGAACCCATAGAGCCGGCGATATGCCCACTCACTACCCAGCGCTACCGTCCGCTCGTAATAGACATCTGAAGCGAGGGTGTGTGTGCAGTACACCCCTTTTTTTACTTCGAAAAGCACTTCACGGATATACCGCCTGATATACCAGCGCAGCTCCGATACGAGGGAGAGAGCGCTTCCCAGCGATGCAACGGAAATATACACGCCGCAGGGCTTCTTTTTCGGATGGTAAAACCGCAGTGCGATCCGGCTTGTCTCAGATGCAAAGAGGGTGTGATGGAGGTTGACTCCGTCCCGCTGGATCAAGAGGATATTCATGGATCGTGTGGAAAAAGAATTACCGTACGCGACTATTTTGGTCAGATATACATGCGGTTGTCTGTTACCATCTCGCTTTTTACCTTGCGTACGGCTTCGATAAAGTCGTTGCGTTCAATTGCCATCGCGTCACGCCTGACCGCCATCATGCCGGCTTCGCGGCAGATCGCCTGGAGTTCTGCACCCGTCGTGTTCTCTGTCATTTCGACGATTTCATTGAGATCTACGCCAAAAAGCTGCATCTTTCCGGAATGAATTTTCAGGATCTCAAGCCTGCCCTTGTCATCGGGGAGCGGGATCTCGATGATCCGGTCAAACCTTCCGGGACGCAGCAGCGCAGGATCGAGCATATCGACACGGTTGGTCGCCGCCATGATGCGGACATCGCCACGGGTGTCAAAACCGTCCATTTCCGCAAGCAGCTGCATGAGGGTGCGCTGCACTTCAGCGCTGCCCGATGTCCCGTCATTGGTCCGCGTGCTTCCTACCGCGTCAATCTCATCGATGAACACGATCGCCGGCGCCCGCTCCCGTGCCAGCATGAAGAGTTCCCGGACAAGTCCGGCACCCTCGCCTATGAATTTGTGCACCAGTTCGCTCCCCGACATCCTTATAAATGTCGCTCTGGCCTCATGAGCGACTGCCTTTGCAAGCAGGGTCTTGCCTGTCCCCGGCGACCCGTACAGCAGAATACCCTTCGGGGGTTCGACACCAATCCTCCGGAAGATCTCGGGTTTGGTGAGGGGGTATTCCACCGCTTCGCGCACTTCTTTGATCTCGTCCTCCATACCGCCGATGTCGGCATACGAGATCTCTGGTGAATACTCAAGCTCCATTACCCGCACCCGTGCATCATAGACGTTGCCGATCAGTTTTACTATGGAGAGCGCATTGTTGACCGCCACTTTTGCACCGGGTTTCAGCAATGGAAGCAAGTCCTCGCTTGCGTGGGTGAGGTATTCTTGGTTGTTGCCCTGCTGGCGGAGGTACACCTCTCCATTTTCCAGGACATCAACGACCACCGCCACAAAGAGCGGCATCCGTTTAAGCTGGTTATTCTCGCGCCGGAGCTGGCTATTTTCTTTCTGGAGCTCCTCAACCTGGAGCTTGAGCTGGAGCACGGATGCCTCCAGTTCATTAAGCTGGATCCTGAACTTGAGTTCATCGGCATTTATGGCGTTTGTCGTGGTGCTCTCTTCCATATCAATCTTATATCTTTATCTTCAAACATAAATTAGGTGTGATTTTGATAATCAGAGGACGGGGGATTGCCCGCGGGGTGGGAACGGGGGATCTTGTAGTGAGCCCGGCCCCGATCTCGTTTCTTGCCGGTGTTGCCCCTGACACCGGTATTATCATCGAGAAGGGGCACCCGCTCTTTGGGCAGGCTATTGGGGGAAAGGTGTTTGCTTTCCCCTATGGCAAAGGGTCGACCGTGGGTTCGTACGTGCTCTACGCACTCAGCCGTACCGGGCACGCTCCTGCAGCGATTATCAATTCCGAGGCTGAACCGATCATTGCGACAGGAGCGATCATGGGCAGGATCCCGATGATCGACAGGATCGATGTCCCGCTTCACCGGTTAAAAAACGGCACCCGTGTCACTGTTGACGGTGACCGCGGGGAGCTGGAATACAATGGTGATCTGGCGGATCTTTGATTGTACAGTTCCTGCACCGGGCACAACCCTGATATGACTCCGGCTCACATCTTCTGATATGCAGTCGAGAATCTCTCTTATCATCATCATCTGTGCCGCCATCGCCATTGCCGGGTGCATGGGCACGCAGAATCCTCCTGTTACTCCAACCCCGACTTCAGGCACAAGTACCACGACAAGTCCCACTGGCGGCAGTCTTGTCCCATCCCCGACTGACACTATGCCTGCCAACAGTGCAGTCAGTGTCACGGTCGGCGAGAAAGAATACACGGGTAATATCTTAGTTACCTTTGATGGTGGGAAAGGACAGATCAATGTCCAAAGAATCGATGTGAAACTCACTCGTTTTGATGGATCAGTATATAGTACCACACTAGGAAAGAACAAAGGAGATGAGGTAGTTCTTGAGGGGACACGGGGTGAAGGAGGAAGTCGGGGGCAGCCAGACCGTATTGAGGTATGGGTTGCCATGAACAACGGGCAGACCTACAAGATCATCGATGTCCTGCGGGAGTACCGCACCCGCGGATAAAGGCTTTTTTGATTATTATACTTTTTTCTTTAAAACAGTCCTACAGGCTGATTTCATGAAGGTCAACTGGCGGCTGATCCATTCCGCACGCAACTCTTATGTAGCGCTCTATGCCGCCTGTGAACAGTCCGGATTCATCCTGTATCCTGTGAAAGAACCTGCGGGCGAGGTCACCTGTTATTCCCTCAACACCATCAATGAACCAATCAATGAACCAGGGTTGCGGGATGAGATAACAAATGCCGACTGCGTGACGATAATTGGAGGTTCCCACGCAACCGCGATGTATCAGGATGTTATCAGATATGCCGATTATGTTGTCGTGGGAGAAGGTGAGTACACGCTCCCGCGACTTCTTGCTGCGATTGAGCAGGGAACCAGTACAGCAATTCCTGGTGTAGCAACAAAAGACCACTACGAACCGGCTGATACGGATGTCAGGCTCGATGCCTACCCGGCATTCTCGGAGATGAAGGGATATGTCGAGATCTCCCGGGGATGCCCGTTTTCCTGCGGGTACTGCCAGACCCCACAGATGTTCGGGCATTGCATGCGGCACCGTTCTATTGATGCAGTCGCACAGTACGCAAACAGGTATGAGCACGCACGGTTCGTCAGCCCCAATGCGTTTGCGTACGGTTCGGATGGGGTCCACCCCAGGTTTGATAAGATCAAACGCCTTTTTCACCACCTCAGATATCAGATCTTTTTTGGCACATTTCCATCAGAGGTTCGCCCGGAGTTTGTATGCGACACATCAATTGAGCTGGTCACGCAGTTCTGCGCCAATTCACGGCTCCATTTCGGTGCCCAGTCTGGAAGCAATGCAGTGCTTCAACACCTCAAAAGGGGACATACGGTGGAAGATGTTGTCAGGGCGGTGGAGCTCTGTTGCGACCATGGCCTGACCCCGGTCGTGGACGTTATCCTCGGATTTCCTTTCGAGACCGATGAGGATCAGCTCGCGACAGTCAGGCTGATTAAATGGGTGACAGGACATGGCATGGTGCATGCCCACCACTTCATGCCGCTTCCCGGAACGCCACTTTCCGGGACATTTGCGCGTCCCATTCCCTTAAAAACTGCGCAGCTCTGCGGAAAACTCGCGCTTTCGGGCAAACTGACGGGTTCCTGGAGCGATACTGCTATAAAACCACATTCGTAAGCCTGCCTGCAGTATGGCAGACACTTTTCATTTCCTGGTCGATAACCATGATCGTCTCTGCCTCAATGAGACAGAGTACAGAGACGTTAAAGAAATGCGCTTCGTGTCTCCTTCGGGTAAAAGGGGAGATCAAATTATGAGAGAATGGCAAGAGCCAGTGCACCTTAGCTAACGGATTGCGTATAATCAGTCTCCCGGGCACCGAAGGCACGGTACGCGGGTATAGCCGGATAAGCCTTTTGTTCGTCGATAAAACGGCCTGGATACCGGACGAGATTATCGCAGCGGTAACACCTTTTTAGTGACAGGTGACGGTACATTCATAGCGCTGCGTCCTCCTTTTGGAAGGCGTAGGTGGTGGTACGATCAGTGGGTGGGGAGCGAAAATTACTTGCGGATCGAGCTGGACGCGAACAAATGTCCTCGGATATCAAAAGAATTTCTAGAACGCGCACGTAAAACATTAATGTTACCGCAATTCCGGCTGCAATTCTGCATGGGGTCCTGCGATTCTTGGATTGTTGGGTTTGCTTCTCTTTGTTTTCATTATCGGTATCATTATATTTCTCATTGCAGTGGTATGGTATTTCGCACGAAGAAACCGGGCCGGGCAATTAGAGCTTATAATCCAGAAATATGAGGAAGAATGTAAATAACGAGAAAAAAGTGGTTAAAAAATATAGTTTAACATGGTGGTGAAACGAATTAAATAGCCATTATTTTAAATACTTGAAAAAAACAATACGCCATTTACTCTATGGAACAACTCGAAGATATCATCAGAACTGGTGATATATTCTTTGATAAAAAGAACTATTCTGCGGCTCTCTTTTATTACAACACATCTGTCCGGAGTGATATACCAAATCCAAAAAAAGCACACTTATGGAATAAAATTTCATGTGCGTATTTTCATTTAAAAAAATTCTACAATTCGTTTTCTTCGATCAATACGGCACTTGAACTGGATCCGGGTACTGCATTATACTGGATTCAGAGAGGAGATATTTTACAGTCTGATGCATTTTCTCGTTACAATGAAGCAATAAATTCGTATAATAAGGCTGCTGCTTTGGATCCCCAGAATCCGATGGTTTGGATCAAATTAGGGTTATTTAATGAACGTATCCAGAAATTCGATGAGGCGCTTGAAGCCTACAACAAAGCGCTCACATTGAAACCAAATGACCCGGAACTCTGGTATAAAAAAGCCTGCGTATTAAATTTAATGCTCTACAAAAAGGAGAAAGAGAGTAGAAAAAAGCTCAGTGATGATCTCTTGCCAGAAATTGAGTTGTTAACTGAGGTTCTCAGGGCATTTCACTTTGTTCAGAAGCTTGACCCACGCAATTCCAATGTTCTCTATATCATTGGAGTATTGCATACAAAATTAAAACAATATGATGAAGCATTGCATTCCTTCGATGAAGCCTTGAAATATCATGCCAGTGACAAAGAAAAACCTATGCAAATATGGTATACCAAAGCAGAATTGTTGGAAAAAATGGGAAGAGCTTCTGAAGCAATTGAATTTTATGACCGATATTATGAGGCATTGATGACGGAATATTCAGAATTTATGAAGGCACACCCTCATACAAAATCCGGCCTGGTACTATGATAAAGGTCAGGGTATTGTGCCGGAGCAACAGCTGATCAGGTTTCATAATCCGCACTCCGGGCACATTCAGGTGCAGGGGACGTACTTACCTGCATTTCTGCGATAAAGCCTGACCATACATGCGCTATAGTTGGGTGTTGGCGGCCCGGCAATTGGGAGAGACAAATAATCAAATCTTATTTTTCAACAGAGTCAGCACAACAACAGTATAAATCACCGGCACCTCCTCCAATACCATTGCGCGGGTCATTGTCAGTTCATTTCTGGTAATATCCCTTTAAATTTTAAAGATCGTTATTCTCATAGACGTAAATTTTAATATCTTACAGGAGAATATCAGATTATATCTTGCTAATTATATATTATAATTCTGTGAACACAATGGTAAGGTTTTTTAGACGCCCTTCAAATGATATACCATGAAAGATGTGCTTTTACTAGCAGATCTCCATGGTGAATTCGGAAAAATTGATGCATTTCTTGAATTATCCCCCGAAGCTGTCTTTATTGCTGGCGATATCACCAATATGGGACCTGTGGACGCAATCGATGAGGTTCTTTCCCGCATCGACGTGCCATGTTTTGTGGTCCCCGGAAATTGTGATCCCCGTGAGATTGTGGATGCACTTGAACACTCCGACGCGATCTGCCTCCATGGTTCGCAGATCAACCTCGGGACGATGACCATCGTCGGCATCGGGGGCTCGAACCCGACACCGTTCGGCACGCCATTTGAGCTCACTGACAAGCAGATCGATGACCTGCTTCATAAGGCGATGAGTAAAATGGAAAAATCGGTGCACAATGTGCTGCTCTCCCATGCCCCGCCCTACGGGATCCTTGACAAACCCGCCGGGGTGCATGTCGGGAGCGCGAGCGTCAAGCGCCATATGAAATCGTTCGATCTGGTCTGCTGTGCCCATATCCATGAACAGCGGGGAGTCATGGAGGTTGACGGTGTCAAGGTGGTAAACCCTGGTTGCGCAATGATGGGCTATTGCGCAATGCTCCACTTTGGAACGGAGCCCCGGGATATCAGGGTCGAGTTGCTCACCGTTTAGATAACAGAAGTTCGAGGTACGAGGTGAGGATCGGTTCTCCCTCCACGCCCAGCTCTTGTGCGATGCCTTTGATCTGCTCCATCGCATCCTTTTTGTCTATCTCACCGGCAAGTTCAATTTCAACAAATGTGCCAAGCCGGTCGACCGTGTCAAGCGAAACGGTAATCTCCCCCAGCCGGTAGTTCTCCCGGACTTTGTCGACCTCGCTCACCCGCACAAACCCCAGTCGCTTCAGCACCCGTTCAAAAACTTCACCGGATTCAATTTCCGTATTCAGTTCCTCACGAGCCTTGAGTTCGAACCCTTGGACCTTTGGTCCCTTGTAGGTGACTACTGCCGGGCTCCCGTGCCTGTCAGTGTACCGCACTCTGAGCGCTTCGTCGGTTTTTTCAAAGTCGCGGTGGGGGGCGTTGTAATATACATCATGTTCATGCACCCTGCCACAGGCCCGGGCATTCCGTGCAATGAGTTTTTCTTTCACCGGCCCGAGTGAATCGACTCTGACCTTCAGTTCGATTTCAAGCATAAAATGCCACAGGTTTATCTGTGCCTGCTGTGACTTAATACAGGCAGGTGTTTTATGGCGATAAAAGAAGGAGATTTTATCAGATTAAGTTATACCGGTAGCACGAACGGCAAAATTTTTGATACAACCGACGAAGCGACCGCGAAAACTGCCGGTATCCACAGCGCGACTGCGACCTACGGGCCGGTCACGGTCTGTGTGGGAAGCAAGCACGTGATCCTCGGGTTTGATGAGGAACTTGTGGGAAAGGAGTCCGGCTCAGAGGGCGATATAACTGTTCAGCCGGATAAGGCATTCGGTGAACGCGACCCGAAGCGCATCCAGTCGTTTGCAAAGAACAAGTTCAAGGAGAAGCCGGTTCGCGGCGCATCGGTGAAGGTTGATGAATTTGGTGAAGGAATTATCGTTGATGTGATCGGCAGCCGCGTAATCGTTGATTTCAATGCGCCGCTTGCCGGTCAGGTGCTCTCCTACCACTACACTATTGAGGGAATGGTTGATGGCGTACTCGACCAGATGAAGGGACTCATCCAGCTGTATGCAGGCAGGGACATGGATGTGGCATATGATGAGGATGGCACCGTCACGGTCACTCTTCCCCCGGGCATCACGTATGACCGCCGCTGGCTGCTCTGGCGCGGCAGGATCATCCATGAGGGATTTGAGCTGATCAAGGATATTTCCGAGATTACCCTTGTTGAGAATTTCAAGCGGCCCGAAAAGAAGGAAGAGTAAATTTTACCATACCTATTTTACCATCCTGTACCGCAGCAGCGCTGCAATACCCCCCAGTGCATCCAGCCGTTCCCCTGGCTCGAAGCTTCCCGACAGCACGATGATCTTCGCCCGCATCCCTTCCGCCTTTTCGATCAGCCGGGTTACCGCAGCATCGTGGAGCAGCGTGTCGGTGATCAGCACCTGCTCGGCGGCACCGTAATCAATTGCATCAGCCACATCCTGCATCCCATACGCCACCGCACCGTTCCGGGATATCCGCAGGAGGATTTCGTCTACAAGATTTACTTCCCGCGTGAGCTGGATATCGCCGATGAGCTTCTCGATTGCGCCCTGCCCGATCACGTCCTGCACCGCCCCGCGCCCGATCCGGCGCGTCTCGACAACGAGCGTATGGTCAGCAAGGGCGCTGTCCTTTGTGCGCATGAACTTCATAAAATCGTCCTTGATAAACCCGGGTCCGGCGATCACGAGCGGGCCGGTGATGCCGGTGCAGTGGGAGAGCACCTGCGTAAAGAACGCTTGACGTGTGTCCAGATCCGCCCCTTTGCCGCTGCCCATCGTGACCGAAATCACGCTCTCCGGCCCGTACTGCCGGAGCCGGAAGAGCTCGGCTTCCCCCTCCTCGATCGTCAGGATGTGGATAACGCCGTAGACCGACGATTTGACCGCACGGTCGATCCGGTCGAGGTCGACCTGCCGCCAGCGCTTAATTACCGAGATCTCGTAGCCGGTCTCGGCATTGAAGGTGTGGTGCGCCCCGCAGTCCACGCCGTGCTCGATCATCCCGTTGATCCGGAGCCGGACACCGTGAACGGAGAACTCGACCTTTTCCACCCTGATCCCGAGCCGGACCGGGCGCTTCTCCGCCTTTTCCGGGCGGATCTTATCGGTTGCCGAATCGACACTGCGCAGCGTTGTTGCAAAGACCAGGTCGCCGGGTGCAATCAGGTGCTGCAGGTGCCAGAGGTCGTCGATGCTCTCGGGAAAGAGCCGGATCTCGCCGTAATCCCCCCGCATCTCGCAGGGCTCTGCCTTCATGCCGCACCCCCGATATCGGAGCCGCCTGGCGGGACAAATGCTGCCACGGCTTCGGTGTTCAGGATCGTTTTCATACCTTTTACCTCGTCATCGCCTATCTTCTCCCGCAGGATGCGCAGCACCTTCTTTGCCACGTCGTTTTGTTCGAATTGCCCTGGTTGAAGTTCCACATACACAGCTGTTCGCGTTCTGACCGTAGTTGACGGCCCGCCGATCACCGCTGCCTGTGGTTCAAGCTGCAGCCCGATGGCAATGCCGAGCGGCACGTTGCGGTAGTATATCCTTTCGCCCCGGACGATGAACGAACCGCGGGAGACATACTCCCCGTGCTCGGGCGTCTTGCTCACCTGCGCCGGAAGTGCGCTGTATACGTCTGCAGAAAAGTGGCCGCTTTTCCATGCACCGGAATAGGAGGCGGCAAACTGCGCAACCTCATCCATCCGCTCTGTCTTTCCCTTGACAATCACCACGCTCGCCCCGTGCACGTCGGCATGGACGAATATGTCGCCTCCTGCCATGTACTTTTTGACCAGTTCCTCGTTCTGCCCTGCATCCCTGCCGCCGAGCACGACGACTCCGTCACTGGTCACAAACCAGCGGAACCGGTGGTACCACTGCTTTTTGAGGGCTACAATATCCCGTTTTAGCGCTTTTTTGCGGATCACGGGCTTTGCCATAGCGGCAAGGGCGCCTTCCTTCTTTCGTTTGAACTTCTTGATCTCATCATAGTACCTGCCGGCGTTCTGCGCGATCCCCTCGTTTACGAAAACCGTCACCCGTTCGCCGAGATCGAGATCCACGGCAGCTTTCTCCGGGTGGACGGTAACGATCTTCTTTGCAGTGCCGGTCGGATTTGTTTTAATAATGGTGGCAATCTCCTGCCATGACCGCTTCCTGCTCTCCTTTGAAAGCATCCCAATAACATCAGAAACCAGCTGGTAGTTCTCGTAGATGGCGGCAACCATCCGCTCTGCCTTTGCGATCTTTGTGTCGAATTTCTTAAGTGCTTCCTGCTGGTGGCGCCGGATAAGCTCATCTTTTGGGATCTTCTCTTTTTTTGTTTTTACAAAAGCAGCTTTTGTGATGGGGAAAAAAGCATCCAGTGCCTCGGAAAAGGAAGGAAATGTACGGGCATCCCCCGCGTTTTCCACATTGACCGGTTCGCAGCCCTTCTCTGTAATCACCGGCATGCGGTCATGGAGCACGCGGTTAAAGAGCGATGAGATTGCGGTGTAAATCACGGCAGGATTGGCATCCCTGGCCGGTGATGATTTATCAATCCCTGCTGTCCTGCAGATGTACTCCGCGTATGCCCCTCCCAGCATGCACCCGATGGCGAGCGCCCGGACAAGATCGCGGTCATCGTTCTTTAAAACAGCCGCAAGGGTCTCTTCCGATGCGGTCGGATCGGTCATGCTCATTGCATACGGGACGCCGGGCACTACGTCCCGGTCCCTGAACCGGTGGTGGACGAGCGGTTTGACTATCTTGTATGCCTCATCGGTGAGGATGACATTCCCGTCATCATAGAGTTCGGTGATGAGCCGGTACGTAGCATTTCCTTTACCGATATCGAAGATCAGGATCCGCTCCAGCCCGTGCTGCCGGATGGCGAGCACCTTTCCGCCGGAGATGTACTTCCGCAGCAGCATCGCAAATTGCGGTGGGTTTTTCGGCGGTTCCATGAGATCTCTGACCAGATGTATTCTGCGTCCCGCCTCGATGATCAGCTGGTACCTCGCCCTGTTTTCCCCGTTGAGCCGGATGCCGAGCGTGCGGGGATCGAACTGGTACACCTTGTCGATCCAGAGCGGCAGCTTCCCGTTGAGTTCTGCCACCATCGCCTTCACATCGATCCCGCTCATTCCCTGCAGGGTTGCCATCGTTATACCAACCTAACCTAGTCTTAAGATGTGGCATCACGATATTTGTGTTTGCTGATCGCTAACAATTATGCAAAGACGCTGATAATCCAAGAAATTGAGTGAATCGATATAAAATGTGGAATATCAAATGAATTTATTTTTGTTTCGAATCCTTTGAACGATTTGATTATCTCGTTTAGATTTTTAAAAATCATTCTCCTTTATCTATAACATAATACTTTCAGCCTTCTCTTGCATTTTGTTAATATCCTGTGGTCATGGTTACCTTTTGATCATGCCTCTTCAGTACAATTCCTGTCAAGTATTATGCGACCGTTGCAACTACGGGCACAGTAACTGGCAGGGTTGGATTTTTTTGGAAGAACAATTATTCGAGGGTATTAAGCATTACTCCTACGGGGTTCTGAACACAATAAACATTCATCGCATCTGCATCGAGTGTGGTTCGATATCCCGAATCGCGGAGTTCCATCATAGAGAGACGGAGCCAGTATCCAAATCTCCCTTGGGAATCGTTTTTGGGATCAATCCAGGACAGATCTGTGTATCCCTGTGATTTCGCCGCGGGCATCAGGATATTTTGTGCTGCCCAGAAATCGAGTGCTACCGGATCGGTGCTTGCAGCGATTACATTGGCCTGTGTTGCATGATCATAGGTAGTACTTGGGCCTGTTCTCGGTTTTGCGTTGATCCAGATAGCATCCAGAATAGTAACAGCAGGGAACCGGGTCTCTGCCATCTCCGTTCCCAGTCCTCCCTTCCCGATCATAAAATGCGTTCTGCTTCCTAGCTGAGCAGTGATCTTATCCGATGTAACCCCCATATAATTCTTCACGGACCCCGTGACACCATATTCACCGTGCGCTTTCAGTACAGGAACATTGATGATCTTCAAACTTTCCTCTTCATATGTTTGAGTTATGGTATCCCATATGCCGTTTTTGAAGCTCACATAGGTTCCATATTGAGTCCTGAATTTTGGATACGAAACAAGGATGCCCGTCCTTGAGTTAGGGGTCTCATTGACAATATACCCATCATTCATATCACCTTCAGCATACTCGTTCACCCGCTTTGTTGTGATGGTATCCCAGAGATATGTTGAAATACGGTGTGTTCCAGAAAAAGACCCGGCTACACGCTGCATTGATTGGGACCTGTCTTCTGCGTTATTCATAGTGTAGTTCAGGTT
>JAPKXY010000043.1 GCA_026394605.1 Methanoregula sp.
ACGGGGCAGACATGGAGGGGGCGGTTCAGGAGATTGAGCGGACGTTAAAAGAGATGCATTTCAAAGGGATTGCAATCGATCCCGGGTGGTGGGTTCCGCCCCGCTATGTGGATGATACGAAGAACTATCCCCTGTATCAGAAATGCGCAGAACTCGGCGGGGTGCTCTACCTTACGTGCAGCCTCATGCAGGGGCCTGATATCTCGTATGCCGATCCCTTCCGCATTCAACGGGTGGCGAATGATTTTCAGAACCTGCAGATTGTCGTTGTCCACGGCGCATTCCCACATACCAGCGAGATGATCGGGGTCATGATCGCCAACGCACCGCTCGGGAACCTGTGGGTGATACCCGATTTCTTCCAGTTCATCCCCGGATTCCCCGGTGCACAGGACTGGGTCGAGGCCGCCAATCACTTCCTCTCGGATCGGATTCTCTATGCCTCTTCCTACCCGGTACGACCCCTAAGCCAGAGCCTTGCCGAGTTCCAGCGGTTCTCCTACAAACCAGAGGTGCTGGAGAACCTCCTTGCAGGAAACGCAGCAACCCTGTTTGGCATTGATTCCCCTTGAGGAAGCGATGCGATGACCCTCATGGATGCGAAGATAAAAGCGGAATTGTTGTCCATCGGAACCGTCGATGTCGATGAAACCTTACTGCCTCCACCAAGGACATCAACGGCATGTCGATGAAACCTTACTGCCCCCACCAAGGACGTCAACGGCAGGTCCGGGGATGGGGCTCCAGTCCATCTTCTTTACCTCAGGCGGTCTCCGCGTCCGGTTAGAGGTCAATACAACGTCACCGCTGAAGATGGTTCGAAAAAACGGTCATGTGGTGATCGAGAGAGACCATTATGAGATGGTGGAAGGGGATATTGAAGAGGTCGTTGCCCACTGTCCTGATCAGGTCTACATCACCATCAGTGAACGGTGTATCTATAATTGCCAGTTCTGCTCAGTTCCCAAGTCCCGGGGCAAGATTAAAACCACAGAAGAGATCCTTGCCATTGTGGAGAAGGCACGAAAAATGGGGAAACTCAAGGTCATCGCCCTGACGTCCGGAATTGCCACATCACCCGATGATGAAATTGACCGGGTGGTGGAGATCACAAAAGCCCTTGCACCGTATAACGTCCCCATTGGCGTGGCCGTTCATCCGGCAGATAATTCCTCCCAGCGGCTCAAAGATGCAGGGGTCACGGAGGTGAAATACAGTATCGAAACCATGGATCGGGAGATCTTCGACCGGATGTGCAAGGGCCGAAAAGGGCATACCTTTGATTTTATCCTGGAATCGTTACGCGATGCGGTGCGGGTTTTTGGCAGGAACCGTGTCTCTTCCAACATCATCATCGGGCTCGGGGAGACGGACGAATGTGTCCGTCAGGGTGTGGAGTACCTGGCACAGATGGGCGTCATCCCCGTCCTCCGCCCCATCACCATTTCACCCCTGCGGAAAGAGGAGCTGAAGATGGCAACCCGGCCCAGCCCTGAGCGGTTGCTGAAACTTACCAGAATGACGCGGGAGATCCTGGAGAAGTACGGTCTTCGCGTCGATGTGGCACAGACCATGTGCCTTGCCTGCACCGGTTGTGATCTCACACCCTTCCGCGATTGTTAGGCTATTCACCTCATTTTCTTTCCTGTTTTGGGGTATCCTGGCCACATGTTAGTTATGATCAGAACGATGCAGATCACCATGGTGGGCCGCGACACAGCAGTAATCCACGTCGGATTATGCGCCGCCGGTGCGGTGATCTTCATCCTCGCCTGATCCTACCCGGTGGTGCGGTACGTTCGTGAGAGCCGGGAGAATCTGAAGATAAATCTCATACTTCCCAATGTTGTTTCCCCCGTGTATTCAGTTACTCAGTTCCCCGCCCCCGTTTATCTGCCCCATTCTGAATTCAACATACGAATACACCACCGTATAGACTGCAACCGCAATAGCGGGGACGAGGATGAACAGCCAGGCATAGATCCCTGCAAGGACGCCGACCATACTTACCACGCCAGCCAGTTTGAAGAGCTTACCGCCGCGCTCATGCGTCTTTTTCCAGACCCTCTCACTGCTCAGGGTCCACGGAGTGCGGATGCCAACAAACCAGTTCGGCTCCGCATGTTCAAGGAGGAAACCAATGTAGATGAAAAGAATCCCGATCATGATAGGCATGGTGAGGTTGGGGCTCACGCGAATCCCCAGTCCCCAGAGAATGATCTGCAGCTGGATGAAGAAGAGGAACGCTGCAAAGACGAGGATAAACCCCTCATAGTAGTCCTGAAATTTCCGGTAATTGTTCCGGAGGGGATCGATGCGGGGGAGAACCGCGAGCAGGGCGCAAAACCCGTACATGAGCAGGGGGGTGATGATAAGGCCCCAGGACTTCGGCATAGTGCCATTCACTTCACCGGCAGCGTTCCAGTGCGACGCCACAACATCGGGCATCAGCGGGTACGCTGCGAGAGTCATAGCTGCCGCAAAGACGAGCAGGAATGCGATGGCAGGACGGATCAGCTTCATACCCTTCCTCCCTTTTCCCGGACCGACTGAGACAGTCGCGCCCGGTCTCTCTTTATTACTTCAGCTACATGCACCTTTGACATTGTCTGAAAAAGAGTGAATTGTTTACTCACCGATGCGGTCGTCCGCGATGCCGTCTCCATCGTGAAAAGGATGATCCTGATTGCATCGCTCAAGGTTCCGTTCTTCCATTGATCCCTGATGCATTCATGGGCGATTTTCTTGGTGATCGTATTGCCCAGTACCACGAAGTTGCTTTCCTGCCCGTGTTGTCTGACTGTCATTGTCGCATTCTCAAGATCCGCGATTGCATAGCTGCCCGCGGATGCATACAGTCGCCTCTTCTGGACTTTCCCGCCCTCGCTTGACGAGACTTCACCGATGAGAACCCCGTCCTGCTCCGATACCTTATTCTTGTCGTCCCGTATCATGAGACTGATGCTGAGTTCCTTTGCTTTTCTGGTAAGTTCTTCGTCTGAAGTGACCAGCCCCCCGTACAGCTCCTCCTCCAGTATCTTCTCGGCAGACGATTCACCCCGGAACAGGATCTGGCGGAGATCTCCTGCCATCACTGCGCCATTCCTTCCGATATACGCAATCACAAGGCTCATGTCCGTGTGTTCATAGTATGTTTTTTCATATTTTTATTAACCTGCAGGGAGTTCGTTTCTGTACACTATTCCTTTCCATCGACTGCTCAAACTGCATCATCTGCAGCTCCTGCACAGGTGATCAACGGGATATAAAAGTCTGGCTCTTTGGTGGACTCGCTGATTGAATTTTTTAAAAAAATTAATTGAACTATTTTTGTGGGTTTATCCCCAGCCATTCAGTTCCATGGTGGACCCGCCTTGCGATCCGCTTGTCTGCATCTTGACAAAGCCCGGAACACCCGGCGCAGTCCAGTAATTCATTGTCTGTACTTGGGAAGTAACGGTATACTTCGATGCTGTCGCGTAGGTGCCTGCTGGTACAGTGACTGGTTCAATACCGACAAAGGTGAGCTTGACATCAGGTTCGATATCGTTGGGGTTACTCTGAGCCTGTCCCGCCTGAGGCTGTCCGCCTTTCGATGAGCAGTCTATCGTCATACTGCCGCCGGGTAAATCTTTTCCTTCCATCCGCATTGTGCATTTACCTGACTTTTCCATTTTCATATACGCCGTCATCCCGGATGTGGTCGTCTTGTACTCAATCCAGTTATACGGCGTGGCAGCCCCGAAGATGCTTGCCCCAGAAACGACAGAACCCGCCGCCGGGGCTCCGGATGCTGGTGCACCACCGCCTGCTGGTACACCACCGCCTGCAGGTGTTGCCGGGCCGGTGCTTGAACAACCTGCGATGGCAACTGCAATCATGACAAACATGATTGCAATGATACTGACATATGTGAACCTCATTGGTTTTCCTCCATTGTACAACAGATTATTCCCTGACCTCCTTTCCCCCGATGGGGGGAATCAGAGGGTAGGGTTCAGAGTGGTACTTTAATTCAATCTTAATTAAAAATATCGAAAATATCTGATGAGTGGAATTTGTTCTCCCGTCTCTTTAACATCCTGCTCTCTTGAAATCTGATAGCGCCAGGGACTATACTACGGTACTGCTGCCCGCTTTCATGGCCCACGGGACCCCCTCGCCCGTATATGCAGGTGGGAACTTATGAGCTCCCTGGTATCCGATATCGGGTGCCCCGTCTCATGTACCCGGATCATGTGCGGGCTGGTCCTGAAATAATCCGGTAAACACACAACACACAACGGATCCGGACCATTTTTTCCACAACAGTGCGTGAGAATCGGGAAGAACAATCCGTTCCTGCTTTTTTTATCAAACCCCGGAATACGATGCCTGAACACCAGCCCGGGATAGTGTAGTGCGGCACCTGAACGTCTGGTTTGTATTTTTCTGAGCCCTGGGTGTCATTCTGAAATAAATAAGTTTATTATAACTCTTGCCGAAAGGCATATAACGGGATTTTTCCCGGAACTGGTGGTTTTCATGATAAAAAAAAGAAGGAGAGGATACTATCGATCGATGATGCTTGCAGTGTTGCTGCTGGTAATACTCTGCGTCACGGTATCGAGTGCAGCGGATTGTCCGGCAGGCTGCAGCTGCCTGTCACCAGCCGATGCAAAGGCGAAGGGATATGATTCCTGTAGCGAAAAACTGATTTTGTGCGGATATGATGGTGCCAAGAACCCGATGTACTGTTATAAACCCGGATTAACTGTTGCATTCCACACGGTAACAATGATACCCGTGACGACTACAGCTCCACCCGCCTCCTGCCCGCAAGGCTGTGACTGCCTGAGTGATGCGAATGCACAGGCACAGTATGGGACATCATATACCCGGTGATCCGCAGACATATGCGGCTATGAACAGAGCACGGCAACTCTGGCTGCTGTTGTAGTGCAGGTGCCAAAATACTGCGTGAAGCCACAGGCGCCGACCCCGGTCTGCCCGGAAGGCTGTAGCTGCATGGTTGAGTCAGCGGCAAAAGAAAACTTTGGGGTATATACCCGCTGTTCGGAGACCCCCTGTTACTCGGCAGTAACCGGAGCGGCAGCAGTGAATGCCTATTGTTTCAAGCAGGGACAGACACCCACGCCAGTCACCTGCCCGCAGGGCTGCGACTGTATCAGTGATGCAACTGCAACGGCAAAGGGTGGGATATTTACCCGGTGCTCCGCAGACATATGCGGCTATGAACAGAGCACGGCAACCGTGGCTGCGGTAGTCCAGGTACCGAAATACTGCATGAAACAAGAGAGTCCGTCCCCGGTCTGCCCGGAAGGGTGCGCCTGTCTCCCTGAGGACGATGCAAAGCTGAAGGGACTGGAACGGTGCGACAACAGCCAGACGCCCTGCGGGTACCAGAGCGTCACAGCAACGGCAAATACACAGGCAAGCCGGAAACCGCTCTACTGTTACAAGGCAGGTATTACCACTATCACACCCCAGCTGATCTGCCCGGATGGCTGCTACTGCATGAACGAAGCTGATGCAAAGGCAAAGTTTACAACCTATACCCGGTGCTCTGAGAAGACGTGTGGTTACGATCAGTCTGCCACCACGGTAAACAGTATTCCTAGATACTGCTTTAAACCTGTAACCGAAATCACCGTGACGCCAACCCCGTCGCAGTGCGGCGGGGGGATGCTGTGCCCCAAGGGGTGCACATGCATAAGCGAGGAGTGCGGAAAACAGATGGGGTATCAGCCATGCCGTGGAGGAAAGGCACTATGCGGCTACGATCTTAACAAGATGCCCCTGTATTGTTTCGAGAAGGTACCAAACCCCTCCTGCCTCTACGATTACCAGAAGAACGCATGTACCGGCACATGCCCGCAGGGCGGTGTCTGTAAGCTCGCAGCTTCATCAACCGACGCGACTGGTAAAATTGATTATGCAATCTGCGACTGCGGCGGACAACCGAAAGACCAGTGCAGCTTTGATAAGGAAAAGCAGGTGTGCACCGGAACCTGCCAGAACGGCGCCGGCTGTGCGGTCATTGGCAAGGAAGTAAATTCAGCGACTGGTGAGGCAAAAGTCATCTGCGGGTGCCCGGGTGCTGGATGTACGTTCGATTACGGCAAGGATGCCTGTGTTGGCACATGCCAGGGAACCGGTCAGGTGTGCCAGCTGAACACGATCTATCGTGACCCGGGGACCGGTAAGGTAACGTTTGCTGAGTGCCACTGCAAGGGGACCGGAGAAATACCCCCGGCAACCTGTTCCTGTGATCCCAAGGGCGGTGCCTGTACAGGTACATGCCCTGAAGGGAAGACCTGCTGGATGACCGGAACTACAACCGATAATATGGGAAAGAACCTCTGTGCCGGTTGTGAATGCAAAGAAACCTGCGTCCTTGATGCCAACAACCGATGCTCCGGCACCTGCCCGCAGGGAGGAGATTGCACGACGATCGTTACAAAGGACGAAAGCGGCCGGGAGAAGGTAAGCTGCGGATGTGGCGGGTCTGCCACGGCTCCCGGACAGCAGTCCACAACACAACAGCCGGATATTGTTCAGTCGATCTCAAGTTTCTTCCGGTCACTCTTCGGCGGGAAATAGCCCGGGCGTCCTGCAGAGTGCAGGATGAAACAATAACCTCTTTTTCTTAAGGTCTCCGATTACTTAGTGTCTTTTCAATCAGATTGCCGAAATATATCTCCGGCGGGAACCACCACCATGGCTAAAAAATCACGCACCTATATCTGGCAGTTTGTAATCAGTCTGGGTTTTTTATCCGGTATCTGGACGGCGATTGGCCTTGATCCCCAGGAGGTCATCCTCAATGCGCTCGGGAACGTGGCCGGTACGGTCTATCCTGATCCCAACGTCCAGTACCTGTTCATCATCCTGCCAACGATCCTTCTCTCTCTCTCAATCATCGGGGCATACACAAGAGGCAGGCTGCTCGGGCTGGTCTCGGTCATCGTTGCATATCTGGCGGGACTGTCCATCCTTGTCTCATTTTGGACTGCACTTGTTCTGCTCATTATAGCTGTTGTGATCGGCTATCTTGCCACCAACCGACGTCTGGTAAAAAAAGTGACCGGGATATGATGAATGGAACATCGTTGATGCCCCGGTTCCCATTTCTTATGCACGTTCTATTTCCGGATTTCAAGAATCCGGAATCATCAAGGGATCAACGGGTCCTTATTCGTAATGTTTCCGGGGGCTAGTCTCAATGAGCTACCCCCCCGCTGTGCGTGGCTGGTCAGAGATTATTGCGTGAAACACTATAAATTTGAAGAAAACGTATTATATAAAGCATGAGTCTGTTTCCGAAGAAGAATTTATTCTGGGCTTTTGATTCCCTCATCCCCAGCAAATATCTTCTCAAATTCCGCAAGATCATTTTTTTCGAACCGTTCATCGGCAACGATATTGCAACACGGGGAAAGTTCTCCCACTACGGCTGTTCCGAACGGAAGGAATTCACAGGAGCGCTCAAAAAGATCCGCTCGGATACCGAACTGCTCCTTGAAGACATCGAGGCGTACCACATCTACATGGCGGTGAAAAGGACCCAGAAGGTGCCCGGCGACATCGCGGAGGTCGGGGTATACAAGGGGGGCTCCGCAAAGATCATCTGTGCAGCGAAGGGGGATAAACATCTCCATCTGTTCGATACATTCGAGGGGCTGCCGAAAGTGGAGGACGTCGACATGGTCTGGCCGTTCTATGAGGGCAAGTTTGCGACGTCATACCAGGGTGTGAAGGACTACCTGAGTACCGAGTACAATGTCTTTTTCTACAAAGGCATCTTCCCCGATACTTCGGGACCGGTCAGAGCCAAATCGTTCTCGTTTGTGAACCTCGACGTCGATACGTACGAGAGCACCAGAAGGTGTCTTGAGTTCTTTTATACGCGGATGAGCACTGGAGGCATCATCATCTCTCACGACTACCTCACCGCACCCGGTGTGCAGAAAGCGTTTGACGAGTTCTTTTCCGACAAGCCCGAACCGGTGATCGAAACTGCCGGCTCCCAGTGTCTGGTCGTCAAAGTGTAAAATAAAACATTTTTTCTTTTTTAGAGTTCTGTTTAATCTTTTAACATCAGGATACCAAAGATGATCAGCAGCAGCCCGGCGAACAGCGCAGCGATTCCAATAAGCCCTTTTACCGCCGCAATTACCTCTGGAAGAAATGCCCAGATCGCATAGCCGCCGATGGCACATATGATAAGCCCGATTATCAACGCACCTATTCCTGTTTTTTCCATATGTGTTCCTCAAGATTTACTTCTGAATGTAACGTTATAATTGTATTGGCAACCTCATCGTGCCGGGATCCTGTTGAAATGGCGGTTCAGCGATTTCCACGGATAAGGAAGTACTATCATCAACAGCACTGCGCCGGCAATTGGTATCGGGATTGTACCGAGTGCAGCGGCAAGTGAGTACTGGTCGGCGAGGATGCCGTTGACCGCGACCCCGAGTCCTCCAAAGCCGATTGCCAGCCCGAGCATGATGCCAGAGGCGAGCCCCACGTTCCGGGGCAGGAGCTCGTGCGACATGGCAACCGCTACGGCAAAGGTCGACCAGAGCGCAAAGCCGAAGAGGAGGATTGCGATAATCGCGACCATACCGGAGCTCACATAGAAGAGATAGAATGCCGGGATCGAGCATGCAAGCCCGAGGACCATGAACTCTTTTCTCCCGTACCGGTCGGATATATGCCCCCCAACGATCTGCCCGGCGACCCCGGCAAGCAGCATGAGAGTTACAATCGTGCTCGCCGTAACGAGGTTATAGCCCTGCGTGACGAGATACATCGGAAGATAGGTGATGGCGGCAAAGATCGCCCACGCCCGGAGGATAGATGCAACCATCAGGATCATGAAGGGTTTTTTTATCGGGGCCTCTGCTGTACCGGGCTCAGGTGCGATGTGCGCCCCACGCGCCCCGGCAATCCCTCCCGGCAGGAGGTAGCGCAGGGCAAATATCATGAAGAGCGCCGGGAAAATGAGGATCAGGAGTCCGGGGAGACCCAGCCAGAAGACCAGCGCCCCCGCGAGTATCGGGCCGATCGCGTACCCTAAATTGCCCCCTACAACGAAATATGATGTTACCCTGCCCCGGTTTTCGCTTGTACACAACCGGCTGACAAGGCTTAATGCTGCGGGGTGGAAGCAGGCGTGCCCGAGTGCAGCAAGCACGGCAAAGAGCATGATCATGGAATAGGTGCTGGCGATGCCCATGAGCGCGACAAAGACAGCGGAAATGAGCAGACTGATACTCACGTCAACGGAAAGACCCCGTGTATCAGAAAGCCAGCCAAGTACAGGCTGGGTAAATGACGAGGTGAGGTTGTAGGCAGTGATGAGAAGCCCTGCCGCAAGGTACGAGTAGCCGTTGTTGAGGATCAGCAGGGGCAGGATGGCGGGTAAAACCGGCATGTAAATATCAGTAACAAGGTGGGCTGCCGCAAGTCCGGTGACGGTCTTATGTACGCTGCGTGGTTCGCGTATTACGTCTGTATCAGCCGTAGGATCTCAACCTCGATCTCCTGCACGTCTTTTGTGTGGAAAGAAAAGGTGCGTTTGATCGGCAGGAACCCGCCAATCACCTCGTCGATCTCCGCACGGGGATACGTGTAGGTCTCAATAAATTGGCGCGAGCCTGCATTAAAGATGCCGTAGGTGACAGGTGCAGTGCGCAGGGCAAGGTCGATGAACGGGCGGTCGGCATGCACCTGCTGGGCGCCGAAAGGCGGGTTCATGATAACCGTATCGCAGGTGCCAATGCGTGATGTGGCCGACGGTTCACGTACGTCTAATGTAAAAAATTCAACATCCGCCATAACCGATGCCGCATTCTCCTGCGCAGTTATTACGGCATGTTCATCTATTTCGATCCCTGTTACGCGTGCAGCCCCCAGCAGTGCCGCACCGATGGCAAGCACTCCGGTACCAGATCCAAGATCGCACACTGCCTTTCCCTCAATATCCCCGTGGAGGGATGCGTGGTACAGGAGCCGGGCAGCGAGCGGTGCCGGTGTCGGGTACTGCTCCAGCACCGCACGGGGCGAAGAAAAACCGGCGAGTTTCTGCAGTGTGATCTCAAGCTGCCGCAGTTTCATACGATCTCATCGATTGCGTACCCGTCCCATGTGCGTATACCACAGATGATCTCGAACTCCTGTGGTGAGAGGACGGGAGCAGGGAACCGCACCTGGTCATCGTAGGCAAGCCGGGGGCATGCAGTATTCACGTAGCAGTCGAAGCCAAGATTGAGCAGCTCATCAGGCGACACGTCTCGCATCATCACGATCACTGCGCCAGCATGCAGCTTCTGGAGCCGTTGCGCGAGTGCACGCCGCTGCTGCCCGCTTTTGGTGGAGATGATGATGCCGAAAGTCTTTGCACCGCGTGCCCTCTCCATCACTGCAAACCGCTTTCGTTTGAGTGCGTCGGCGCTGACGGGTTCCGCTGTTCCCGAAAACGGGTCGAGCGCGATTACGCGGGCATTGGTGGCAAGTGCGATGCCTATCGGGTGAAAGACTCCGGTGCCGACAAAGAGGATCTCGTTTGCCCCCGTTGCCCGCGCTGATTCGAAACTGCAGCCGATCACCTGCCCGCGATGGGGGGTGCGGCTCCCGCCCTGCGCAATAATGACCTCAATCCCATGCTTCTGGAGGTATCCTTCCATTACCGGGATCATATGCACGTGCTGGACGGTGGTCACAAGCCCGATCCGCTGATTGTGCAGCAGCGGCAGCGCCCGGGCAAGCATCTCCACGTCAAAATCCAGCGCACACGGTTCGAAGATCACGCCATCCTGCGCATCGACCGGAGCATGCCCGAAATGGACAAGTACATCGGCAATGCCGATCAGGTCAAGTGCAAGGTCGCAGGCACCGTAGCAGGGGTCACCGCTGATGACCACGTCGAATCCGGCACGGCGGAGATCGGTTGCCATGGCATGTGCACGGCGTTTGAGCCCTTCGGGAAACTGGAGGGCGACAGTCCGCGCCTCTCTTTTGTGCAGCGCTGCGATCAGGTCAGAGGTTCCGGTCAACCACATGCACCTTTTCGGTGACGTCGATGGTGACCAGCGCCTTGTACGGGCGCCCGATATCTGGGGTGCCCCGCTGGATCGCAACGCAGACGTCAACAACATCAGCACCCGCGATGGTAAGCGCGGCGAGCAGTGCCCTCAGTGTTCCGCCTGTGCTTACCACATCGTCCACGACCACGACGCGGTCGCCGTTCCTGATGCCGTTAATATAGAGTTCCCCTTTTGAGTATCCCGTGGTCTGGTGGACTGCCACCTCACCGGGCAATTTGTATTCCCGCTTCCGAACGATCGTCATCGGGATGTCGGTCATGACCGAGAGCACGGACCCGATGTGGATGCCCATCGCCTCGACAACGACGATCTTGTCTACACCGGAAATGTCGAGCACTTTGAGCATCGCGCAGCAGACCTCGCGCAACAGTGCAGGTTCTACGATCGGCACCCCGTCAGTAATCGGGTGGATGAAGTAGTTATAATCCCCCCGCTTCACTATGGGGCAGGACTCGAGTGTCTGAACAAGTCTATCGAGCATACATCTCACCAATGTCTTCTAAAAACATCTCAATACGGTCGCGGTGCACATGCGGCATGCAGACAATCCGCAGGTGTCCCCGCCGCGTCCACGACACCTTCCAGCGGTCGGGTGCGTGTGTACAGACAAATGTCGCCACGTTCATGTCAGGCGTCACTGCCCTCTGGATCCCGAACGTGTCCATGCCGTCAATCAGGCGCCAGGTGTTCTTCATGCATCCCTGCACGACCGCCCGCATCCCCTCAACGCCGAGGTAATCGAGCACTGCAAGCGCCCCTGCGACCGGCGCGCCCGGCCGGGTTCCTGACAGCGTGAACTCCTGCTTGACTGAAAGATAGGGGGTATCGATGTTCAGCGGGGAGAGGATGGCAGGGTCGCGCACAAGCAGGCACCCGCACGGGATCGTGCTCATCCCCATCTTGTGCGGATCAACGGCAATGCTGGTCACGCCAGGCACCGAGAAGTCAAACGGGATGTGCCGATCAAGAAACGGGAGCACCATGCCCCCGAATGCCGCATCGACATGGAAGTAGGTGCCCTGTTCGTGTGCAATCGCGGCAAGTTCAGGGATGGGATCTACCATCCCATACTCGGTCGTGCCGGCAATACCCACAAGGCAGACAGTGTTCTTGTCAATGATCTCTGCTGCCCTTCCTGCATCCATCTTCAGCATGCTGTCCAGCGGCACAGTTCGCATCTCGAGGCAGAGGATGTCACAGGCTTTCTTAAACGAGAAATGGGCGGACTCGGGGACCACCACGTTCGGTGTCGCGATCTCTTTTTTGGATTTTCTTGCACACCGGAGCGCCTGGATATTGGACTCCGTCCCTCCCGATGTCGCGTACCCGCCGGCAGCAGGAAGGTTAAAGAGCGTTCCCAGCCGTTCGATAAGCAACCGCTCCAGCGAAGCAGTGCCGGAAAAGAGCCCCGGATCACCGAGGTTCGTCTCAAGGAACATGTCGTGCATCTTCACCGCGATCGGGTGAGGGAGCGTGCACATGGAGCTTAAAATGAACCTGTAGTCGAGGTCTTCTTCTTTCTTCTGTTCAAAAAATGAGAAGAGTTCTTCCTCTGTCCGTCCCTTATTCAGCATTCCGGTTTCTCGCTGCCTCAAGAATGATCCGCTGTTCTGTACGGGCGACCGTTTCGCGGATCTTGGCAATCGCATCGATGTTTGCCGAAACACTGGCAATGCCGTGTTCGACCAACCATTCGACCATCTTCGGGTCAGACCCTGCCTGCCCGCAGATGGAGCACTCCACACTGTATTTGCGGCATGTCTGGATCGCGGTGTGGATCAGGTGGAGCACTGCAGGATGCTTGGGCTGGTACATGTCAGCGACGTTCTCGTTGTTCCGGTCGATGGCCAGGGTGTACTGTATAAGGTCGTTTGTACCGAACGAGGCGAACCGGATCCCGCTGGCGATGAAGTCCTCGATTAAAAGTGCGCTCGAGGGGATCTCGATCATGATCCCGAGTATCGTTTTCTCGACATTCACACCCCACCCCCGCATCATCTCTTTTGCCTGCACGAACTGGTCGGGATGGGAGACCATCGGGAACATCACACCGAGGTTCTCATACCCCTCTTTCCAGAGCTGTTTGAATGACTCAACCTGCAGGCGGAACTGGTCGGGGCTCTGGAGGTCCCGGCGGATGCCGCGCCACCCGAGCATCGGATTGTGCTCGTGTGGCTCGTTCTCGCCCCCCATCATGTTCCGGAACTCGTCGGTCGGCGCATCGAGCGTGCGAACCCAGACGGGTTTTCCCGGGAACGCATCGAGGACGATCTTGATGCCGTCATGCAGTTCCTTTACAAACTCCTCTTCGCGGTGGTTGGTGATGAACCAGCCCGGTGTCTTGTTAAGTCCGAGAATCAGGTGCTCGATCCGCAGCAGGCCGACGCCATCTGCACCCGTTGCCGCCGCCCGTGCCGCTGCCTCGGGGATCGAAACGTTCACCTTTACGCTTGTTGCGGTGATGGTCGGCGCCCCTGCGCCAGCAACCTGCTGATGTGCTGCCGCCTGCTGTTTCTGCACCACCTGCTCAAATGCACCTTCATAGATGAGCCCCTTTTCGCCGTCGACTGTGACGATCTGACCACTCGTCAGCACCGATGTCGCTTTCTTTGTACCGACAACCGCGGGGGTGCCCAGTTCTCTGCTTACGATTGCGGCATGGCAGGTCAATCCCCCCTCATCGGTCACGATGGCGGCGACCTTTTTCATCGCCGGCACCATGTCGGGATTCGTCATGCGGGTCACGAGGATGTCGCCTTCCTTTACGCTGCCTATGTCCCTGACATCCCGTATGAGGGCGACAGTACCCATTGCGATCCCTGGTGACGCTCCCTGCCCCTGCAGAAGGATCTTATGGTCACCTTTTGCGGCAGTCCCTGCTGCCGGTGCACCCTGTGCGCCTTTTTTAGCGCCGATAGTCGTTATCGGGCGGGACTGGAGGATATAGAAGTTCTCGCCAACGATGCCCCACTCCACGTCCTGTGGCACACCGTAGTGGTTTTCGGCGATCTTGCCGTACATTGCGAGCTTTGAGACCTCGGTATCCGAGAGCACCTGTGCGTCCTGCCGCTGTCTGTCTACCTCCACGGATTTTGTCCCGTGCCCGCCATCAGCAATGATCTCAACTCTCTTTGTTGAAACGAGCCGGTCAACGACCTTCTCCGTCCGCTGGTCAAAGACATATTTGTCCGGTGAGACCGATCCGGAGACGACCGCTTCGCCCAGCCCCCATGACCCCTCGATGATAGTGAGCGGTTCACCCGTAATGGGATGGGAGGTGAACATCACGCCGGCTTTTTCTGAATTGACAAGCTGCTGGACGACGACAGCGATATTCACGGTCCGGTCATCGAAGCCCTGCTTTGCGCGGTAGTAGATCGCCCGCGCCCCGTACAGGGACGCCCAGCACTTCTGGACCGCGGTGAGCAGTGCGGCTTCACCTTTGATATTTAAGTAGGTCTCCTGTTGTCCGGCAAAGCTTGCATCAGGAAGATCTTCAGCGGTCGCGCTCGACCGGACGGCAACCACGAGGTCATCGGGCGAAATCTTCCGGTATGCCTTCTTGATCTCGTCGCGGGTGGCAGCGGGGACCTTTGCCTTCAGTACATGCCCTTTTGTATTCTCCGCTGCCTTCTCCAGAGCCTCGTTGTTCTCTACATCGAGGTTATCTAACGACTTGTAGATCTTCTGTTCAATACCGGTCTCGACAAGGAACCGCCGGAACGCCTGAGCGGTAACAACGAACGCCTTGGGCACGGGAAGGCCGAGGGATGCCATCTCGCCCAGTGACGCACCCTTGCCGCCAACCGATGTGATATCCTCCTTTCTGATCTCTTCGAGCCACAGAATATTTGGCATATTGTTCATGCACGCACCACTTATGATCTTATCTCCGCCCTGTTTAATGATTATCATCCCTTTTCCTGTCGGTGCGGGGAGGATAAGCACGCAGGAGAACCCCGTTGAACTTTTTTTTGCAAAAAAACCCAGCCTGAAACAAGCGGGAATTGCCCCTGCGTTAAAAGAAAGAACAAATCTGATTAAGTAGGGCGCCGATATTGTATGGGTTTTATGGCAAATTTCAGGGTGCTCGTCAGTGATCCGCTGGCAGAAGAAGGGCTCGGGCTCCTCCGGAAGGCATGCGAGGTTGATGTGAAGACAGACCTTTCCGAGGATGGGCTCTGCGGCATTATCGGCAACTATGACGCGCTGATCGTCAGAAGCGGTACCGAGGTGACCGCACGCGTCATCGACGCGGGGGAACGGCTCAAGTTCATCGGGCGTGCCGGTGCCGGGGTTGACAATATCGATACCGATGCAGCGACACGCCGCGGCATCATCGTGGCAAACGCGCCTGAGGGAAACACGCTCGCCGCCACGGAACATACGATGGCGATGATGCTCTCGCTCGCACGGAACATCCCGCAGGCGACCACCAGCCTGAAAAAGAAGGAGTGGAAGCGCTCAAAGTTCATGGGGTTTGAGTTAAACGACAAGACACTGGGAATTGTCGGGTTCGGGCGCATCGGCAGGGAAGTCGCAAAAAGGGCACTGGCACTCGATATGCGCTGCGTGGCCTACGACCCGTTCATCACCAGGGAGCGGGCTGCCCAGCTGGGCGTCGAGATGATGTCGCTCGAGGAACTTTTCAGGGTTGCCGATGTGATTACGGTCCATACCCCGCTTATCAAGGAGACGCGGCACGTGATCAACGCAAAGAGCATTGCCACCATGAAGGACGGGGTGCGGATTATCAACTGCGCACGGGGCGGCATCATCGATGAAAAAGCACTGTACGATGCAATCAAGAGCGGCAAGGTGGCAGGTGCGGCGCTTGATGTTTTCGAGACCGAACCCCCGTTCGAATCCCCTCTTCTCACCCTTGACCAGGTGGTCGTGACCCCTCATCTCGGGGCAAGCACGGTTGAAGCACAGCAAAATGTTGCGGTGTCGGTCGCCAGGCAGTGCATCGAAGTGATGAAAGGCGGCTCCGCAAAATACGTGGTGAATGCACCGATGATCCCCCCCGAACAGGGGGAAATGCTCGAACCCTTTGCAAACCTTGCCGAGAAGATGGGCAGGTTTGCTATCCAGATCGCAGCCGGGCGCCTCTCCTCGGTTGAACTGATCTACGGTGGTGAACTCACCTCATTTTCCGGCAGCCTGAAATTTATCACCCGCCTCGCGCTCAAGGGGCTGCTCGACCCGATTCTCCAGCAGCCGGTCAACATCGTGAACGCCGAATTCATCGCAAAGGAGCGGGGGATTGCCATCAGCGAGACCGTCACGCAGGAGTCATCAGGGTTCAAGAACCTGATCACGCTGCGGATCAGGACAGACACTTCTGAGGATACGGTGAGCGGCACGGTCTTTTTCAAGGGGAGAAGCCGGATCGTTGCAGTCGACGGCTATACCATGGACATGATCCCCGAAGGCTACGTCATTGTCTCACGCCACCTCGACAAGCCCGGGGTCATCGGCAGGGCGTCAACAATCCTCGGGAAGTGCAGCATCAACATCGCGGGCATGCAGGTGGGGCGGATCAATCCCGGTGAGGAAGCGATCATGGTGCTGAACGTGGATTCCGAGGTTCCGCCTGAAGTGATGGACGAGATCCGCTCGATGCCCGGTATCTTCACGGCGAAGTTTGCCAAAATATCATCAGAGAGAATCTGAACGGATATCTTTTCGGAGCGGGATACTAACAATAGAATGCTGACCGGTTTCAGGTCAGGAAATTTTTTTTTTTGGACTTCTTTTAAAAATTTTCACCGGTACCGGCATTATATTTGGGCGTATGGCGGGTTTGCGACTAAAATCCACGCAAAGAACAGAATTCTTTTATACTGCGTTCACCCACCTTTAAAGCGCATTCTTCTTGACGTGCGGGCTCGTGGTCTAGCTGGCTATGACGTCGCCTTGACATGGCGGAGGTCAGGAGTTCGAATCTCCTCGAGCCCATTGTCCTGTCCTTTCCTGCATGTCTGCCACATCCGTCCGTGTGTCCGGGATATCGGCCAATGTAATGACACCAGACCCGTATGTCAGAATCGTAAAAAACTAAACCCTGCAGTTCCAATGATGTCGTACAGGAAGAGGGCGTGCATTCCATCACCATGATCTTCTGGCATCACGTTGCGCCACGACGGGCGGTTGTCGCATGAAAATTCTCTTTGTCGTCTGCGGGGAAGGGCTCGGGCACTCGTCCCGCTGCCTCCACCTCGGGCATTATTTCCAGCAGCAGGGACACACAACCCATTTTGCTGCATATGGCAAGTCATTTGATTTTATTGCCCAGCATGGCTGTGCCAACATCCACCGCACGGTACGGGAAGTTTGTCTCGAAGGGGAGAATGGTTTTTTCAGCCTGAAAAGGACGATTTGGTGCTCGAAATGGATCGTGGTTAATATGATACGATCGGTGCTGGGAATCCGGCACCTGATCCACACGCATGGAATTGATTGTGTTGTCTGTGACACCATGTTCGGGGGCGTGATCGCTGCACGGTTGTGTAAGATCCCGGTCGTCTTTATCACCAACCAGAACCACTTCAATGGACCGGGCGGCACAACGAATTATATGTGGAAGATCCTCAACTTTCTGCTCCAGCGATATCTCTGTCTCGCAAACCATGTCATTATCCCTGATTATCCCCCGCCGGATGCGGTCAGCGAATATAATATTGTTATCCCCGCCGGTGAAGAGCGCCATTACACCTACACAGGACCATTCCTTGACATGCATTTTGAGAGTTATGCCTTTTGCCAGGACTGCATATTCGCCAGTTTTGGCGGCGAACCATACAAGCTGCCGATGTACCAGATGTTAAAATCCATCGCTGACAAAAGAAAGGATCTGTCCTTCGATGTCTTTTATACGGGGCAGGTGCTCCCGGAATCGTCGGATAATTTCGTCTCTCATGGCTACGTGCCCAACCTCTATGAACATCTGGCAAAAGCGCGGATCGCGATTGTGCATGGGGGGCTGACAACCCTGCATGAGGCCCTGTTGTTTGAAAAGCCGGTTCTGATTATCATGGATCCCAATCACCCTGAGCAACAGAACAATGCAAAAAAAATTGTGGACATGAAAGCGGGCATATCCGTGGACGGGAGATCGGTAACAAAAGAGGTGCTGGATGCAAAGATATCCGAGACAATGACACTCATCCCGAAACCATTCCGCATGGAGCATGCAGCAATCAACGGCAGGAAAAACGCATACGCGGTCATAACCGCACTTGTCAGCAGCAGGTAACCTTAATACACGAGGAACAGCAGAACTACCGTATATCGGTGACCCGTCATGCCAGATCCCGGAGAAATCAAACCAATCAGGGTAGAACGCGAGCTCCATACATGCCCGGCCTGTGGATATCAACTCGGGTTCCACATCTCGTTTCTCAATGCGGCTTTGGGCACCAGCTCAACCCCTCTCAAGTCCACGCGGGACGTGAACCGTATTATCCTGATCTGCCCCGAGTGCGGGGCGCGGTACGATGCGGGCTGGAAGGCATCCTTTCACGAATGAACCCACCTGCCCATGTGCCAGTTCGGCGTAGTTTTGAACAATCCGGAGGGCACGAGTCATTGGTTGAACAACATTGCATATATCCGGATCCTCCTATCCTGGTCCTCCATGGTCCCGAGATCTTTGATTCCGGTGAAGCGGGGTGGCTGATCGACCGCATCCGGCCTTCCCGCTCCATTGTCGCCGGTGTGATGGCGAGAACAGCTGCAGAGGAGTCGCACCTTCCCGTGGAGTTCCAGAGCGAGCCGCCCAGTTTCGTCATACGTTCGCTCATCAGGCCGCCCATTCTGGCAAATCGCGGGAAGAATCCGGAATCCGGCCAGATCTTTGGCGATATTGTTGCATCCCGGCTGCAGGATACCGGGCAGGGGCTTGTCCAGATAGAATGTTCGAGCCGGATAGTCTTTGTCTGGGATGACGGCGACCGGGCGCTTGCATCGACACTTTCACGCCTCACGGGGTTTATTTTAGTCAAGGCAGCAAGCACAAGGGGTGTGCAGACGGACGAACGCCATATCCGCGGCTGCATTCCCGGAGAAGCGGTGTATGTGAATGGCATCATCATCGGGCGTGCAATGGCGGACACGGTTGTCCTGCGCAGCTCTGAGGAGGGGATCCAACCGGTGAGCGGACTTGCCCCGAAGGTGCACGGGATCGAAAAGCTCAAAACGCAGGGCTCAATTGACCTTTCTGCTGCATGGTGCAAGAGCGGGTCGATCCGTTCGGCACCACCCTGCAGGAGCACGAGGACGGACCATGTTGGACGTGTTGTCGTGATCGACCACTGCGGGCACGAGATCTACCAAAGGATCGGACATGGCTGTTGCGGGGTGCTTGCGATCGGTGACGACACCACGGCGGTCTGCGGGCACATCTGCGCTCACCGCGGCATCCCTGTGCTGGGCATCGTGGACGGCGACTGCGATGGGATCGTTCTTGAGACATTTGCCGACGGCTCGGTCGTCGTTCAGGCAGACATGGAGCGGGATGATGATATTGGAACTGAAGTAGCACCGATGGCGGGGGGACGCCCGGTTGTCTGGGATGACTGGGTCAGTTCCGTCCTGCAAATGCTTGGTGATCGGGTGAAGGTGGTGGTTGATACCCGGGAGCGGCCAGATGCAGTGCGCTGAGTGCAAGGGAAAGGGGATGTGCGGGTTGTCACGGTGCCCCATCACGAGCCGGTTCTACGCCCAGATGGGGCTGAAACCCGCGAGCAGCTACCAGGGTAGTTCGCCTTCGGTCTTTATCGGGAGTTACGGGTACCCCGATATGCGGGGCGGACCGCTGCTGATCGATGACAGCGATCACCCTCCGAAATGGATTTCGCAGGGATTGGGCATCGAAGATATCGTGGGCATCCGTGCCCGGACGATCCGCGGACGTTCGAATGTCCCTCGATATGCCGACAGCCTGCAGGAGATCGCATTGTCACAGCAACCGGTTGACGTGGAGGTTGCTTTCGAACGCCCTATCGCCTTTGATCTCACGTTCGATGGCACCGTTGCCCCGGTCGGGCTTTCCGGGACGATTCGTACATTTGACGTGATCGGCAACGCAACACCGGAGCGGGTGGTGGACCGGGTGACGTCGGACACCGATTGTTCCGCGACCGATGCCTGTGCTGCGCTCATTGCATCGGATATTGACGTATACCGGATCGCATCGCTGATGACCGCCGGACTTCTGGGCAGGCGCCGGCGCTTCGTGCCAACACGCTGGGCAATCACTGCCGTTGACGATACCCTGTCTGTCCAGATGAAAAAGGAGATCGCACGGTTCGGTCCGCTGGAGGAGATTTTGCTTTTTTCGGGCGAGATATTCGGCAACCGGATTGTCTGCATTCTCATCCCCGGCGACTGGAAATACGAGATGATCGAAATATGGGGGCGCCATACCCTCTGGGGTGGCGACCAGGAGACGATCGTGCAGGACCGCGAAGGACTGGTAAAACGGGGGTACTCCCCCATCTCTGGTGCGTACTACTCGGCACGCCTTGCGGTCTGCGAGTACCTGACACAGATCAAACGATCAGCCCGCGTGATCCTGATCCGGAGCATCTCCAGCGACTACTGGGCACCGCTGGGGACATGGGTAATCCGCGAGGCAACGCGGCGGGCGATGGCAAACCCGCCACTCCGATGTTTCTCGATTGACGCTGCCGTCCGGGAGGCATCTGAGAAGCTGGGTTTTGACCAGTGGATGTGCCACAGCACGCTCCTTCCCGAGATCCGGACGCAAAAGACGCTCTTTCAGTTCTGAGCCGGCGCCTGACCGGTCTTTGACTGCCGCTGGTGCCGGTCAAAAACACTCTCCAGCGTCTCGACATCCACAATATCCTTGTCGTCCCGTATCCGCACAAAGCGCGGGAACCGGAGGGCAAATCCGCCCTTGTAGGTCGGGCTCGTCTGTATCTCGGAGTAGCCGATCTCAAAGACGAGCGTCGGTTCGAATGTGACCTCCTTACCGGAGTGCGCTGTCACGGTGTCTTTGAGAAGGTCAAACACTTCAGCGAGCTGTTCATCGGAAAACCCGGTAGCGACGCGGCTGATCGCAACCAGCTTCCCCTCACTCTGGCACGCGACCAGAAATGAGCCGAAGATATGGGCACGTTTCCCCTCGCCCCATTCAGCACCGATGACCGCAAGGTCGAGTGTATCGACCTCGGGTTTGATCTTGATCCAGTTCCTGCCCCTCTGTCCCGGCGAGTAAGGTGAAGAAAGTACTTTGAGCATGATTCCCTCGTGCCCGCCATCAAGTGCTGACAGGTATGTTTTTTCAATTACCTTCTGGTCGTCGCTTACCACCTGCGGGGCGACAAAAAAATTGATAACGCTATCGAGTTTTTTCCTTCGCTCGGAGAGCGGAAGATCGATCAGGGTTACACCATCAAGATACAGGATATCAAACACGTTGGGAACCAGTTTGATCTCGGCGCTCGCCCCGGCGACATCATGCCGCCGGCGGAACCTTCTGAGCACCGACTGGAACGGCATCGGGTGACCGTCTTTGATGGCAATCACTTCCCCATCGATGATGACATCGTGATCGGTTGCACCAAGAAGTTTCTCGATCACATCCGGAAGTGCCCCTGTTACATCCTCAAGTCTGCGTGAGTACATCCGGCACCAGTTGCCTTTTTTATGGAACTGGAACCGGGACCCGTCGTACTTGAATTCAGCGGCAATCTGTCCGTGCTCTCGTATCATATCGGCAATAGTCCCCGCTTGTGCAAGCATCATCCGCACGGGATGGAAGAGGGTGATCCGCACGTCCTTGAGTGTGTCCGGTCCAAGTTTTGCAAGCCGTGCAACTTCACCGAGATCGTTTAATGCCTGCATGGCATGCTCGACCAGCGCTACCTCAACGCCAAACGCCTTTGCAATCGCCTCCCTCACACTCCCCTCCCCAACGCCGATGCGCAGCTCTTCGAGCATGATCCGCGCGAGATATCTTGCCTCCAGCGGATGGGCGTTGCCAAGCAGCCTGCGTACTGCGAGGAGCTTCTCCCGCTGGGACTTTTTTCCTTCCTGCAATGCGATAGCATTAAGCTCGGAATAGACCCGTACGATGTCGAGTTCCTCATGGAAAAATGTGGTCTGCGATTTAATGGCGAGCAGTTCCTCCACTGCCTGCCCCACATCACCGGTGGCATTGATCTTCTCTACCACCCCCTCTTTTCTCACACCGGCGACATAGCCAATCGCTTCATAGAGGAGGTTTGGTCCGATACCCAGTTTGGTCTGGCTGTAGTCGGGGAAGATCCTCCCCATGACGAACCTGACAAAGATCGGGAGCTCGTCTGCTGAAAGGCCGGGAAGTTCGCGACTGATTACGTCGATCATCTCGAGCCTTCCTGATAACCCCTCCAGCTGTTCGCAGCACCGGGAAAATTCCATAAAGAGCATTTTTTGTCTCTTGTCTCATTCACGCGAAAAGAAATTAAATTACCGATATCGTTTGGAACTGTTGCGGGTAAAAGCCTGCAATAACGGGCAAAATTTAAAAAATCCCGTCCAGATTATTCGGTGGATTTTCTAAAAACTTATTATTGTACAAGGAGAACTGTAGGTTATGGGTGAGGAATGGCAACCGGATGCGGTCCTCAAGGCTAAGACCAATCAACTCAAACGGGAGTTCTTCGAATACATTGATAAAAACACTGAAAAAATCGATGCCAACATTCCGGTCTTTTTTGGCCATGTTGTTACCACGCTCGACAATTCGCTGCCCGAGATCTCGGAAGATGCCCATGACCAGTTCATCGATTCCGTGACGTACAAGGTGCTGGAGACCAGCAAAAAGGGAAATGACATCCCTTTTCTTGAAAAACTGTTCGATTATGCGATGCGCAACAAGCGCGGGAATAAGGGTAAAGCGATCTACGACATCATGCTCGGGCTGCGGATGATCAACAACGGCAGGTATACCGATGCGATCGAGCAGCTGAAGAAGTTCAAGAGCATCGATGCCATCATCTGTGCGGCTATCGCCTACTGCTTCTATGTGCTCTCCACCCAGCAGATGCAGGACGGGCAGGAGGAATCGGGGGCCCGTCCCAACGAGATGATGCTCGCAGCCCGCGAGCAGATGATCGAGCTCACCCGCACAAACCCGCCGGTGAACCGGCTCAAGGACCACGAGATGGCAGAGGACCCGCGGATCACCAAACTCTTCTGGTTCATGCTGAACCGTGCCATCGAATGGTTCCCCAGCGAGCGGGAATTTCTCCGTATCGGGCTTGAAAAGGCGTCAAAGGACGGAAACACTGATATAAAAGAGGAACTGCTCAATATTGCCATCGAACGGTTCTACGATGACATGTACTTTCTACGGGAGATGTACCGGCTCAAGCTCGAACGGCGGGATGCCGGGGGGTTGGCGGGTGTCGTAAAGCAGATGACCCAGCAGTTTCCTGATGATATTGAACCGATCTACTATGGTATGAAGCTCTCGATTCTCACAGCACGCAGCGAGACATATTCCCGATTCAGGAAAATTGCGCTTGCAAAAAACATCTCCCCGGGTGTCCTTGTACTGTTGGATTTTGCGTTCGAGGTGATGAGCGGCAAGCAGGATGAAGCCCTTGCGTGTCTGGACGAGGTCAAACAAAAGTTCGGCCCCCATCACTATTATGTGGTTCTGCTTGAGTACGTCTCGCACGATTTCCTCTCAGATGACGAAAAAAAGAAAAAAAAGGCAAAAAAGGCGATGATCGATTCGCTCGACCAGTTCTGCATGAAGCTGTTGAAGATCAGGACGATGTAGCTCGTTGATGCAGTATTTTAACAAACGGTCACAGGTAAAGGACCTGCGGGCATGTCTCAGAAGTCCCGTCCTGGGTCGCGACAACAACGATCGTCCCGTCATAAAAAAGCCCGAGCCCCTCCCGTGCACTCATCCTCGCTTTTTCGGGAGTATTATTCACTTCGCTTAAATGAGCGAGGACGATCGTGTGCATGTCCCTTCCCATTTCAGTGAGACAGCGGGCAGCTGCTTCGTTGGAGAGGTGCCCACGGGCAGAGCGTATCCGGCGTTTGAGGGGTTCGGGATAGGGCCCGTTTTTCAGCATCACCGGACAGTGGTTGCTTTCGAGTACGAGTCCGTCGCAACGCTTCAGGACAGCTTTCATCGATGGCGTGATGACGCCGGTGTCAGTGCAACAGCCGAGCCTGACCCCCCCCTCGCTCACGCAGAACCCGCACGGTTCGTTTGCGTCGTGCGATGTGGCAAAGGGCACGATGGTAAAATCATTGACAGAAAACGATTCATGGTCCCGGCAGGTGCGTGTATCGATCGGGCGTTTTGATGTCCGGCGGTTCAGGAGAACGTCCCGCAGAGTCCCTTCGGTTGCATAGATGGGGACTTGAAGGCGGCGGGAGAGGGCATCAATGCCGGCGGAATGGTCGTGGTGTTCATGGGTGACGAGGATCGCAGCAATGCTGTCCGGTCTTTTTTTAGCCCGAAAAAGACGGGCAAGTGTCTCCCGTGCAGAGAGTCCGGCATCAATAAGCAGAGCGCCGCCCGCACCCTCGATGAACATACAGTTCCCTTTGCTTCCGCTGGCAAGGATGGTACACTGCATTGTACAACTATTTGGGTACGGTGCTATTTACTTCAATGCACCCTTACAAAAAAACAGTTATTGTCTGGGTTTTAACGCTTCGAATTCAGCAAGCACCGGCGCGATCGTCCTCGTTGAGATCGAACGGCGCAACAGTGTGATGAGCTTCCGGCAGTAGTGTATATGAGCGATCTGGAAGCTTACGATCAGGCCGAAACAGAACGTGGTGAATGCGATGAGCGTGAAACTGACAGCATCGGCCATGGTACTCCCCCGTCATGTCTCCTGTGCAATTTCATCGATGATCGGGATCACCGAATCGCTGTCCGAGCACTGTTGTGCAATGATCATGAACCGCTTCTTGTATTTGATCATCAATACCTGGTACCCGAGGATCATGCCGATGACGAACGTGATCGTCCCGATCCCGATATAGATTAACAGATCTGTAACCAGTTCCATCATGCAAAAAACCCTCACTGGAGGTTGCGGGGGAAATGAGATAAAGATATGGAATCAACGGGGGTGGATCGATGAACAAACCGCCCTTTGCTGTTACTCAACCGCCGCCTCAGGGGGGGTGGTTGAGGAGTTACACGGCGCATCCGGTTCAGTAAAAATCCGGTTTATGTATCCGGAATGACGTGGACTGCCGTGGCTTTGATGGTTGCCGTGACCTGTTTTTCCTTTGCAAGACCGAGTTCGTCGCATGACCGGCGTGTGAGCAGGGCTTTCAGCGGGATACCGCAATCGATATGGACATGGGTAAACGGTCCGAACGGCAGCAGGTGTTGTATGGTTCCGGTAAGGCAGTTTCTCGCGCTGCTTGCAGGGGCGCACACCCCGGGGAGTGCCAGTGTCACCTCTTCGGGGCGGATGCAGACCGCGACCTGGTGTCCTTTATCAAGCGCCGTGATCGCCTGGATCCTTACCCCTCCGAATGCAATCGTGGCAAGGTTCTTCTCATTTGACTCCACGACGCCGCCGCGGATGGGATTAATGCCCACGAACGAAGCAATTGCACGATTGACGGGATGGTAGAAGATCTCGTAGAGATCCCCTGCCTGCACCAGCTGGCCGTCCATCATGACGCCCATGCGGTGGGCAAGGCGCTGCCCCTGTGCCATGTCATGGGTAGCGATGACGACCGTGGTCTTTTTTTCGCGGTTAACCTGCATGATCAGGTTCTCGATGATGCCGGTGGAGAGGGGGTCGAGGTTTGCCGTGGGTTCATCCAGCAGGAGAACCTCCGGCTCGGTGACAAGGGCGCGGGCGATGGCGACACGCTGCATCTCGCCTCCTGAAAGCGTGATCGCCCGGCGCTTTGAAAAACCGGAAAGCCCGATCATCTCAAGAGCCCGTGTGACGCGATCCCGGATCTGTCCCTGCTCCATGCCGCGGAACTGCAGCCCGAACGATATGTTCTGCTCCACGGTTGTATTCAAAACCGCGGGTTTCTGGAAGACCATTGCCATCCGCCGGCGAATCGCAAGACGCTCATGTTCCGAACCGTCAGTACTCAGGCCGTCAAAGGCGATCGAACCACGGGTGGGGTGATCAAGGAGGTTGATGAGGCGCAGCAGCGTGGTCTTCCCGCTGCCGGAGGGACCGATCAGGGCGAAGATCTCTCCGCGCCGTATCTCCAGGTTAATTCCCGAGACAACCTCGCGATCGCCAAATTTTTTATCGACTCCGGATATGCGGATCATGCTTAGGGACCCCCCCTGATCCGGTCGGATTCGGCAAGTGCACCGGACGTGATCAGGTTCATGATAAGAACGACGACCAGCGCAATGATGAGCAGGACGATGCCGAGCGCAATCGAGAGCCCGAAATTGCCCATGCCGGTCTCCAGTGCAATCGAGGTCGTGAGCACCCGTGTCGCACCCCGGATGTTGCCGCCGATCATCATCGCTACACCAACTTCGGAGATTGCACGCCCGAACCCGAGGATTACCGCACCGAGAATAGCAAACCGCGCCTCCCGCACGACCTGGATAATGCTCTGGAACTCGGTTGCCCCGAGCGAGATGAGGGTATCCCGTATGTTCCGGTCAACCCCGGAGAGCGCAGTGATGGTAAGCCCGACCATAATCGGCAGGATCAGGATGGTCTGCCCGATGACCATGCCTGCTGGGGTAAAGAGCAAACCAAACAAACCCAGTGGTCCGGACCGTGAGATAAACAGGAAAATGACCAGCCCGATGATGACCGTGGGGACAGAATAAAGGGTCTGGATGATGGTGATGATCACGCGTTTTCCGGCAAATTCGCGGAAATGGATCAGCCCTCCCAACGGTATTGCGATCAGAGTTGCAATTGCAGTTGCGGACAGGGATATCGCAAGCGAGAGCGCGGTAACCTCAAGGAGTTCAGGGTTGAGCGAGATGATCAGCTGGAACGCCTGAATGATGCCGGCAATGATCTCTTCCATCGTGTACACCGGTTCTGATGATAGTTACTACGTCAAATGGCATAAAAAAGAGAAGGTCATGCCGTAAGCACGGGTGCAGCCAACCTGCATCGTGTGGATTTCAGCGACACTTCTCCTGCTGTCCTGCCCGCCGCAACTGTTCAACCCTTGACAGTGACCACCGGCTTGATGGCATCCGGCACGCTGCCATATGCCTCAGCCGGCACGACCGGGGTCTGGCCATCCGCATTGAGCACCGCCTGCCCGTCACTGCCGGCAAGCAATTTTATAAATTCATATCCCATGTCCGGGGTTTTCGCGCTTGCAGGAACGGTGACTGCGTATACGATTGGCATACCGGTTTCGGTTACCGTTGCGGATCCTGAGGGGCGCTTCACCTGCATGGTCTGGTAGACGGGCATCTTGGCGGGATCTGAAAGGTCAATTGCCGACGGCAGTTTGACGTACTTCAGACCGCTCTGGATTGCGACGCTGCTGTACTCGAATGCGTAATCGACCTTCCCGTCCTTGAGCAATGGCGCAATGTCAGGCCCTGTTGCTGTTATGGTCAGTTTCGTTGTATCCGGCGAGGGATTGGTTGCATCAATCGTCCAGACACCGTTTGCCACGATCTTGGTTATTTTGCTGTAGGGTGCTACAATTTTATCGAAGATGAAGGGGAAATTATACGCTTTTTCTGCAAGACCGATCGTCATCAGGGAACGGTATCCCGCCGGGTCGGATTTAGGATCGCTGATTGCATATTTCACGTTGTCGCGTGAAAGGACAATATACCAGTTATTCTCATTGATCTCACTTGCATACTTGCTCTTGTCGCTGTAGCAGAGCACCATAGCATTCTTTGCAAAGTTCACAAAGAACGTCGCGTTGTTCGGGTACATGTACTTTGGAATGAGCGAGTAGTCCGCACTTGCAAGAACATCAGCGTTTTGATTGGATTTTGTTATCTTGTCGATGATGGCGCCGCTGCCTCCGGAGAAGAGCTGGACATCTACGTCAGGATGCGTTTTCTCAAACATCTTCTCAAGCTTGCCATATGAACTCTGCAGGCTTCCTGCATGGTACACTTTCAGCGGGCGCGTCGCGGTTGCTGGTGTGGTGAAGTCCGCAGTCACACCTTTCGGAACACCTGCGGACATTGGCGTGAACAGTCCTTTCCCGTACTTGTCCTTGCCGTAATTGCCGATATCTGTCAGGGTTTCCTGGGAGATAAGCCAGTTGATGAAGTTATTTGACATTGTGATCTTATCCGGCTGCGGGTTTGCAGGATAGACCGTCATCACACTGTACTGGTTCATCAGGATTGATCCCTGGGTAATGATCGGCACAAGGTTCAGCTTTCCTGCGTACGCAAGGAATGTGCCCTCATCGGTGTAGGTATAGGCGCCCTTTTCACTTGCCATCTGAAGGGTCTCTCCCATGCCTTTCCCGGCTTCTATGTACCAGTTGCCGGATCTCTGGACATCGGCGGCATACGTATATCCTGCTGCCTTCCATACGGCCTGTTCGGACGTGTGCGTGCCGGAAGCGTCACCGCGGGAGACAAACATGACACCTGCTTTTCCTGCCTTGCCCTGTGTCAGGATAGCCTTGAATGCCTCTTCGGGAGTCTTGCCCTTGATGCCTGCGGGATCATTGGCCGGGCCGACAATCATGAAGTAGTTGTAGGCAAAGGTGCGCCGGTTCAGCCCGTACCCGTCTTCAAGGAACGTCTGTTCCTGTGATGGCGAGTGGACGAGCAGCACATCGGCGTCGCCTTTCTTTGCGAGCTCGATTGCCTTGCCCGTACCCTGCGATGTGATCTGGAGGTCAACGTTATACTTTTCCTCGAACTTCGGCTCAAGGTAGTTGAGCAGTCCTGTATCATACAGGCTTGTGGTTGTCGCAAGCAGCAGCTTTTGTTTTTCAACAGCCACCGGTTTCTCGGTCGTCACCTGCTGGCCAGCCGTCTGGTTCACCGGCTGGTTTGTTGTGGTACAGCCTGCAATCAACACCCCTCCAACAAGGAGGAGGAAGAGCAGTATCACAATGGAATGTTTGAAAGAACGCTTCATAGTCATCAATCCTTTTGCGATCTAGCTGGGATTTATTAATAGATATTATTTCTTTTTTGAATTTGTAAAATGAATTTTATTAACCAATTGGTAAACAGGTGATATACCAGTATACACTATCTGGAAAAGGGATCTTGGCAAAATCAGGATGGGAATTGAATCTTCATTGGGTTTGGCATTTCTTTGCAATCTCTTCGAAAATGGTATGCCCGATGATCTCCTTGGTCTCCTGCTGGTACCGCGCCATCATGATCTCAATCATCTTCCTGCTCCCCTTTGCAGTGGTCAGGATTCCAACACGCTCGGCGCGGGTGACCAGTTCCTCCTGCTCCATCATTGCAAAATAGGGGAGCACATAATAGTGGGGAACATCGAGAAACTCTGCGAGCCTGCGGGTTGTCGGAAATTTTATCCGGACGGTATTGTCGGCAAACGAGATCGTGATGGAACGTTCCAGCAGCTGAATACGGACAGCTGCATCAAAAAGGACATCAACAGAGAGCGCGATCATGGCCAATCCTTACGAGATTATTGGATATATGGAGATAAAGATACTCTCCGAAAAAAAGAACTGTTCCCCTTTTACGAAAATCAGGAGTGTTGATTGATTATTGTACCAATGCTTAATATCGGAAAAAATTGAAAATATTTTGCTCGATCTCGAATTTCCTGAAATGGGGGGCCTCAATCTGCAGCTCGCCCCCCGTCACCGCAATGATTCGGTATTTTGGTGACTCTACGCCTTCACCGACCTTCTGGCGCTCACGTACGTAAATCTTCATATTCATCATCCCTGTAGACAGTTCGCGTGCCGGTTTATCAGTGTTGTGCCGGGGCGGAATAAGGTCTGATATATCAACTGGTTTACATTGGCTTATAACTTCCTTTTGCGATACCTGTAGTGGTTGAGAAACATGAAACGCCGGCTTGAGATGAAGAGTGGGCTGCAGGGGGAGACACTTGTGAGAAAACACATGCGGAAGGGAAAATCCGCCGAGCAGCAGATCCGCATTGCACCAGATCTGAACGTCATCAAGATCGGGGGTCATGGGGCAATCGATTACGGACGTGCGGTAATGTATCCGCTCTGCGCGGAACTCGGAGAGCTGTCCGCAAAGCACCAGATCCTTGTCGTCACCGGTGGGGGTGGGAGAGTGCGCCATATCATGGACATTGGTATGGATCTTGGCATGCCAACCGGTGTGCTTGCTGAGCTCTCCGCTAAGATCTCCGAACAGAATGCGATCATGGTCTCGATCCTCCTGTCAAAGTATAATGGGACGCGGATTCATACCGGCGACCTTCTTGATCTGCCGACGCTGTTGAGACTCAAGATGCTCCCCGTCGTCCACGGCACCCCACCGTATGGTCTCTACGAACACCCGGCGCGATCTGACATGATCCCGCCCCATCGTACAGATACCGGTGCCTTCCTGATCGCCGAAGTACTAGGGGCGAAGAGCTGCATCATCGGAAAGAATGTTGACGGGCTCTATACCGAAGACCCGAACGTGAATCCGGATGCGGAACTGATCAACGATATTTCCGCACATGAGTTGAAGGCGCTTGACCTTGAGGACATGGTGATCGAACGCATGGTGGTCAATCTGCTTGAGAATGCGGTCAATATCCGTGAGGTCAGGATCATAAACTGCCATAAGCGGGGCATGATCGAAAAAGCAATCAACGGGAAGAATGTTGGCACAATCATCCGGGCAGAGTGACCTTCTGATGCTTATATCAGTCGTTATAAAAAGAAATAGGAAATGATCACACCAATAATAACGACCCAGAGCATCTCTGCACCGACGAGGAGAGCGATCAATGTACCGGTGCCGAGCAGAACAAGCTGCCAGTCCCAGTGAATCCCCATCGCAAACCGGATGGTCACACTCAAGAGCAGCCCGACAAACGAGAGGAGAATCCCATTGACTGCCCGACGGAACAGGGGTGAATCCTGCATCCGGTCAAAATAGGGTTCTGTGCCTACGACGATAAGGAACGAAGGTGTGAAGATGGCGATCGTTGCAATTACGCCGCCCCAGAACCCGGCCACAAGGTACCCCACAAATGTCGCGGTGACCACGATAGGCCCGGGAGTCACCTGACCAAGCGCGATACCGGATAGAAACGTTGCGCTATCCAGCCACGCATGTGCATCCACGACCTCATGGTACATCAGGGGGAGCGAAGCCAGCCCGCCACCAAACGCGAACAGGTCGACACGGAACATCACTGCCGCAAGTTCAAAGAGATTTATATCGAAGAAAAACAGCAC
>JAPKXY010000039.1 GCA_026394605.1 Methanoregula sp.
CCGGAAGTTTTACGAGATGGGTGGAACGCAGGTCTTTGACAAAAAACGCATCATCATGCTCTTTGATCACCAGATACCGGCAGACTCAATCGAAGCGGCAAAGAACCACGTGTACATGCGGAAATTCGCTGCTGAACAGGAAATCCACAACTACGACATCTGTGAAGGGGTCTGCCACCAGATTGTCATGGAAAAGGGTCATGCCGCACCCGGTGAGATTATCGTTGGTGCTGACTCCCACACCTGCATGTACGGGGCGGCAGGTGCGTTTGCGACCGGGATCGGGTCGACTGACATGGGGTTTGTGCTCAAGTTCGGGGCACTCTACTTTAAGGTGCCTGAGACGATACGGGCAGATGTCCGCGGCTCATTTATGCACCGTACCGGTGCGAAGGATCTCATCCTCTCCATTGCCGCTGATATCGGTGCCGACGGTGCGACATATAAGGCACTTGAGTTCTGCGGCGAGACTGTGCAGCACCTCGATATGGCAGGGAGGATGACCTGCTGCAACATGGCAGTCGAGATGGGGGCAAAGGCGGGCATTGTGCCGCCGGATAGCACAACATGGAACTACCTGCAGCAGCGCAGGCCAGGTGTCAGACCTTTCGATATGGCCAGCGATTCCAACGCAGTATTCGCAGAGGAGCGGAGCTACAACATCTCCCGCCTTGAGCCGCAGGTCGCCGTTCCCCACAATGTGGACCTCGGAGTACCCGTCGGAAAGGTTGCGGGCACACATGTCGACCAGGTCTTTATTGGATCCTGCACGAACGGGAGGTTTGAGGACTTCAAAGAAGCGGCAGAGGTGCTGGGGAATCAAAAGTTCTCGCCGTCCGTGCGGGTGATCGTCATTCCCGCATCCCGTGAGGAGTACTTAAAAACCCTGCGGGCGGGGCTTATCGAGAAATTTGTTACAGCGGGCGCTCTTGTCGAGGCACCCTGTTGCGGACCGTGTATGGGGGGGGCATTCGGCCTTTTAGCGCCCGGCGAGGTCTCGCTCTCCACATCGAACCGGAACTTCAAGGGCAGGCAGGGAAGTACCGAGGCGAAGGTGTATCTTTGCTCGCCTGCGACTGCCTCGGCGAGCGCGATCAAAGGTGAGATCACCGACCCGAGGGAGGTGTGATCATGAGTAACTGCGCGACAGAGCATCTGTCACGGAACTACAGAGTCTGGAAATTTGGCGATAATATCGATACGGATGCAATCATTCCCGGGAGGTTCCTGACGATGTACGATGAAAAGGAGCTCGCACAGCATGCGTTCGAAGGGACACGCGATGACTTCGCACAGCATGCAAAGGACGGGGATGTCATTGTCGCAGGCAGGAACTTTGGCTGCGGATCGTCCCGGGAGCATGCCCCGCTTGCCCTTAAAGGAGCCGGCATCAATGTGATCCTCGCACAGTCGTTTGCCCGGATCTTCTTCCGGAACGCGATCAATGTCGGGCTGCTCCCCCTCGTCTGCCCGCACACCGACCAGATAAAAGACGGAAGTTCCATCATGGTCAGGGAACGGGAAGGGAAGGTCATTGTCGAAGGAAAGGAGTACGTGATAGAGCCTGTCCCCGAATTCATGTACAACATTGTCGAGGCAGCAGGGCTCGTCGGGTATGCAAAACAGTTAAAGGAGGCACCGGTATGTACAAAATCGCGGCGGTAGGCGGTGACGGCATCGGTCCCGAGATCATTTGTGAAGGCAAAAAAGTACTCGATGCAGCAGGCGAAAAATTCGGGTTTGAGATCGGATGGACAGACTTTGACATCGGGGCGGACCGCTACCTAGCCACCGGTACACTCGTAACCGAGGATGAACTTAAGGAACTCTCGAGGTTCAAGGCAATCTATTTCGGTGCCATCGGCGACGAGCGGGTGAAACCCGGGGTACTGGAGAAAGGGATCCTGCTTGCGTTGAGGTTCCACTTCGACCTGTACGTCAACCTCCGACCGATCAGGCTGCTCGCCGGTGTTGAAACCCCGCTCGCAGGCAAGACCCCGGCAGACATCGACTTTGTCGTCGTCCGTGAGAACACCGAAGACTTCTACGTGGGCATTGGCTCGCGGTTCAAAAAGCGCCAGAAGATGACCCTCAACGTCGAACGCGAGCTCTATTCCGTGAAGTTCGGGCTCGATATCGAGAGCGACGCGGAAGAGATCGCCTACCAGATCGGGGTCATCACCCGTGAAGGCGCCCGCCGTGTCCAGACCTATGCATTTGACCTCGCCATGAAACGGAAGAAGAAACTGACGTCGGTCGACAAGGCAAACGTCCTCTCCGATATCTACGGGCTCTGGCGCGAAGTTTTTACTGAGACCGCGAAGAAGTATCCCAAGGTCACCACCGAGTTCACCTTCGTGGACGCGATCACGATGTGGTTTGTCAAGAATCCCGAATGGTTCGATGTCGTGGTCACGCCCAACATGTTCGGCGACATCATCACCGACCTCGGCGCGATGATCCAGGGCGGGATGGGGCTTGCACCGGGCGCCAACATCAACCCGAAGGGCACGTCCATGTTCGAGCCGATCCACGGCTCGGCACCGAAATACAAGGGGCTCGGCGTAGTAAACCCGATCGCCACGATCTGGGCGGGCTCCCTGCTTCTCGATCACATCGGCGAGCACGAGGCGGCGGCGGCTGTCGTCCGTGCGATCGAGAAGAGCATCAGGGACGGCGTC
>JAPKXY010000023.1 GCA_026394605.1 Methanoregula sp.
AAATAACATCTCACAACTGCCGGTTATTGAAAAGGGAATACCGGTGGGCTGTATATCAGAATCCGTCATTGTCAAAGCGATCGAACAACAGCGCCTGCACCGGGCACAGCCGTTTTATGTCCGCGATTTCACGGAGCCCGGCTTCCCCACAGTTTCCCCTGATATGGATGTGGAGACGGTGATCGACATGCTTCAGCAGAACCATGCGGTGCTTGTTGTTGATAGCGGCGTGGTGAGTGGCGTGATCACCAAGCATGATTTAATCTCCCTCATCGTGTAACCATGGGGCAGGTCGCAGATCTCCGTTATTATGTGATTGTTGTAACAACAAAAATTGGATTAGAAGTAAGTGTTGCCGGCGCAAGGATCTGTTTTCTAGCCAAAAAAAAGGGTGTCCTGTTTTCTCATTACCCTCATGAGAAATTCAGAGTTTTGAGACAAGATCCCGCAGGACGAGGAGGGGTTCCTGTGCTTTGACCACGCTTGAGGCAAGCAGGACACCATCGGTACCGAGGTCACGCGCGATCTTTACGCATTCACCTGACTGGATTCCAGCGCCGGTGAGAACCCCGACCTTGGGATTCACCCTGCGGACCACCGCGACCGACCGTTCAATGATCTCGGGATTCGCTTTGGAGACTGATATACCACTGCCGATCAGCTCCGGGGGTTCGATTGCCACATATTCCGGGACTAACGCTGCTGCAGCTGCGCTCGTAATTTCATTGTTCGAGCAGATCACTGCCACCAGCTTCTGTGCCTGAAGCGCACGGACCGAAGCCTCGATATCGGCAAGGGTGAGACGCCGCTCGGAATGGTTGACGAGTGAACCGTTGGCGCCGGCGACCTTGATCGCTTCAGCGGTGACCTGCCCGGTGTGGGCACCAGGTCCGGAGCCATCGACGTGTTGGGCATAGACCGGGATCATGAAGTGCCGTGCGATCGGGTGGAGGTCAATATATGACGGGGCGATGGCGATAGTAACACCGCTCTCCTGTGCGACCATCTGCGCTGCGGTTGCAATTGCATGGGCGCGGGTGCCCATTCCTTCTTTGTAGGTTTTGAGGTTGACGAGGATTAACGGTGGGGACATTGGGATAACTCCTTGATTTATCGATCAAACATTCCGTTTTTAAAAAAGATGAAGATTTGGGCGCGGGTGCTCTGGCTCAGTTATGCTTCTTTTAATCCCCGCACAAAATGCCCTGTGGTAATCCCTCCAAGGGTAAAGGCTTTGATCGAGTCTTTGAGCTGCGTAAGGCGCCCGCGAATCCCGGATCCATCCTGCTGCGTTGCCTGGATCGCGTCCCGGTAGGTGTACACCATCTTTTTTACATAGGCGGCAGTCCTGCCCCGTGTATCGATTGCAACCATTCCAATACCCATTTGCATGAGGGAGGGCAGGTAATCAAGGAGGCAGGTCTCCACCGCATTGAAGATATGCGTCCTGCATTCGGCATCAGTGCGTACAGGAAAAATCCGTCCGCTGCTGTCGCGGATGCCGAAGAATCCGAAAGATGTGATTTCATCCCGTTTGCCGGTGCGGCATTTGAGCAGTGGTTCAAGGAGACAATCCTCAGAGACCATCGCTTCAGCACTCCCCTGCACGATCAGTTCAAGGATGGTATCAGACCCGTCAGCACGTGCGAACCGGACCAGTTTGTCAATCTCCCTCCTCGAGAGCTCAGGTGAGATCGTGAGAAGGGAGAACTGTGGTGCAAGTTCCCGTACCGCGATGTGATTAAAGATGTTCAGCCCGACAGAGCCAGCGATCTGTATGCTGGGTACCGCATGTCTGACCGCATAGGCAGCACCGGTGCTCTCAACCATGCAGGCATTCAGACCCTCGCTGTGGAGCTTCGGGAGCAGCGCCAGGGCGGCATCGAGTTCATGCATCCGGGTAATCCGCGGGAGTTTCCACACAAGCGGGATGTTTTTTTGTTGGCAGATCGTGAGCGCAGACATGAGTTGTCCTTCGATTGAACCGGCACGGGAGTTGCATTGGCAGGAGATTGAATCAGCATTGTTTTCAGGTTCGAAGTAGATCCTGTCACACCCCGCTGCTGCGGCAGCCCTGATCACATCGATACAGTCAGCATAGACAGAAAGTTTCAGGGTCGGTACCGGATTCTCATGCTTATGAGGGGATTGTGTGCGTAGCTGATGTGCCACCGCAGCCCACCGCGATTGCGCCTGCTCAACAGCCATTGCCGGGGGTCGTGAGGCTATTATGAGCGTCTTTTCTGCATCAGCAAGAAACTCCCGACGTATCCGGTTCAGGGCTGAAACGGGTGCGAACATGTCCCCGGCATAATCAAGCGAAAACCTGCGGATGGTAAACGTGGTGCCGCCGGTCTTTTTCAGCTGTGCCTCAAACTGATCTGCAGTCAGCGGGCGGGCGCGGGCGGGTGAGAGCCTGACACTGCAGGTAAACGAAACCGGGACCTTTTTTCCCTCGCCGGCATCGATTACGCCATCTAGTACCGGTATGCCATCATCACCTACCCGCACGGCAAGATCAATGGGTACAGGTGTACGCAATTTGTGCGATGGGGATGCAATAATCTGGTGCGCCCGGGCCGTGAGTGCCGTACTCGATGTGAGGAAAACAAGAGCGCCATGCTTCACCGCGCGAGGTGACGGCAGTATGATCACTCCCTGCTCGATTCGGGGTATCGTGTTGAGGGAAAACCCGAACCCCCTGTCCGCATGGTCCGGATCCCGGAAGACCAGCCCGTCGCCTGCGGAAAGGTTGACTGGCGTTTTTGGCCGGATTGTTACCTCACCCCCGCTGGTGTATCCAGTTACCGTTCCGATCAGGAGCCCGCGGTTGTCGGGCTGGTCCCTGCCCATGAGAGCAGCGTTGTAGTTCCGCGATAGACGCTCTGTCGCGCAGTTACACTTCTTACCAAAAAGATAACCCCCGGTAAAACCCCGGTTGAACGCAAGAGCCAAATTCCGCATATCTGCTTCCTGCAGTGAGCCGGTGCACCCGGTGAGTGCATCGATTGCCTTTCTGTATGTCGAAACCACCGTCGCAACGTACTCCGGCGACTTCATCCTCCCCTCGATCTTGAGTGAAACGACAGGTGAGTACACCAGGCGCTCCAGATCCGGGTACGTGCAGAGGTCTTTTGGCGACAGGAGATATCGTTCGGGGAGCGGGACATCCTGCAACCGCACCGGGCGCCCGTACTTGTCAGGTTCTCCCGTTACCAGCGTGTACGGTTTCCGGCAGGGCTGGGCGCACATCCCCCGGTTCCCGCTCCTGCCCCCGATCACTGACGAAAGGAGGCACTGCCCGGAATAACAATAGCAGAGCGCCCCATGCACGAAGACTTCGAGACCGATATTGGCATTCTCTGTCGTTTTAGCGATTGCATCGATCTCATTGAGAGAAAGCTCCCGGGCGAGCACTACACGGGAGAATCCCATCTCCGCTGCCCAGCGCACGCCGTCAGCGTTATGGATGGTCATCTGGGTGGACGCATGGAGCGGAAGTCCGGGCACGACCTGTCTGGCGATTGCCGCAACCCCTGCATCCTGTACGAGCACGGCATCAACACCGATCGAGAAGAGCCAGATCAGATACTCCCCCACACCCGCAAGCTCGCGGTCATGGATGAGGGTGTTTACCGTAACGTACACACGGACGCCACGGGCATGTGCATAGGTAAGCGCCTCTTCGATCTCCGGTCCCGTAAAGTTCTGCGCATAGGCCCGGGCACCGAACTGTTTGCCGCCTAAATAGACCGCATCAGTTCCCGCAGCGACTGCTGCCCGGAATGCCTCAGGTGAACCTGCAGGCGCAAGGAGTTCAGGCAGACGGGGTTTCTTCCGGTTCATTGTTGGATGTGTCATGTACTGTTCTCCCTATCTGAACAAAAGGTAAAAGGTGCCCAGCGAGAGCAGTACCGTGACAAACGATATGGCGATGTATCCTGCCATGGTCAAGAGGATGGAAACGTCCCGGCGCCAGCCAAAGATCCACGCGACCGGCGGGCAGACATAGAACCCCAGTGTCATCACGCAGGGCACCAGACTGTAGATCCCATACTTCGACAGAATTTTCGATTGTTTCGCCCGTTCACCTGATTTCTCCAAAAACTTTGCGACCCGTTCGGAATGTTCGCCCAGCGCGTCAAAGATATCGAAAAGAAAGAGGATCACGCCGATCGCGATGCAGACGAGGACAAAGAGAACATAGAGCGGGTGTAATCCCAGCCCGATCCCGACAGGTGCAGCACCGTACTCGATAACAAAGGTGCTGGTCATCAGGGCGAGTGTTGCGGGAAGGGAAATGCTGAAGATGAAGACAGGAATCAACGGCAGCACAATGGCGAGCAGTATGATTCTGGCAAGCGCGCCGATGAGATGCTTCACATAGTGGGTGTAGGGTACATCCTCCATAGGTCAGTGAACAAGATATGGAGGGGATAAAATAAACAGGTATCCTCCGAACAACCAAAAAGGGAATACTGGCATGGCACCGCAGCCGGTTGCGCATCTGGATTATACCTGAAGCGGGCACCTTTTTGGGGAAGAGGGACAACAGATTGGATGAGCATGAAGATCGTTGCATCGATCGCGGATCCCGGACAATCAGTGGCAGCACAGGATATGGGTGCTGACCTGATCGAACTCCGGCTCGATTTAATGGATGACGACTGCGTTTTGGGGGTGCAGGAGTGCAAAAGGCAGACTGAGCTCCCCCTCATCGCCACGCTGCGCTCTGCCCATGAAGGAGGGAACTATTTTGGGAATGCGGAGGAGTGGTTCCGGGTAATCCAGCCTGTCATCCCGCTTGTGGATTATATCGATGTTGAGAGACGCTTCTCTGCCCATGCCGGGGCGATCAGGGCAAAGGAAGTAACCATCATCGCATCCTCCCATATACAGGAGATGCCATCACTCTTCGAACTCTTCGCGCTGGAACGCGAGCTCCGGTCATACGGTGATATCCCCAAGATTGTCGTGACTCCCCGGCATGAAGAGGATATCATCGAACTGATCTCGTTTACTCATGCAGCAAAAAAACCTGTCTGTACTGGTGTAATGGGGACGCAGTTCCGCACCGTCCGATTGATCCTGGGGCTCCTCTTCGGATCTGAATTTGTGTATTGCCATGCAGGTACGCCAACAGCCGAGGGGCAGTTCTCAGTAGCAGAGGTCAAAGCGGCAATGGCTCTCTTCAGTGCCCGAGGAAACAGGTGAATCCCGCGGACTTGTAACTGCGCGACAGATGTAGTTCCCCAACAGAGCGTCTGTTGGGTAGTTACACGTCTGTCGCGGAACTATTGTAACTACGCGACAGAGCATCTGTCGCGGAACTACATATGCAGTGCTCAACTGTTAAAAGCTAAAAAAAAAATTATTGATACCGTTTCTGTTCCAGCAGACAGTCGAAAATCACCAGCGCGAGCATTGCCTCTGCGACCGGCAGGATCCGGGGGACGATGCAGGGGTCGTGCCTTCCTGTGATTGCGATCGTTACTTCATTCCCACCAACATCGCGCGTCTGCTGGACTTTTGAAATCGACGGGGTGGGTTTCACCGCGATGCGCACGACAATCTCCTGCCCGGTCGAGATGCCGCCAAGAATGCCACCGGCATGGTTGCTTGTAAACCCGGTAGCGGTCATGGAATCGTTGTTTTCACTCCCTGTTCTGCGCGCGGCGGCAAACCCGTCACCAATCTCAACTCCTTTTACTGCCCCAATCCCCATCATAGCACACGCGATCTGCGCATCCAGCTTGCCAAAAACCGGATCGCCGAGCCCCGCAGGGCAGCCGGTCGCTGCCAGTTCAACGATTCCGCCGACGGAATTTCCGGCTGCCTGCGCTGCACGGATCTCATCTTCGATCTCCTGCAGTCTGGTTTTGCCGTGAACTTCGACGATCTTCCCGCTGATTGCGATCCCGTGCTGTGCGAGGCACTTGATCGCTACGGCACCTGCCGCGACCCGTGCCAGTGTCTCGCGCCCGGAGCTCCTGCCCCCCCCGCGGTGGTCCCGGATGCCGTACTTTTCGTAGTACGTGACATCTGCATGCCCGGGACGGAAGACATCGCGGAGGGCTTCGTAATCCTCTGAGCGGATATCTTTGTTCTTCACGATCATCGCGATAGGTGCGCCGGTCGTCTTTTTATTGAACGTGCCGGACAGGATCGTAACTTTGTCAGGTTCCTGTCGCGGTGATTCAAGCGTACTCTTGCCCGGCCGGCGCCGGTCGAGCAATGGCTGGACATCTGCCTCCGAAAGTTCGAGCCGGGCCGGACAGCCATCGATTACTACCCCAAGCGCCTTCCCATGGCTCTCGCCAAAGGTGGTGATTTTAAAATTCCTGCCAAACGTGTTCATGGTATCATCTCCCGTACCTGCTCCGCGGGTACATCGATTCCGAAAAAGAGGTAGAACTGTTCGCGTGCCTGCTCGATGAACATTTCCGTGCCGGTGATAGTCCTGCACCCTATACGTCGTGCCTGTTTGATCAGGGGCGTCTCCGGAGGAGTGTAGACAAGGTCAAATACCGTCATCTCCTTATTCAGCTGGTCATCGGAGAGCGGGCTGTGGTCATCGGGGTGCATGCCAAGGGGTGTTGCGTTTACCACAAGGTCGGGTTTGATCTTCCCGATATCCTCCAACGTCCCCCAGCCACACCCGAACTGCGCCGCGAGCACCTCTGCGTTTTTCGGAGTCCGGTTCAGAATAGTAACTTTCATGTCAAGGTCAGTGAGGGCATAGGCTGCCCCTGCTGCCACGCCGCCTGCACCAAGCAGCACGGCGGTTGCACCTTTGAGGGTGACCAGTGGTTTTCGTACCCCGAGCCAGTCCGTATTGTACCCGATTGCCGAACCGCAGGCAAAGACTACCGTGTTCACCGCACCGATTTGCCGGGCATCATGTTCATCAACCTCGTCAAGGTGCGGTATCACATCCTGTTTGAACGGGATGGTAATGGATAGTCCTTTGACATCGAGAGACCGTGCGATCCTCATAATCTCATCAATCTCGGGGTCCTCGAACCAGGTATAGTGATAATTGAGAGAGTAACGGGTAAAGAGCGTGTTGAAAAGGGCAGGACTTTTACTGTGGGCGCAGGGATAGCCGGCAACCCCCATAAGCCGGGTTAACGGGTCCCGCGCCGGTGCAGTGAACATCGTTTCAAGCGTATGGAATGCCGGTGCCGGAATTCGCCCTGTTTTGAAGAATGCCATCCCTGTCTCCCGCTGTTTTATCGTGAGTGTACCGTCCTGAAGGGTGCGTATAACTCTCTCTGCGGCAACCTCGACCGTGGTCTCACTCGTATCAATGCAGAAATCTGATGCGGCGTAGTAGTTCTGCCGGCGCCGGTCCATCAGCTCCGCGATCTCCTCACGCAGCGGAAGGCCCGTGAGCGGAGGGCGTGGCTTTCTCAATAACCGCTGCTCAATCGTATCAATATCTGCCACGAGCAGCACCAGCATACTGTCTTTACGCAGGTGCTCCACGTTCGATGGATCGATCACAACGCCGCCACCGGTGCTTACAACGACATCTTTTTTTGGGAGCGCTGCGATCACGTCCCGCTCTACCGCCCGGAACCGCTCCTCACCTTCTTCGTGGAAGATGGTCGGGATTGAACGTCCGGTCCTGAATTCGATCAGCTGGTCGGTGTCGATGAAGGGAAGGTGCAACCGTTCAGCCATGACCTTTCCGATCTCCGTCTTGCCGGTGCCACGGAAACCGCACATAACGATCCGTTTCACAGTCCTGCTCCTGCCAGTGCGTCCCAGAAACCAGGGAACGATTTGCTGACACACTCCGCATGTTCGATGGTGACCCCACCGATCCCAAGCCCGAGCACGGCAAAGCTCATCGCTGTGCGGTGATCATCCCCCGGGTCAACCGTACCTCCGTGAAGGGGTCGTGGGAAAACAGTGATGGTGTCTGATTCTACCCGCACATCTCCCCCGAGCTGGTTTAAGCGTTGAGCCGTACCGAGGCCCCGGTCACTTTCCTTATGCTTCAAATGGGTGATGCCCCGGATCGTGGTGGGTGTGGATGCGACCGCGGCGACCATACAGAGCGTTTGTACCGTGTCAGGAAGCGACGACATGTCGCAGTCAATTCCAGTCAGGTCACCTGTCCGTTCAACGGTGATGGTGTCAGGTCCTTTTGTCACGGTGCACCCCATTGTTCGAAGGATCTCAAGGAACTGCCGGTCACCCTGTACTGAGTGGGGATTAAGATTTTCCACCGCCACCCTGCCGCCGCAAATTGCAGCGATCGCAAAGAAGTAGGAAGCAGATGAATAATCCCCCTCGATATCATAGCTCCGGGCCTGGTACCGCTGACGGTTGCTGACATGGAACCAGCGGTGCTGATCATCCGTCATCACCCTTGCACCGAACGCACGCATGATCGTTACTGTCACATCAAGATAGGAACTGGAGACCGGCAGAGAAGGGATCTCCAGTTCCACCGGCTGTTGTGCATACGGCGAGGCGATGAGCACAGACGATATAAACTGGCTGCTCATGGTCCCATCGATCTTCGCTGTTCCCCCTTTCAGGGTTCCCCGCACCCGTATTGGCGGGTAACCGGTTTTTTTTAAGAATTCGACCGTCCCGCCAAGTGAACTGAGTGCATCTGCAAGTGGCCCTACCGGCCGCTCCTGCATACGGCTGCTACCGGTCAGGATGATTGGCTGGTCGCAGAGCAGGGCAAGCGCAGTGAACAGGCGCAGGCTCGTCCCTGAGTTATTCAGGTCGAGTGTTTTTTCCTTGCCGCAGGTAAACTGCCCGTCCAGACCCCCGATACGGATAAGGGGGGGATCGCCATGAATTTTGACCCCAAGCGATTCCAGTGCATATCGTGTCAGATCGGTATCCTCTGCGATGAGCGGGTTGTGGAGGAAGGACATACCATTTGCCAGTGCTGCGATGATCATCGCCCGGTGCGTGTAGCTTTTGGATGGCGGGGCGCAGAAGCGACTTTCAACACCGTGTGCACGTGAGAGTGATCTGATCATTGCGGTATCCCGGTTTTTTTATAACACCCAAGCTCTTTTACAATCGTCATCGTCTTTAAGTATATAATGGCATCACGGTACCCCGGAGAAGTCGAATAATCAATAAAAAAGACATAATTTCCCATCCCCCGTTTTGACGGGCGGGATTCGATCCGTGTCAGGTTGATTTTCTTCACCGCAAATACTGCCAGAAGGTCATGGAGCAGCCCGGCGCGGTCGGCACTTGGATCAATGATGATGCTGCATTTCTCGGGTTTTTCCTCTCTGTCCGGAGTGCAGGAAATCCTCACAAACCGGGTAATGTTCTCTGAATTGTTCTCAATATGCTCAATAATGACGGGAAGGTGGTATACCGATACCGCAAAGGATGAGACAATCGCTCCTGAAGTCTTGTCCTTCTGCATCTCAACAGCACTCGCTGCATTGCTGCTGGTGTGGATGACCGGAATTCCCCACTGCTCCAGATGGTCGCTGCACTGTTCATGCGTCTGG
>JAPKXY010000058.1 GCA_026394605.1 Methanoregula sp.
TGCCGACATTGGCATTGCCGGCAAGGGCAATGGTGTAGTCCGCATTCTTTATGCCGGACTCTTTACCTTTTGAGCAGCCTTTACATTCTCCGCAGCCGCTCATGGTTAACCCGCAATAGGCGATTCGATAAAGATATTCTCAGCAATCGCGTGATCGATAGCAAGTTTTGTCCTTCTCACCAGGATCTCCACAGGTCCGTCCATGGGCGTTTTTCTCATGACAGAAACAATCGTCCCGAGCGTGAGTCCGAGATCGGAAAGGCGCTGGACAACTTTGCAGTCCCCCCGTATGAATGCGATTTTCCCGTTCTGGTCAGGAGTCAGCTCAGTAACCGGGATGACCTTTTTATCCCGGAGGGATACCGGTACAGGGATTCCTGCCCCTGCAACCACATCGCATTCCGCACAGCTTCCTACACCCCGGTTGCAGGGGCTGATCGGGCTGCCATGCGGGCAGCGTGCGGGGGCATTCATCATCCTGCAGAGGGCGTTCTCGGTATCTTCGGAGATCGTGTGCTCCATCCGGCACGCTTCATCATGGACCTTTTCCCGGTTCAGTTTGAGGACATCGGTTAAGAACACTTCAAGGAGCCGGTGCTTCCGCTTGATCGTATCTGCGATCTTTTTTCCCTCTTCTGTCAGGGTCGCACCCCGGTATGGTTCGTACTGGACGAACCCTTTGTCCGAGAGACTTTTCAGCACCTCCGTCACACTTGCCGGGGCGACTCTTAAGCATTTTGCGATAGCGGTTGTTTTCGCTGACCCGTCCCGTGACTCGAGATCAAAGATTGTTTCGATATATTCCTCGACTTGCTCCTGTGCCATTGTATCAGATATTTAGGTTGACCTAAATAATAAATGTTTAGGTTGACCTGAATCATCCTGCATCGTCCTTTTTCCGGCACCAGTACCAAAGCATGGATAAACGATACAATGATTCCACAAAAAAAACCCCGCGAAAACTATAATGCCCTCACATAACACATAACCGACTTAATCCGGACCAGGCATGGGTGGTGATGGAAGAATGGAGATGAACTCAAAAGATTTGTCAGGCAAAGTCGCCATAGTCACCGGCGCTTCTTCAGGAATAGGCCTTGCAACTGCAAAACTCCTTGCCGGGCAGGGCGTTAACGTTGCGCTCGTTTCCCGGTCAAAAGAGAAACTGGAGAAACTTTCGAGGGAACTTCCCGGTTCACTGGCAGTTCCCGCCGACATGACAAAGATTCCCCAGATCACAAGGATGATTAAAAAAACAAAAGAGCATTTCGGCAGGATTGATATCCTGGTCAATAATGCCGGACAGGGATATGATGCACCCGTTGAAAAAATAACCATCGGCACATTTCGGTACATCTACGACCTGAACATTGCAGGCCCGCTCGTTGCCATGCAACAGGTCATTCCCATCATGAGAAACCAGGGCGGAGGAACGATTGTTAACATCAGCTCCGGTACTGCACTGATGCACCTGCCGGACATGAGTGCGTATGCATCGTCAAAACGGGCTCTGGCGGGTATCAGCATGGCTGCACGGCAGGAGTTAAAGGACGATGCTATTGTTGTCAGCGTCGTATATCCGTACATTACCGTTACCGACTTCGAGAAAAACACGATACGGGAATCTCCCAAGGACAATTGGGAACAGGAGGATGCCACCGGTCCGTTTCCTTCGGACTCGGCAGAATATGTTGCACACAAGATTCTTGAGGGTATCATAAGCGGCGAAGCGGAGATCTTCGCCCACGACTGGATGAGGAACCGGGGCGACCTGGGTGCGTGACTCGGTCTTACCAATGTGATCGATCGGGTGCCTCCATTTTTTCTCATCAAACAGCAACCCCCATAAAAAAACGACTGACATGTAGTTTTGCCAATAATCACATGGTGAAATCTCCCTGACTTCGGGCCAGTCCTGCCAGCAATGCGGCTGGTGCTGCGAGAAGTGGGGATGAAGCCGGAAGGGGATCATCGAAGTTATCGTTCCCCGGATACAGGAAAACCGGGAGGATATCCTGCAACACGTTTCAATAACACCTGATGACAGAAAACGGCGCAACGGGAGGGCTATTTCATCAGATGACCTGCCACATGTTGTCCGAATCGCCTCTCTTCTTGCACCCGGGGCAAAGCAGAGACAGGGGAAAGAGGACTCCTCGTTATCCGGGAATAAACCTATATCTTAAAAAGAGAGCGGGACAACTCCTGCGTAAGAGATTTTTTAAAAAAAAAGGAAGTGAAAATAGTTGATCGACACTTCGCTGTTTATCCGGATACAAGACTCATTCTATGCCTCTGCCGGGGAGATTGTCTTTGGCATGTCGGACGGCGCCGTATCCATCTTTGGTCTGGTGCTGGGTGTGGCTGCCGGTGCGGATTCGGGGAATGTGGTGCTGCTTGCCGGGGCAACCGGTGCAATTGCCGCTTCGGTCTCGATGATGGCCGGTATATTCCTCGAACTTGAATCCGAGCATGACGAGGTTAAAGTGGAAGATAAACGAAGGGAAGCAAGGATCCAGCGCGATCCCGGCAGTGCCGTTTCTGACCTGATCGACGTGCTGAAAACTACCGGTCTGAGCAGGCGAAGCCTTGATTCCATCCAGGACGACATGACCGCAGATCCCATGAAAATCCCCGGCTTTGAGAAAGCCATCGCCTGCCAGGAAGAAACGCCCGGACAAAAATCTTCCCCCTTAGCCCATGCATGCTGGATGGGGATCTCGGATTTTATTGCCGGGATTACACCGGTGGTTCCATTTGCATTTCTACCCTTTGAAACGGCAAGAATCGCATGTATTGCGGGAACAGCGTTCCTGCTGCTGGTGCTGGGGATCGGCCGGGCACGATTTGGCAACCGTCCTGTCGCCCGAACCGTCCTGGAGACGATGGGGATTGCAACTGCTGCGGCGTTGGCCGGTGTAGTTATCGGGAGACTCATCAGCTGATAAGGATGTTACCTCTATCTTCCCCCACTTTAAAAAAAAACGAATACTACCTATTTCATCCCATAATCAACTGGAGATGAGCCCTTGACACACCAGAACTGCCAGCAGTGCGGCAAGTGCTGCGAGAAGTGGGGGTGGGAACAGAAGGGCGTCATCGAAGATATCATCCCGTGGATCACACAGGGCCGCAGGGATATCCTGCAGCACGTAGGGATCAGGTTTTCTGACGGCACAAAAAAGAACGGGCGGGAACTATCCCTTGAAGATCTCCCGCATATCGCCGGCATCGACTACTGGGTCTCGATACAAGGCAGGAAGATCCGGCACTGCCCGTTCTTCCTCCGGGCAGAGGACGGAAAGGTCTGGTGCAGGATCCATGGCGCCAAGCCGGAAGTCTGCATACGTTTCACGCCCTGGAACGAGAGTATTCGTGATTATGCATTAAGCTGCCCGGCATGCAAAGACACAGTGCCGTGATACGGGAGTATCTATTGAAATTGTTTTTTTTTAGGCATTGACTGACACGAGGAGAGAGCATACAATTTCTTCGGGAATGTCACGTTGAGCGGATCTCTGACCATAAGGGCAGATACTGCCTGGAGAAGGAATCCTCATTATTTTTTGATTTTATTGAATCGAATGATGATACGCAACTATATCGCCCGATACAGCAAATACATACGAGCAGAAGAAAAAAGGAGCAAAAAATGGGGCACATGCGGACAGATTCCAAAAAACGATACCATGTAGCATCCCTCATCTGCGAGTATCTGCTCAAGAAAAATATCACGCATGCTGACGTAACAGCACGGGATATTGCAGATTTTCATCACCTGTCCGGCAAATCCTCGCAGTCCATCAGTGCAATGCTGAATTTTTTATACAGGAACCGCATCAGGGAGAACCGTTTTGGATTTTACATTCTGGGAACGCTGGCGTATAAAAAAGTTGACTATCCCCACCGGTACAACATAGAACTGATTGAAGGGGCCCGGGGTCTACTGTAATTGTGTGCATCCGACGTACGATGGCACAGAAGATAGTGCCGGTTTTTGGTTCGTGCCCGGTGTCAGGATCGTCAAACGTTGCCTGCATTGTTTACACGTAGCATCCCGTGTTTCTCGGAAATGGTCCCGTGCTATTCTGTTGATAATTACATTCTCAGCATGGCAGACAGGACAGGTGAACCGGATAACATACCCGGTTCTTGTTCCCATAACCTCAGGTTTTAAGGCGTGTTTTATCATTGTTTCGTTCTTTTGTATGGTTGTTCTGTCAGATTGGAATAAAAATGCAATCTGGTTTTTTAACCGATTCGTACAGACAAAAAAGGTTTTGTCTGGTATGTGGAAGGGCCGCCGGTATCGTTCCATCCCGGTGGGGGCGGTCGTCTACCCAAAACCGTTTATGGTTATTGTAGTATTGGCGGTCTGAGTGTATAGCATGATAGGTCGGTCCGGATTTTTTTAGTAAAAGAAAGGTTCATTAAGGTACAACCAACTCTTCTTTATGCCATCACAAAAAAATTGTCCGTTGAAATTCGGGTCTGCGGTTAATAGCGAGGGGATGCTTATTGAGATCCCGTGCATAGGAAAGGACTGTGCATGGTTTTTTAATAACTGCTGCGCGATACTGGTTATCGCAAAAGAACTGGGCACCAGCCCGAAGAAAAAAGGGCCAAAAGGACCAGCTGCTGACTGATTTTTGAACAATGAACCAGTAGTGCAAAAGGTACCATGACTTACTGTCCCGTGTGTAAAAGGGAGTATAAGCAGATGAGCGTGGATCAAACCCGGCGGTGTCCGATCTGCGGCAGCATGCTTGTCCAGATATCAGATGGCGAACTGGATCACGTACGTCAGAAGAAGAATTAAATTATTAAAATTTTTTAAATTCCTTGTTTTTTTTCGTTAAATCAGGGAATATCGGGGTTGTTGGGATTTTCTCCAGTGATTAGATATCACCGGTTGATATGCACCACTTTTGCCGGCGGGAACCCGTTGAAGTACGTGGATGAGGCGATCGTGTAGGCACCCATGTTTTCAGAATAGACCAGATCACTGAGGTCAAGATCCGGCAGCTCCGCAGAGAGCGTGATGGTATCAAAGGCATCACAGGTCGGACCGAACACTGCTGAGATCTGTGTCTCGCCCTCCCTGAACGGCAGGACCGGGTAATTGATATGATCAAAGATCTGTCCTGAATACGTGTGGTAGACCCCGTCGTTGATGTAGTAGCAGGGCTTCCCGTCGCGGTATGCCTTGCCGATCACTTTTGCCACCAGCGTGCAGGTATTTGCCACAAGGAACCGTCCCGGTTCAGCGAGGACCTGCATATCCGCAGGGAACAGGCGCTTGATTTCCGCATTCAGTTTTCTGGCAAGCGTCCTGATAGACCGGATCCCGGGATGGTACTTCACCGGGAAACCGCCGCCGATATCAAGGATCCGGATCTTCTTGCCTGTCCGTGTCTCTACCTCGTTGATAATATTTGCCGAGAGTTGCAGGGCCTGCATGTAATTTTCAAAATTCGTGCACTGGCTGCCCACGTGAAAACTCAGGCCCTCCACAACAAGGCCCATCTCGAATGCGGCGATGATCAGGTCAACTGCTTCACCCGGGTGGGCCCCGAACTTTGAGGAGAGTTCCACCATGGAACCGGTGTTGGGGACCCTGATGCGCAGCACGAGACCCGCATGCGGTGCATACTCTTTGATTTTTTTCAGCTCGTAACTGTTGTCGAACGTGACAAGGGGTTTGTACTGGTCGAGGGCCTGGAGCGTTTCAATCGGCTTGATGGTATTTGCATAGATGATCTTGTCCCAGATCCAGTCCTGCCGTTCCGCATCCGGCATATCCCTGATATTTTCCCAGACGATCATGAATTCAGGCATGGACGCGACGTCAAAGCTGCAGCCCATGGCAAAAAGGGTCTTTACGATCTCCGGATCCGAGTTTGCCTTGACCGCAAAATAGACCTGCACATTGGGCAGGTGCTCTTTGAACTCCTGGTAATTTTTACGGATCTTCTCGTGGTCAATGACAAAGATGGGGGTCCCGTGCGTGCGTGCCAGGTCCTGCAGCAGTTCCTTTCGTGCCTGGTCTATGTGGGGGACCCCGTTATCATGCCCGTTCCTTTTTTTCCCCTTTCTCCCTTCCTCTGCCACGTTTGCCATTACATGAGTGACTCATTGCACGAATAAGAAGTTTTTGAATTGCCAGACATCAGTCCGGTCAAAGGTATTTTTCGTATTCTCCTTGAAATATACCACCCTGTTTTTTAAGGGGGTCCAGTCGGAAGGACCAGACCAGAACTCACCCAGGTAGGGCTTTGCGATGTTTAAGACAAACTCATGAGGCAGATCATCGGGGAGGCAGAAACCCTTCCTTGGGTTATCGATCATCCACATCACAGCGGAAACAATCCCCACCGCGACCTGGACCGTGGTTGCATTCTGCCCGGGTGCAAGTTTCCTCGCGTCCTCTATCGGGAGGATGCTGCCGGTCCACCACGAATGGTACGGATGGCCCATTAAAAGAGCTCCCAAAATATCAGATCCGGAAACGATCTCCCGGTCGTTCATGATCCGCAGTTTGGGCTGCAGCTCGTAATTCCTGCCCCGCAGCTCGTGCAGCGATGCAATCGTCGCATCGCAGGGCATATACGCGTAATTCACGGTAGGGCGGTAGATAGCTCTGCCATCCTTCCATACCGTCCACCGGTCTGATATGCCAAATGCCTCCCCGTGCCGGATGACCATCCCGACGATTTCCTGCTGAGGGATCCAGGACCTTACCCAGGTATTGATTCCCATCCGGGCAAGCATAATCCCGTTCTTCGGTCCGGCGGGAGGCACATGGGCCTGGTCGGGCAGCTCTTTTTCATGGGTCCCCCACCCGATCTCTGCCGGAGCGGTGCCTTCTTCCAGCAATCCTTCAATACACCAGGTCCCCACGAACTCGTCCACCTGTTTTGGTGACCGGGAGATCTGGGTGTCCCTCTCTGAGCAGTGAATGACTTTTATCCCGGTTTCCATGGCAAGCCCGGCACAGTTCTGCTCCCGGATCAGGTCTTTTAACCTGTCCGGGTCCGGTGCGATCCCGTCAGCAATCATCCGGCATGCGATATCAACAAGCCCCTGCTTGGCAAAGTGCGAGATCAGGCCGGGATTGGCTCCGTGGTCAACCACGCAGGTGGCGGTATTTTTCCAGTCTTGTACAAGCTCGCGCAGCTTCATCTGCCGGTAGTACAGGGACTTTTCATAGGGGCTTGCGGTGAATATCTCACCATGGGGGTCCCAGGCTTCCACTGAAGTGTTCACGTACAGGACATTGTGATCATGGCACCACTGCACAATCTCACAGCAGTCGATGTTCCAGGCAAGATCGATTAAGAGACCTCCCTCCGACAGGTACTCGGAGAGGATCTGGTCAAGGTTTTTAGGGGTGACTTTTTTCTTGAAAAAACGAAGGCCCCGCGTTGTCCAAGCCTTGAGATCCTGTGATTTCTCTTTAAAATCGATGATCGTGATATTTTCAAGCGGTATAGTTACATGCCGCAGTAAGATGGGGAGCGTGCACCTGGCTACGGCGCCATACCCGATGATCAAAACCTTATTTTTGAATTCCACCCCAGCCCTCCATGGTATACATCTGTACGCAGGATTTTATTTTCAATTTTGTTATTTTACATTCTCAACCCCCTGAGCGCTATCCGGCCAGTATACAGGAAACAAAGCGGGGTCAGGACGGGCAGGTACCGGAGAACAAACTATTTCTCGCACAAGGAAATAACGTTAGAAAACCAGTGCATAGCAGGGGGAGTGGTTGATATGGCAGATGCAGTCATCACGGAATATGCGGGGACCAAAAAAGGAGCGATCATCAGGTTCTACCAGTATGGCAGCGGCGGGGTGCGGGTGCTTGATGCAGGAAAAAACCTTTGCCGGCTCTATCTCTTCGATCACGCAGCGGATATGATGACGGAGCGCGACCCTGCCCGCCAGGAAAAGATCCTCCGGCGTTTTATGTTCGACCGGTACGGGATGCTTGAGGAGACGTTTGCGTTCGGGCAGCCGCCGCGGACATTCCGGTACGAGAACGGGGGCAGGCAGATTGCCGTCCGGGAAGGCGGGCAGTACGGGGCCGTCGGCAAGACGTTTGCCTTTGAAGAGCGCGGCATTTCCGAAACCGCGTGGGGGCGCCATGGCGAGATCGAGCGGGTCTATATATTCGAAACAACTCGCGACACTATCACGGAACGGACCAACGGGTGGTTCGGAACGGTGGACCGGACATTCGTGTTTGAAAGGATCGATGCATCGGTCTTCCGTGAACCGGAAGCGTTTTTGCAGTTCCTCGTGTTTACCGAACGGCATGAAGGGGAGGCGGATGCAGCACAAGAGGGCGTTCCTGCTGACACCGGCCGCAGGGCCGGGCCCCCCCTGATGGCCCGCAGCAGGTTTGCGTTTACCGGACAACGACCCGCTTCAACCGAATCCCGTCAGGAAAAAAAAGGAGACAGCCGGATCGATTTCATCCCGGACGGTGATGCCCAAAAAAAGGAGACAGATGGTGAAAAAACCCGCCCGAAAAAGAGCAGCGAGATCTCCTACGCCGAACGACGGGGAGAGCGGAAATCTTAAAAAATATCCCCGGCAACGGGAGCCCTCGAACCAGCACGGGCGAGACCCGATGCACCTGCTGACGACTGCAAGGGAATGTTGAAAAGTACGCAGCCCAACGGTATCAGAGTGTGCCTGTTCCCATGCCATCGCAATGAATGTTGTATTCATGCTTATGATTATAAATCAACAGGCAGAATATCATTCACTCGAAGGAACGGTGAGAACATGGATCCTGTAAAAATCCCCAAGATGCCAAAGAACGAGTATGACGCCCTGATCAAACGGCAGTATGTCTCTCGCATTGCCTTTTCCGGAGCCGGGCACCCCTATATCGCGCCATTCATGTATGTCTTTGATGGAAAGTACATATATTTCCTTTCCACGAAGTACGGCAGGAAAATGGAATACTTCAAATCTGATCCGAAGGTCTCCGTGGAGATCGAGGAGTACGCAAAGGATCTCTCTACCTTTACGTTTGTAAGCCTCCAGGGATCCCTTGAAGAAGTAAAGGACCCCCTGCAGAAGAAGAAGGTGCGGGAGCTGTTTGTCGGCATGATCAAAAACAATCGCCTCTCGATGCGTGTGCTCACTGCACTTGGCCACACATCCCAGGACACGCCCGAATCGATTGTACGGGAGGATCGCTCGATTGTCTGGAAACTTGTCGGTGTAAAGGATATTGTTGCGCTGAAGAACGGGTAGGTAGGTGGATATGCAATGCCCGCTATGACGGGGGGATGCGGGAGGTATAAGATGTATTTCGACCGGATCATAACCATGACGGATGGGAAGATCATTCCGATTTCAGATCATACCAAAGAAAACCTGCCAGGATCCGGGTAAAATTTCGCCTTTTTTTTACACCAGTCCAGTCCTCACGGTCCCGCCCATTGCCCTTCCCATATAGGTAAGGTAGCAACGCAAAAAAGCGGTTACTTAATTCATACCAATCGATATTACTATGGTGATCCCTTGTCAAAACGGGCAGTGGACATGGTTTTTCAGGCGATGTATACCCTGACCGATCTCCGGGTCCTGCTGCGGGAGACTGCCCCGCTCCACGAGTTTGATGCCCAACAGAAAGTGCAGGTGCAGCGGCTGCTGGACAATCTTGAGCGGCAAATCGGCTCTCTAAAACAGGAGATGCTCAAATGAGGTGCGGTGCCGGCATCGACGCCCGCATGGTCGACGAACTTGCCATCAACATCGACCCTATCCAGGCAGGAGGGAGGCTGACCGCTGATGCGATGAAGGCGGTGATCGCGTATGGTGACGGGTATTCGGTCTGCGACAACTGCCGCAAGCCCAACCGCTTGGATTATATCACAAAACCACCGATTGCGGAATTCCACAAAGACCTCGCGGCATGGCTGAACATGGACAGCGCCCGCGTTGTGCCAGGCGCCCGGCGCGGGTTCCAGGCAGTCGCCCACACCTATGCGAAAAAGGGGGATCCGGTACTGCTCACATCCCTTGCGCACTATACCGAGTTCCTCGCAATCGAGGAAGCGGGGGGTATTGCCTGCGAGATTCCCGCAAATGATCGTTATATTGTCACCGCTGATGCTGCTGCAACGAAAATCGAGGAAATAAAAAAGCAGTATAATCAGGCCCCGGTTCTTCTCTTCATCGACCATGTCGATTACCAGTACGGGAATGTCCACGACGTCAGGGGAATAGCAAAGGTCGCCCACCAGTACGACATCCCGGTTCTCTACAACGGCGCATACACGGTGGGTATCATACCCGTTGATGGCAAGAGCCTCGGCGCCGATTTTGTTGTCGGCTCGGGGCACAAGAGCATGGCAGCGCCCGCACCGTCAGGGGTGCTCGCAGCGACTGCCGAGCGTGCAGGAGAGGTCTTCCGCACCACGGCAATTACAGGCGACGTGACGGGAAGGATGTTCGGCATCAAGGAACCGGAGATGATGGGGTGCACGCTTATGGGGGTGACACTGGTCGGCATGATGGCGTCATTCCCTCATGTAAAGGAGCGGGTGAAGCACATTGACCGTGAGCTGGAAAATGCAGGAATCGTGCATGAAGCGCTCCTGTCTATACAGGGAACAAAAATTCTCTCAGAATTTCCAAGAAAGCATACCCTGACACGTATCGATACGACCGGATCATTTGATACTGTTGCCCAATCGCATAAAAAACGCGGGTTTTTCCTTTCAAGTGAACTGAATGAGAAGGGCGTGGCCGGCATCATCCCGGGGGCTACAAGAGTCTGGAAATTCAATACATACGGCATGACAAGAGAACAGGCGACGTATCTCGCGCAGGTTTTTGTCAGCATCGCGCAGGACAACGGGCTGGCCATTGCCTGACAATGGTCCGCTGCCTGCAAATTTTTTCGTATCCTGATTCAGGCACAGGTACATTTGATTTATGAACCAGCAGCGTGATACGATTCGATGAATACGGAATCCCTTGTAATCAGCGTGAAAGAATTAGGGCGGTATGATGTTTGAACGGTACGACCTGAACAAGACCACCGATGACAAGACGTACGAAAAATCCATTGCACCCCTCCAGCTGCAGCTCGGTGTGCTGCAGCGGTCCCTGCGGGACCTTAGAGTCCCGTTACTTATTATCGTTGAAGGCTGGAACGCCTCGGGAATCACTATGGTGATCAACGAACTCATCCAGTTCCTTGACCCCCGCGGTTTTTCGCTCTATTCAGTCGGGTCTCCTACTGATGAGGAGCAGGCCCGCCCACTCCTCTGGCGGTTCTGGGTAAAGACGCCGGCAAAGGGGCGGATCGCCATATTTGCACGGAGCTGGTACAGCCGCTCCCTTGCCGAGCAGATCTCAGGCATTGACTCGAAGAGATCAATTAAGGATGCGATCGCCACCATCAATAATTTCGAGCGCCAGCTCACTGACGATGGTGCAATCATGTTGAAATTTTTTCTCCACATCTCAAAAGAGGAGCAGAAAAAAAGGTTAAATGAACGCGAGAATGACCCACTGACGTCATGGATGATCACGAAAGGCGACTGGGACTTCCACAACCAGTACGACAGCTATCTCCCCATCATCGAACAATGTATTGAAGGGACCGACCATCCCTACGCTCCCTGGACAGTTGTGGAGGCAACCGATAAGAACCATTCCACCCTTAAGGTCTATTCAACCGTGATAAAAGCGCTGGAAAAATGGATATCCTCCCTCGATTCAAATGGGAAGAACCAAAAAAAGAACAATATTGTCAAACCCAAAAGGAACGATGTGAAGCGAAAATCCTCACCACAGGTGTCAATTACAAAAACGGAATACGAGAAGAAACTGCTGGAATACCAGGACAGGATCCGCAGCATCCACTATATCCTCTTCAAACGCAAAATCCCGCTGGTGATCGTGTACGAGGGGTGGGATGCGGCAGGGAAAGGGGGCAACATCATACGCCTCGTCCGGCACATAAACCCCCGCGGTTATGATGTCGTCCCGGTCGGGCGCCCGGACACAACTGAACTCGATCACCATTACCTGTGGCGATTTTATACCCGGTTCCCGAAAACAGGACACGTGACCATTTTCGACCGGAGCTGGTACGGCCGTGTGCTTGTCGAACGCGTCGAGGGGCTCTGCGAAGAATACGAATGGAAGCGTGCATATACCGAGATCAACGAGATGGAAGAGGCTTATGTCGGGAGCGGGGGCGGGCTTGTGAAGTTCTGGCTTGAGATCAGCAAGGATGAGCAGCTCAGGCGCTTCGAGCACCGGCAGGCCGACCCGCTCAAGCAGTGGAAGATCAACGACGAGGACTGGAGAAACAGGGAAAAATGGGACCAGTACGAATCTGCCGTGGATGAGATGCTGGCGCGCACGAGCACGCCTACCGCGCCGTGGACGGTCGTCGAATCGGATGATAAGTGGTTTGCACGGTTAAAGACGTTAAAGACCGTCATTGACTACAGCGAGGGGCTGTTTAAATAATTACAAGTATTCTACGAACCCCCGGTGCAGCCCGGCCTCTTTCGCGCACCGGATCGCGAACCGGTACTCCTCTCCGGTGATCGGGCGTTTCAGGCAACGGTATACCGGATTCTCCTGTGCAATCTCACCGGCATGCCATGCGGGACGGTACTGTGCCATGATGTTCACATAGGCATTCCGCGAAATCTCGTCTGCAACGAAGTTCATCACGATTTCACTGTGCGCCAGATTGCCGGGCAGGACAAGGTGACGGATGATCATCCCGCGGACTGCAACCCCCTGTTCAACAACAAGGTCCCCGACCTGACGATGCATCTCCTTAAGTGCCGCCTTCATGGAAGCGACATAGTGCGGGGCGTGCGACAGCACAAGGGCAGTCTCATCCCGCCCGTACTTTGCGTCCGGCATGTAGATGTCAACAATCCCATCAAGCAGTTTTAAGGTTTCCACAGAGTCATACCCGCCGGAGTTATAGACAAGCGGGATGCAGAGCCCCTTGGCTGCGGCAATGCCAAGGCCTTCAAGCAGCTGCGGCACAACATGCGAAGGCGAGACAATATTGATATTGTGGCATCCCTGGCGCTGCAGGGAGAGCATCATCCGCGCAAGGTCTTCGGCAGATACTTCGTCACCATGCCCGCACTGGCTGATCTCATAATTCTGGCAGAACCCGCAGGCAAGGTTGCAGTTCGAGATAAAGATGGTACCGGAGCCGCTGCGCCCGACAAGCTCCGGCTCCTCGCCAAAATGCGGACCATAGCTGGAAACCTTTGCACGGATACCCGTTTTGCAGAACCCCGGCTCATCATCGAGCCGGTTGACGCGGCATGCGCGGGGGCACACCGTGCATTCACTGAGCAGCCCAGCGGCTTGTTCAATGCGGTTTTCAAGCTCGCTGGTTGCCAGCAGTTCACGATACCCGGGTTCGGGACAGCCGGGCTGCATCGGGATCGATTGGGTGGACATAGGAAATTGAGGGGAGACTTGTTATCCTGTCACCACCGGTCATGACCTCTCTCTTGGCACGATCGCCCCGTTCTTTGCGAGGATGACGTCGGGGTCTTTGACCGCAGCGGCAACGATGCTCTCGATATCCATATCCTTCTCGCATGCCCTGATCTGCTCAGGGTCGGCAGCGGTGGTGGGCATCCTCGGGACTGCCCGGCAGGCAAGATCCTTGGGGTGCGCCTCGAACGTCCCGATGGCGCGGGCGATATCCACCGTGTCCCGCTTGTCGTACGTGATCAGGGGGCGCAGCACCGGAACACCTGCCGCGTCCGAGATGACCGCCACATTGGCAAGGGTCTGGGAAGCGACCTGCCCGAGGCTGTCACCGGTTACAAGCGCAAGGGCGTGCTGGCGGTGAACAAGGATGCTGCCTGCCCGCATCATGAAGCGTTTGCAGATCACGCAGCGGTTCCTTGGCGGGATTTCGATCCGTTCCATCGTATCATAGAGCGGTTCGCTGTTGACCACAAGCATCGGGAGTGAAAAACCACGGCACCAGAGCGAGAGCCGCCGGTGGTTTTCAATGGCGGCATCCTTCACGTCCGGGCCCGCCCACCGCCCGGCGTCCATGTGCAGGTGCGTGACCTCGCATCCCCGCTTCATCACAAGCCACGACGCAACCGGGGAGTCGATACCGGACGAGAGCAGGGATACGACCCGCCCCTGTGTTCCAAGCGGGAGACCCCCAGGCGCTTTGATCCGGTGATCATATACGAATCCGCCGAAGTCCCGCGCCTCGATAAAAATCTCATACGAAGGACGTGAGAGATTGACTGTTACATTGGCATACTGGTCGGCGACTGCCTTGCCGATGATCTCTCCCATCTGCTGGCTGGTATATCCGAAAACACCCTGCCGCTTTGCCCTGATGGCAAAACTCATACCGGGTTGTAAGTTGCCTTCAGCGGTTGTTACCGCGGCAGAACAGAGGTCATCCATGCTGCTGGATGTCCGGGTACAGACACTCACATCGACAACCCCGAACACCCTCGAGACGACGCGTGCGATCTTTTCCGGCTCATCCCCGAGAACAAGCATGCGCCCCCGGTTGAGATCGAACCGGTGGGGGAGGTTTTCTGCATCCAGCGCCTTTGCTATGTTGCGCATGAGGAGACCGATAAAATGGCGTTTGACCGGTTCGCTTTTTAAGAAAAGCTCGCCATACCGCACCAGCACGCATTTCATGTGTCAGCGCCCCGCTGCAGTCAGGTACATAGCCACGTGATTATTGTCCGTTGTTCAAGATAACACTTGGCGGGATTTGGACTCATAGAAGGTTTGATGCAGGGTCCTAATAGCACCACAACAAACGCACGAGAACGAAAATGCTTTAATAAAAACAGGAAAACATGTGTACTGAAATGGCAAAAAAGGCGAGCACACAGGGGGCGGAAGGCGGACCGCTCAGATTATTCTATATTTTTTACGATCAGGAGCGATGGGACAACTGGCTCAAAACCTTAAGTGAGTCAAGTTTTGAAGTAGATCCCAAGAGCGATGAGATGCCCGAAGGGTTCCGGGTGCTGGACAGCTTCTCGGTCGATATCACCCTTGAAGTGTTAAAGATCATCAGACTGTACCAGAATAAGCGGTTTTCAAAAGAAGAAGCGCTGGATAAGCTCGGCCAGGTGGAGCTGATCGTCATGTCATCCTCCCCGACAAAAGACCTTGAAGAGATCATCGAGATCCTCCAGCTCCCCAAGCTCGTCCTGTTTGCATCATGCAGGAAATATTGTGAGGGCACATTTGAAAAAGATATCAAGGCGCTTGTCAAAAAAGGCAGGGATATCATCGAAAAGGACATGGAGCAGGCGCTCGATGCCGCAGCACAGATCGGGGCGAGCGTGATTGGCGGGGCGTCCTGCTGCGGAAAATATGTCAAAGACGACCTCGAACAGCCAACCCTCTTTGACGAGTGGCTGATCGAGTGCGAGCGGATGAACGAATCCTTATCATCGCTCAAGAACTTTGACGAATCCACGGGAGACGAGGATTGATCGCTGACAGGGCACGGTTCAAAATCGCAAAAAAGATTGAACGGCTTGCCGGGTACCGTCTCCCCGATCGCGCATTTAACGGGACGATGCTCGAAACCCTTTCATCGGGAATCAATTTCGACTCGTTTGATTTCGCGGTCAGGGAACAGCTCTTATCGTTTTTTAACGATTTTTTGCGCTGCAACTGCCGGGACACCCCCCTCTGCGGGTGCCCCGAGAAGAAGTTTGCGCAAAAAGTCCTGGAACTGCGGGAGAACGGGCTTGACCACCGGCAGATTGCGGCATTCCTGCTGGATGAGTACAGCATTGAAATATTCCCTGCCGATGTGCTCTCGTTTCTGGAAGATTCCGTCCATGTGCTTGAAGCAATCTCAGATATTGCACGGCTCAGGGGAAGCCCCAGACTCGCACAAAGTACCGACGACCACATCCGGCTGATCGAACGGTAAGTACGAAATATAAATAATCTCAAGAGCCGGAACCGGTTTTTTACTCTTGTTGCCTGCTGCCCTGCCTGCTGGCATGGAATTTATCATCACCCCTGTTCAAGATTGTATATACTCACACACAGGAACCTGCACCCTTCAATACTGCCGGTTCGCCGGTGTGTGCCCGGTAAAAAGGAGTACTCTACGGCGGCAATGATGAAGATTCACAAGGAGATGACGTACAACTCATGATCTGGGAAACGGTTCCGATAGTCCTGCTCCTTACCGTGTCAGGACTCCTCACGGCCTTTTCCGCAGTCATCTCATGGAGGAACCGGACATTCTCTCCGAGGGCAATTCCGCTTGCTGTCATCATGGGGTCGGTCGCACTCTGGTCATGGAGTCTGGCCCTCGGGCTCGCAAGCTACGACCCTGTCCTCCTCATCCTTGCCCGGGTCGTCGAATATGCGGCGATCGCCATCATCCCCGGCGCATTCGTGCAGTTTTCATTATTGCACTCCGGCAAAGGGAGGTGGTCCGGACCCCTCAGCTGGGCGCTTTTGTTAATTATCCCGATATTTACCGGGATCCTGCTCGCGGCGGTCACGATTGACCCGGTCCTCACGGGGGGAAAAGCACTGCCGGTTGAGCTGTATCCGCAGGAGGGGGGGTTTACAATCCCACTCTTCTGGATCTTTTTTGCGTATGCATCACTGCTCATGCTCTCAGGACTTGCAATAATCATCCAGTCCTATCAGTCCCCCTCCGGGATGTACCGCGGCCAGCTTGCGTGCCTGCTGATGGCAATACTTCCCCCGTTGTTCCTGTACTGGGCATTCGTGTTCCGGATCAGCCCCTTTAACATCATCGACCTTGCGCCGGTCTCATGCATCATTTCCGTTACCGCCCTCACCGCCGGCATCGAACGATTCGGCCTTTTTGATATCGTCTCCATGGAATACGGCCCTATCCTGCGCCAGATCCCTGCCGGCATTGTTGTGCTTGACAGCAAGAAACGGATTATCGAGATCAACCCGGCAGCACTCCGGATCTTAAAGATCACGGGTGATGACATCACCGGCACCCGGATCAACGGGTATTTCCGGCCTGATGAAATTCCGCTGAAACGGCAGGCCGGGCTCTCCGGCGAGAGAACAAAGACGATCCAGCGGGAACTGGACGGAATCATCCATTATATTGATCTCCGGTGCATACCGCTCCGGTCGGGGTCCGGGGAGCAGAACGGGTATATCATTGTACTCACCGATGTGACGGACCAAGTCCTTACAGAACAGTCCCTGACCAAGGCGCGAAAAAATATCAACCTCCTCACCAGCATCACCCGCCACGACATTCTCAACCAGCTCACGGTGATCGTGCTCCACAACGAGATCCTCAAAGAGGCAATCAAGGAGCCTGCGCTTGCAAAATCCGTACTTGAACAGGAACGGGCAGCAAAGAATATCCGCCGGCAGATCGCGTTTACCAAGGACTACGAGAAACTCGGGGAGAACCTGCCGCAGTGGGTCTCGATTAAGAAGATTTTTGTCAGGCTGCAGGAGGAATTCGGGCACGAGTACATCCACTACAGCGTCCATGTGGAAGGACTGGAAATCTTTGCCGACCCGCTGATCGAACGGGTGTTTAACAACCTGCTCGACAATTCCCTGCGGTTCGGCGAGAAGGTGACGGGAATCCGGCTGCTCTCTCACCAGCACATTGACGGACTGACCATCATCTACGAGGACAATGGCATCGGAATTCCCGCTGTGGATAAAGCCCGGATATTCCAGCGCGGGATCGGGCGGAACAGCGGTTTCGGGCTCTTCTTTTCTAAAGAGATCCTCAGCATCACCGGCATCTCCATGAGCGAGACCGGCCAGGAAGGGACGGGGGCGCGGTTCGAGATCATCGTGCCCTGGGGCAAGTTCCGGTTCCGCAGCGGGGAGAGTGTGACGCTGAAAGCAAACGGGGACCACCCGGCTAGTCCGAACCCGTAATGTTTTTTATTTCTGGGTTTATTATTGGGTTTTTATTTGGCGCGGTCATTTTAATCGCCGTATCTTATCCTTTTTATCCCATTGCAAAAACCCTTAATAGTTATTTTTAGTTCAATCCAGAAGTGCTCTGATCTTCAATTTTGTGTTTTAGTCAAAAGATATATTATATTGTAAAAATTATCATCCGTCAATGGTTAAGTGTGACTTTCCAAACTGCCCGGCAGATGAATCTATGCCGTTTCGGTGCAACCGTTGCGATCCCCCAAAATATTATTGCAACAAACACCGACTTCCGCCTAGTCATAATTGTTTAGGAAAAACATACTGGACAACAACAAATTCTCCTGTCACCGAAATAGCAATGGGTTACGAAAGAGATGAGGGTGCAAAGGTCATCAGTGGTGGTGGGGACTATTCAGATATCGAAAGGTTTGGTACATATACGAAGACAAATCCGATATATCACCCATCAAAAACTCATGAAGCTACTGAAAAACCGAAATCATGGGTTACGAAACTGAAAGAATGGTGGAATAAGATTATTAATAAATAATATTTGCTACTTGCAGATACGAATCAAATATGGATGATATTGACAGAGGAGAATTGGAAAGTGAGAAGAAAACCTGAGATCCGCGACAAGGTTCGACCCGTTTATTGAATTGTGATATCACAAGTGAGGGGGTGCAAAACGCGAACCTCGCGCTCGCTATTTTGAGAAAAGTGATATCACAAGTGACAGGTTGCAAAATGCAAGATAACTATAACCCATATTCAGCATGCGGGGATATAGGTATCTCGTACATTGCATCCTGTCTCTTATGATATCACGTTTCTAAAACAGGTTGGGCTGTGGCGTCACGCACACCTGTACCGTTCACACCCGAATACCCATCGTAGTAAACGCTCAAAGAGTCCGGTTTTACTGTAATGCCTGAAACAACCGTAGGGATCTAACGACCTCTGGCGGTTCAGACACGTATCGCACAGTGTATCGGTCATAATTCCACCCTTTGCCTTTCACAATTTATATTCACAGGATTGTTTTAGTTAAATCATATAACCGGATGGTTATAGGAAGTTTCCAAGGGGGTGCAAAATTCGACAAAAAATTGCCAAAATTTCCTATGCAAACTGGCAAAAAATGGGTTTTTCGAAAGGAACATTACATTATATGAAAAAGAATGCAAAAGCGGAGAAGCCGTTTACGATGAATAAACATGTTCGACAGAGATTGAATGAATGGGATAATGTTATCGATGCGGCAATGTGATGCGGAGAAATTAGGGATTGATAGAAAAACAAGATGGAGGATGAAAAAGGAGTTTATGTGAAAAATAGAGATAGATCAAATACACGGGTTGAACCGATTTCCTCAAATAATTTAATGAAGATTTTAATTAATTCATGAGAAACTCCTGTTACTTCCTTTAATATCATTTTCAACGTTTTTGGGTCGTTCTTATGTTTATATAACCAATATTGATGTATGATATTGTTCCTCTCTTTTCTTATTTTTGAAATTTTATCGTAAAGGGAACAATCAATTAAATTGATTGCTACCGCCATTTCTCCTGCTTGATAAAAACTTAGTTTGGTACAATAATCACGCGCCATTTCAAATTTTCTCAGTGACTCTTTCCTATCAATAGAGTTGTCAACGTCAAATGCAGTCTGATCCCATGATATTTTTAAAAAAACATTATATTTTAAGAGATTTTCAATCAAACCATAATTTAATACAATATTTTCAAAATATTCACGTTCCTTTTCCTCAGTTAAAACACGGTCTAAATTTTCCCCAATTTCTTTTAATATTTCTACAAGCTCGGGTTTTTTTGTTGAACTTACTTTTTCAGACATACTCTCCTTTTAATTATCTAGATTTAAAATAATTTCAGAACACGGAATGTGGAAAACTTCGCGCCCGCTATTTTGTGAAAAGTGACATCACAAGTGATGGGCATGTGGTATTTTAATAGAAAATTATATCGTGACAAAAGATTAGTGGAAACTAATGCCAAAATTCTGCCCGAATTGTGGAATGGAAATATCCGATAATGTAAAATTTTGTCCTGAATGTGGCGCGAAGATTAATTCTTTTAAATTAAATTCAGATGACATTCGAAAAATTGAAGTAAATCAATTAAATGACAAAACAGAGAAAGTGATTCAATCACAAACCAAATTCAATTTTTTAGATCTACCCTGGATAACGATCATTTTCGTGACTTTATACACATGCCTTGTATTATATGGCGCTCTTAGTCAACCAGAGAAATTTCTACCAGGGATTCTATCGTTATTACTTGGGTATTGGTTCGGATCTTATGCAGCTGAAAAGTGGGCACCAAAAATAAATGGAAGCAGGTCATGGGCATTTGTTATCCCCTATTTATTGAATTTGGTCGGATTGGGTTGTTATTGGCTTTATTACCGATTTAAGCTCAATAAATTCACTTCGCAATATAATCCAAAAAAAGAAAGTGTCGTTAACACGATTCTTATGGCGCTTGGAGTAATATTCATACTAGTATTATTGTTAGTATTTGTTTTTGGAATTTTAGGATCCACCTCTAAACCTTTATCCGATGCATCCACACAAACAGTTCCTACGATTCAACCAGTAAAATTTAGTCCAATTATTCCAAGTACTTATAAAAAATATGAAAATAATGATATGCATTTTAGTATTTATTTACCTCCAAACTGGGAAATATTTGAAATGGATAAAAGCGCCTCAACTGCAATAACGTCTGACATTGTATTATCTGAAGCTGTGATGTCGAAAATTGTATGTTTTTACGATAAAAATCTGGATACTACACAATCTGTATTATTTATATGGGGGATGGATTTAAAAAGATCAGTATTTGGAAATTTCGATTTTAAATCATTTCAATCATTTAACGACGGATATATAGAAGGATTACAAAAAAGTCTAGCTGAAAAAGGAAATACAAATATTATTTTAGTTGGTAAATATGCTTTATCTCCTTATGGGGATTATGATTCACTAAAAGATATTGTTAAATATACAACTCCTTACGGAGTTCCGATCACAATAGAAAGTACTTTGATAAATAAAGGATCGATAGTTTATATTATTCATTATATTGCATCCGATGAAGTTCATAAAAATCAGATAAATACCGTTGATACAATTATTCACACATTTACACCAGTAAATTAATTTAAATTTCTCGAAAAAATTGGATAGTGCTGCTCGGAGAGGAAATTAACAAAATCCTAAGAAATTCTTTTTCACCTATCCTGCATTCTTATTATGTGATATCAAAAGTGATGGGTTGCAAAATGCGAGATACTTATAACCCATGGCCAGAATGCGGGGGGTGGGATTTGAACCCACGGACTCCTTCGAGACCGGATCTTAAGTCCGGCAGTGTTGGCCAGGCTTGCCTACCCCCGCTCTTTATAATATTTGATGCATCACGCAAAAAAGAATCGTGTGGGGAGAGCGGTTTTCTTTATCCCGCAAAGCGTCTGATGAAGAGGATGGCGACTGCACAGGAGATGAGGGGAATGATGATCGAAACCGGCGACTGCCACGTTGTAGGTGAGGCGCCCGGCATCGTTTGCAGCAGAGACACGGTTGGCTGGGAAGCAGGAGGCGATGGTGTGGTGATGAGAAAATCGGAAAACGTCGGTGAAACGGAGAATGTCGCGGCAGGATTTATCCTTGTGCCAGGAGCTATCTCCGGATCCGGCCCGAGCGAATATCCATACACCATCGTTTCGTCCGCCACAACAATCATCCTTCCATTTGCGCTGACAGCAACCGATCGGGGCTGGATGATCGTACCGGTTTTGGCTTTACCCAGCAGAGCGCCGTCACGGTTGAATAGGGAGAGATACCGGTCGATGGAACCGGCAGCAATCACGGACCCGTCATAGGAGACCCCGACCGCATTGACCCATTGACCGGTGCGGTACTTCCCGAAAATATTTCCCTGGCGATCAAGTACATAGACGGATTTGTCCTGGCTGCCAAGAACGATGGTTCTGCCATCTCCTGAACACGCCATGTCCGTGATGTGCTCACTGGTTACATCCCGCATCCAGTTTAACGAACCGTCACTGGTATGGGACGAGACCCGGTTACCGCCGGCAGTATAGATGGTCGAACCGTCCACCGGGATCGCAATATACTGATCAAGGGTCCCTGATGTATTATCCGACCATGTCATGTTCTTACCGGGAGTAATGTACCGGAGACCACCTTCAGACGCAACGACAATAAGATTGCCTGTTGGCGAGAATGCCACGTTTTTTGCCGGCTCCATAAAGACGATCCCCCCGCCTTCGCCGGAACGGTTCCATAACTGGTAAACCCCGCGGTCGTCTACAGACATGATCAGGGACCCGTTGCGCGAGATGGCGACAACACGTATTGGCGCACCCATCATGCGGGTCCAGAGCTCCACACCATTATAATCGAGCAGGCGAAGCCGGTCGCCCAGGGCGGTGACAACGTAGTTCCCTTCAGCACTCATGGCCGCGACAGTCCCCGCCCATCCCTTTTGGAGAACCTCTCCCTGACTGGAGATCACAAGCAACTGGCTGCCACCGACAAACACCGTTGATCCATCACGCGACAGGGTTATTCCGGCAGGCAGCATGTCATCCGGGGACTGCACCTTCCAATCGAGTCCGACGACCGCTCCTGATACTGTCCCGATGGTACCGCTGATGGATATGATGCCGGCAATTAGTACAAGGACCAGAAACACACTGCGCATAAGACTCCTGTGGAACAGGTATTCCGCATCCCTATATCTTGCTTGTGGGTAGATATCCCTGCCACGTGCTTTATGCATTCGTATTGCAATACAGTAACCGGCAATGCATGACCTCGTTCCGGTGTGAGGGTTGGATCGAGCTGAATGGTAAAAAACTGACCATGTCAGAAACAGAGGAGATTGTCAGGACACAGCCCGCTACAATCAACCGGTTCGGGGGCGAATTTTTTCTGTCATGGGATGGGTGTCATGCCCGCGACCATTTCGGTGTCATGAAAGGTGATTGCCCGAAAGGGACAATTACCTGTAATGGCGAAATAAAAGGCGCGATTGCCCCTGTTCCTTCGGATATGCCACTTGAGGAGGCGATCGTCACCGCGGTGGCACTGCGCAGCGGTGATGGTGTGACTGCACTGTCGGGGGGGGTGGACTCGTCGCTCGTTGCCGCTCTTGCACACCGTGAGTGCATGGCAGTCGGGCTCGAAGAGTCCCATGACCTCAGGCAGGCGCAACGTGCCGCAAAGGCGCTGGGGCTCTCCTGCACCTGTGTCACGCTCACATGGCAGGAGATTGAGATGGCGCTTCCTGCAGTTGTTGCCGCAATCCCAAAAAAAGACCCCCTTAATACGAGTATCGCGCTCACCCAGTACTTCGTTGCGCAGTGGGCGGGGCAGCACGGGTACCGGCGCATCCTGAACGGTCAGGGAGCGGACGAACTCTTCGGCGGTTATTCGCGCTACCTCACTACGACAACCCTTGCTGATGACCTTGCGCGCGATGTTGCAGGGCTTGAAAAACAGGCTGACCGCGATCAGTCTGTCGCCGCGCTCCACGGTACGTACTTCTCCATGCCCTACCTTGACATCCGGGTTGTGCGCGCCGCGCTCGCGATCCCCGCTGAGGAGAAAGTGCAGGGAGGTCACCGGAAGGTGCCGCTCAGAAAGGTCGCGGAGCGTTACATTCCCGCAGAATTCGCGTGGTACGAGAAGAAAGCGATGCAGTACGGGAGCGGGGTTGCAAAGGTGCTGCAGAAGCTTGCCCGTAAAAATGGTTATAAAACGTCCATGCAAGATTACATAAACCACATCAGCAGGGTGGAACATGGTCACTGAAAATGACGTACGCGATATCGCAGAGCTTGCCGACATCGGCATCAATACCGAAGAACTGGGCCCATTTACTGACCAGTTCAACGCAATACTGGACTATTTTGATGTGCTCGACCGGGTGCAGGGTGAGGGGAGTGTCATCCGCGATCTCTCGAACGTGATGCGCGAAGACGTAATCGAGCTCTCGCTGCCGCAGGAAGAGGTGCTGAAGAACGCCGCTTTCCAGGAAGACGGATTTATCAGGGCTCCACGGGTGATGTAGTGGCAGCACACGAAACCGTATTTAACCCAGATGACCGGTACAACGCGTTCCTCACCGTGTGCAGAAAAGCTCCGCACAGCGACGGGAAACTTGCCGGCATCGCCGTTGCAGTAAAAGATAATATCTCCACACAAGGGATCGAGACCACCTGTGCCTCAAAGATCCTGAAAGGCTATATCCCACCCTACGATGCGCATGTTGTGGACCTGCTCAAACAGTCTGGAGCGGCGATCGCAGGCAAGACCAACATGGACGAATTCGGTATGGGGACAACCACCGAGAACTCCGCGTTCGGCCCCACGCTCAACCCCTGCGACACCACCCGCGTGCCCGGCGGGTCATCCGGCGGCAGTGCCGCTGCGATCGCGGCGGGGATGGTCAGGATGGCGCTCGGCACCGATACCGGCGGATCGATCCGCTGCCCTGCCGCGTTCTGCGGGATCGTGGGGCTGAAGCCGACCTATGGCAGGGTATCGCGCTATGGCCTCATCGCCTATGCAAACTCACTCGAACAGATCGGGCCCATGGCAGGAACCGTGTCCGATGTCTCGCTGCTCATGCAGGTGATTGCCGGTTACGACCGCCGCGACTCCACCTCGTATAACAAACCCTACACCCACACACCCAATCCTGATATCAAAGGTCTTACCATCGGCATACCTCAGGAATATTTCGGTGCCGGTGTCGACCCCAGGGTCGCCGAAGTCACAAAACGGGCCATCTTCCGGCTCGAAGAGCTCGGTGCAACTGCGCTGCCGTGCAGCATACCCTCGATGGAGTACGCCCTCGCCGCCTATTATGTCACCTGCACGAGCGAAGCGAGCTCCAATCTCGCCCGGTTTGACGGTGTGCGGTACGGCCCTGCCGCTGACACGAAGAAGTCATGGCACGATGCGTACAGGGAGGTGCGCAGGGCCGGCTTTGGCGCCGAGGTCAGGCGCAGGATCATGCTGGGCACGTTTGCCCTCTCGTCGGGATACTATGGGAAGTATTATGCAAAAGCGCAGATCGCCCGTGAGAACGTGAAAAAAGATTTCGCCCGGATCTTTTCCGAAGTGGACGTGATCGCGGGGCCCACTATGCCGACGATTGCATTCAAACTCGGGGAAAAAAGCGACCCGCTCTCCATGTACCTCGCAGACATCCTCACAGTACCGGTGAACCTGGCAAACATTCCCGCAATCTCCGTTCCCTGCGGAAAGGTTGACGGGATGCCGGTCGGGCTCCAGATCATGGGCAAACCTTTCGAGGACGAACGCGTAGTCGATGTCGCCTTCGCATACGAGCAGGTGGCGGCCTGATGACCGATGCGCAGGTCATTGTCGGGCTCGAGGTGCACTGCCAGCTCGACACACAGAGCAAGCTCTTCTGCGGCTGCTCTACCGATTATCGCAGCGATGGCCCCAACACCCACGTCTGCCCGGTCTGTCTCGGGCTCCCTGGCTCGATGCCGGTGCTCAACAAAAAAGCAATTGAGTACGCGATGAGGGTGGCAAAGGCACTCAACTGCAGCGTAACCGATGAAGCGGAGTTCTCGCGAAAGAACTATTTCTACCCCGATCTCGACAAGGCGTACCAGATCACCCAGTACGACAAGCCGCTCGCTAAAGGGGGGTATGTCGAGATCGAGGCTGACGAAGGGAGCGGCGGAAAGTGCGTACAGATCACCCGCATCCATGTCGAGGAGGACCCGGGAAGGCTCGTGCACATGGGCAACGCCGAGCGCGGGAGATACTCGCTCGTGGACTACAACCGCGCCGGCATCCCGCTCATCGAGATCGTATCAGAGCCGGACATGCGGTCACCAAAGGAGGCGCGAAAATTTTTAAACAAACTCCGCGCAACGCTCGAATATCTCGGTGTCTTTGATTCCGAAAAGGAGGGGTCGCTGCGGGTCGATGCGAACATCTCGATTGCAGGAAGCGAACGCGTGGAGGTAAAGAACATCTCATCCTATAAGGGCGTGGAAAAAGCCCTCACCTTCGAGGTTACGCGGCAGAAGAACCTGCTCCGCCGGGGGCGGACTGTCAAGCGTGAGACCCGCCACTTCCTCGAGGCGAGGGGGATCACCCAGTCCGCCCGGTCAAAGGAACAGGAGCACGACTACCGGTACTTCCCGGAACCTGACCTGCGTCCGGTCAACGTGCAGTCATGGGTTGCCGGCATCGTCTTACCGGAACTTCCCGATGCCCGCCGGGAGCGCTTCATGGCGCAGTACGGCTGCTCGGCAAACCATGCCCGCACCCTGACGGGCGAACTCCGGCTCGCAAACTTCTACGAGCACGTCGTCGCTTCCGGCCAGAAGGGCCTTTTTACCCTCGCCGCCACGTGGATTGCTGACACCCTGATTGGCGAGCTGAACTACCGGAACATGACCATTGATACTGTACAGGCCGCGCCATTTAAAAAACTCCTCGAGCATATTCAGGGCGATGAATGTACTGATAAGAGTGGTGTCGAGGTGCTTCGTGTGATGCTTGATACTATTAAACAAGGTCTGCCGTACGAAACTCCTTTGGCAATTCTGGATAGGCTGAATTTAAGAAAAGTCTCGGTCAATATCACCAGGCCTTTTGCCTACGGGATCACCCTGAAATCCGGCGTCGAACCCAACCCAATAATGAAAGCACTATCTGAAGTGCTCACCGAGCAACCGAGGGCAGTGGAAGACTTCAGGAAGGGGAAGAAAGAGGCATTCAATTTCCTCATCGGTCACGTGATGAAGAAAACGAGAGGACGTGCAGATCCTAAAGAATTGAACCGGCTGCTTGTTGAAGCGTTAAAGAACAGGGAGGCGTAACAACCGTGCACGTGATAGTCGCTGAAAAGAACATCTCGGCGCGCCGCATTGCCCAGATCCTTGCCGGGGGTAAGCATGTGACGGAGAAGAAGGAGGCGGGCGTCTCAACCTATAGTTTTTCGAACACGGTAACAATCGGGCTGCGCGGGCATGTGGTTGAGGTGGACTTTGAGCCCGGGTACCAGAACTGGCGCAGCGAGGAGTATACTCCCCGGAGCCTGATCGACGCGAAAACCATCAAGATACCGACCGAGAAAAAGATCGTATACCTCCTCCAGAAGCTCGCAAAAAAGGCTGAACGTGTCACCATCGCCACCGATTTTGATACCGAAGGTGAGCTGATCGGCAAAGAGGCATTCGATCTGATCCGGGCTATAAATTCGGGTGTTCCGGTCGACCGGGCCCGGTTTTCAGCAATTACTCCCCAGGAGATTAACAATGCCTTTTCCCATACAACAGACCTTGACTTTGCGCTCGCCGCTGCAGGAGAGGCACGGCAGTCCATCGACCTGATGTGGGGGGCGTCGCTCACCCGGCTCATCTCGCTTGCCGCCCGGCGTGGCGGGCAGAACATCCTGTCCGTTGGCAGGGTGCAGACACCCACCCTCTCAATGATCGTCGACCGGGAGAAGGAGATCGAATCGTTTGTTCCGGAAAAATACTGGCAGCTGGGCCTTCTCACCCAAAAAGGGGACGAACCAATTGAAGCACGGCATACCAATGGCAGGTTCAAGGAAAAGGCTGCTGCCGAACAGGCCCGCGACCGTACAAAGGAGCCACTCATTGTCACTGATGTACGGGAAGGAACCAAGGTCGACCGGTCGCCTTCACCGTTTGACACGACCAGCTTCATCGTCGCCGCGGCCCGGCTCGGATTCCCTGCGGCAACCGCAATGAGGATCGCAGAAGAGCTGTACATGAACGGGTACATTTCCTACCCGAGAACCGACAACACGGTCTACCCGGCAACGCTGGATCTCGATGGCATCCTGCAGGCGCTCAGACAATCGGTGTTTGGCAGGGATGTGGAGTGGGTGATTGCCAACCGCCGCCCTGTCCCCACCCGCGGCAAGAAATTCTCGACCGACCACCCGCCGATCCATCCGACAGCACCTGCGACGCGAGATGCGCTGGGTGATAACGCGTTTGCCCTCTACGAGCTGGTGGTGCGCCGGTTCTTGGCCACGCTCGCGCCTGATGCACAGTGGCAGACCCTCAAGGTACTCTTCGATGCCGGTAGTGAACAGTACACGGCGACCGGCGGTATTCTGCTGGTGCCCGGCTGGCACGCGGTCTACCCGTTCTCTGAGGCAAAAGAGTTGGTTCTTCCGGCATTATCAGTCGGCGAGCGCCTTCCGATCAAGAACGTTACGTTCGATGAGAAAGAGACGCAGCCCCCTGCCCGTTATACCCAGAGCAGGCTGATCCAGCGGATGGAGGAACTCGGCCTGGGCACGAAGAGTACGCGGCACGAGGTGATTGCAAAACTCGTCTCCCGCAAATATGTCGAAGGCAACCCGCTGCGCCCCACGCTTGTTGGGAGGGCAGTCACCGAATCCCTGGAGCAGCATGCTGACACGATCACAAAACCGGACATGACGCAGACACTCGAAGCCCACATGCAGCAGATTAAGGAAAGCAAGCGGACACGGGAGGATGTAGTCAGGGAATCGCGGGAGATGCTCCATGCGGCATTCGACCAGCTTGAAGCCCATGAGCGGGCGATCGGCGACGATATCCTTGGCAGGACTGCAGAGGAACTCAACCTCGGTACATGCCCGGTCTGCGGGACGGGCACGCTTGCCATCAGGCACATGCGGGGCTCAACCCAGTTCATCGGTTGTTCCCGGTATCCCGACTGCACCTTCAACATCGGCCTGCCCGTCACCCAGTGGGGCTGGGCGGTGCGCACCGATGAGGTGTGCGAAAAGCACCACTTAAATTACGTGCGGCTGGTACGGAAAGGCGCCCGCCCCTGGGACATTGGCTGCCCGCTCTGCCACCACATCAGCTCCAACCGCGAATCGCTCTTTGAGATCCCGTCCCTGACACCGTCATTGGTGGGCATGCTCGAAGCCCGTCATATCTATACAGCAGCCGACCTTGCCCGGAGCCAGCCCGAATGGCTGGCAACGGCACTTGATCTTCCTGCTGACCGGGTCGCACAGCTGATCCTTGAAGCGGAAACGGAAATGACCGTGTTAAAAAAACGCTCCGAATGCCGCAAGTTCCTGCGCAACCACCTTGCACCCAGGAAGGGAAGGAGCTACGCCACTATCCTGAAAGTGCTCAAGGAAGCGGGTATCAATGAGATCCCGGGCCTGGCACGGGCGGATGTCGCTGTGCTCAAAAGAGCCGGCATCAATGAACAGGAGGCAAAAAAGGTCATAGAAGAGGCGCGGGCGATGAATGCGATGCACATATTCAAGGAGATCGGAATCCCGGCACTGAGTATCAGGAAATACCATGCTGCGGGCATTTCGTCACCGGAAGATTTCTGCACCCACCACCCGCTCGTGCTTTCTGAGAAATCCGGCATCAGCCCTGACACGGTATACCGGCACGCCGGGCTTGTCTGCCATTACCTCAACCGCCCCTCACCTAAAAAGATGACCAGGCTCCAGCTCGAAAAGAGTAAAAAGGAGCTCCTCACGATCCGCGGCATCAACGAATCGATGATCATACCTCTGCTTCAGGAGGAAGTTGTGGGTGCAGCCAGCCTGCTTGCCGCTGATGCACAGGCACTGTCCGCCAGAACCGGTATCCCGGTACAGAAAATTACCGAGATACAGACATCGGTACGAAGAAAAAAAGAGAGTTCTATCATCCAGATCTGATCTTCTCTTTACCGTCTCAAGAGTACGGGCATGAAGAGGAATGGCAATCATCTCCCAGCAAATGCTCTGGATTTTTTTCTTTAATTCATCTCTTGGTCTGAAATACTAGTCCACAAGACACGAGGGGAGAGAGAAAATGGCGGGTCCAGTGGTTCCGGGTTTATTTTATTGGTCCCTCCCGAACCAGTACCATCCTGACAAACTAGAGCAGACTATGAGGATGGGCACGGTTCACATGAGAATATTATAAAAAATCATTTCAGACCTGCGCAGCACTATGTCATCTGCCAACAGACATGCACTATTAAAGGCTGCTATAAAGGAGTGACAGTTGATTGGCTTGAGTGGAGTTTTGAGTCCAAGCAAACGTCTATTTGACTGAGCTTCTTGTGCCAATTAAGGAACTGTTGACAATTGCCATAGATAATGCCTCCAATACACTCTTTATCACAGCTGTCACAGGGTTTCTCCATCATAATTCCACCTTTTTCCTTTCACTATTTATTTTTATGAGATCGGTATAGTTCCATCATATAACCTAGCGGTTATACGAATTATCCTCTGAATTGCATTAACATTTTTTGGAAGTTGTAGGGGGACAGAGATAGTATAAAATCCTCGTCCGGAACGTAAAACAGGCACTGCGAAAACACCGACAAACTCAAAACCATATAATGAAAATTCCCCGCGAATTGCCGGGTTGAAAACGGCACGCTAATAATCTGGAACATCGCAATTTCATTGCTGCCTGATTTGATACGTACAAGAAATTGATAAAGAAAAAATACGTGTGTTGTTGAATACCACATGTATATTACCGTGATACCGATGAAATGGAAAGACTGGGTACATGTAACAAAACTCGATCCTGACAAGCAGTTGAAGCCCGGCGATATCGAGGCAATTGCAGCAAGCGGCACCGATGCCCTGATGCTTTCCGGTACCTTGAACGTGACCAAAGAGAACCTTTCATTCCTCCAGCAGCAGCTGAAAGGGTACGACCTGCCGCTGGTCATGGAGCCGGCAAACCCGGATGCGGTGCTCATGCAGGGCATTGATTATGTCTTTGTCCCCAGCGTGATGAACTCGACCGAAGTCCAGTGGATTGTCGGTAAGCACCGGCTCTGGGTGCAGCAGCAGAAGCAGCACGTCCCGTGGGACCGGATCGTCCCTGAAGCATATATCGTGTTAAACCCCGATTCTGCCGTTGGAAAAGTGACAAAATCGGCCTGCAACCTAACACCTGACGATGTGGCAGCATTCACCAGCGTTGCTGACCATTTTTTCCATTTCCCCATTGTGTATATCGAGTACAGCGGCACGTACGGCGATCCTGCTGTTGTAAAGGCGGCATCGGATGTCATCGACAAGTCCATACTCTACTACGGCGGCGGGATCAACTCCGCACAAAAGGCGGCTGAGATGGCGCGGTATGCTGATACCATCGTTGTTGGCAATGCTGTCTATGAACAGGGTGCAGCGGCGTTAAAAGCATCCGTTGATGCTGTACAGTAATTTGTCCCATGCCCGACATCGACATCGTTCTCGTATCTCCCCTGTACGAAGGGAACGTGGGGTTTGTCGCACGGGTGATTAAGAACTTCGGGTTTGCACACCTCGTGCTTGTCGACCCCTGCGAACTCGGCGATGAGGCGATTGCCCGTGCCGCCCATGCGAAGGACGTGCTTGACGGAGCGGAGGTCAGCACAATCGAAGATGTTTTTGCGCACAGCAATATCGTGGTGGCAACGACCGGTGCGGTCAGCAAATCTGTCTGCCACCCGATGCGTATGCCGTTTTTCACCCCAAAAGAGCTGCGGGAGCATATCAAACCCCTCAGTGGGCGCATCTCAATTTTATTCGGACGCGAGAACTGGGGGCTCTCCAATGATGAAGTGAAACGAAGCGACATCATCTGCACGATCCCGACATCAGAGCACTACCCGATCCTCAACATCTCCCATGCAGTAGGCGTGATCTGCTACGAGCTTGCCGATCTTCCCCGCACTGAGTATGCCCTCGCATCACCGTTTGAGATGGGGCACCTGTACCGGCATCTCGACCAGTATCTCGACATCATCCACCACCCGAAGTTCAAGCGGGAGAATACGATGATCATGATCCGCCGGATCCTCGGGCGCGCCAATCTCACAACGAGGGAGGCGAGTACGCTGCACGGACTCCTGCGCCGCTCGACATGGCACATCGATCCGGCCGTATTCCGGGAGGCTGAAAAAGAGAACACTCATGATGATGAAGAACAAACCTGATCCCGCATGATTCTCGTGGACTGGCAGTTACTGGACAGAATCGGCAGGGGCTACATCAGGATCAACCCGTTCGACCCGAACCTCGTTCAGCCCAACTCCCTTGATATCAGGCTGGGCAACCATTTTGTCTGGTATAAAGATGGAACAGACATCATCGACCCGTATAACCAGGACACGGTCATATCGCAGGTTGAAGAGACGCACGCCGAATCGTTTGTCCTGCGCCCCGGGCAGTTCGTGCTCGCCGAGACGCTGGAAGCCATCGAACTTCCCGACAACATCGTAGCGACCATCGAGGGCAAGTCAAGCATCGCCCGCCTCGGTATCGCACTCCACCAGACCGGTGGCTGGATCGATGCCGGGTTCCGGGGTACAATCACACTGGAGATGAGCAACGCGAATCCACGCCCGGTGAAGGTCTATGCGGGCATGCCCATCGGTCAGCTGGTCTTCTATACGACCGAGCGGGCAGAACGCCCCTACAATAAGAAAGGCGATGCAAAGTATCTCGACCAGCGGCAGGCGACGCTGTCGCGGTACCATAAGAACAAAAAAATGCCCGGTACCCGGGGGCAATGAGGGTATATATCTTAAGAACCCATTTTATAAGGATGATCGGTTCAATCCGGAGTTGACCCCATGCGACTTCTTCTGATACATTCAGATTTTATCGAATATGAGGCAAAAAAGAAGACAAAGATGGCAGAAGAGTGCTCCGTACTCTCAGACCGGGAGAACGAGGTGCTTGTGGTTTTTTGTGCGGTGGAATCCGTTGACGAGGACGACCTCGAGGGCGTCGTCCTTCAGGGCGTGCAGGAGGTCAGGGAGACTGCCGGAACCCGTACGCCCACCTCTCCAGCGACCTTTCCTCCCCGGAGACTGCCATAAAAGTGCTTAATGCACTCAGAGCGGGGCTCGATGCAGCAGGGTTTGCGGTGAAACGAGCGCCGTTTGGCTGGTACAAATCGTTCAAGCTCTCCTGCAAGGGTCACCCCCTCGCTGAGCTGAGTAAGACAATTGTGCCCGGTGAAGAGGGAGTCAGGAAGGAGAAGAAAGAGGTCACCCACGAATGGTTCGTCCTGACCCCGGACGGCAAGGAGCACGATTATAAGGAATTCCTTGACGATTCGCCATTCGGCTGCCTTGTGAAAAAGGAACTCGGCATTGCCGAGCCCACGGGCGGCGAACCTGCTCATGTAAACCTGATGCGCTCAAAGGAACTCGTCGATTACGAGCCGGCAAGCGACGTCGGGTGCCTGCGCTGGATGCCCAAGGGCAAGCTCATCCGCGACCTTATTGCCGATTACGTGCTCCGGATGGTGCTCGAGTATGGCGGAACACCGGTCGAGACTCCTGTTATGTACGACCTCGGCGACCGTGCGATCTACGAGCACGCGGATAAGTTCGGCGAACGCCAGTACCGGTTCAAGTCAAACAACCGGAACATGATGCTCCGGTTCGCTGCCTGTTTCGGCATGTTCTCGATCATGCGGGATATGCACATCTCGCCCAATAACCTCCCAATGAAAATGTACGAACTCTCCACCTATTCGTTCCGGCACGAGCAGAAAGGGGAGGTCATCGGGCTCAAGCGGCTGCGTGCGTTCACGATGCCTGACATGCACTCGCTCTGCACCGACATGCCCGAGGCATTGAAATGCTTCGAGGAACAGCTGCGCATGGGCTGGAAGACGGGCGTGGACTTTGAGACACCGCTCGTCGCGGCGTTCCGGTGCACGAAGGATTTCTATGCACAGTACGAAGACTGGGTAAAAAAGATTGTAAGGGAGTCCAACGTCCCGATGCTCGTCGAGATCCTCTCGGACCGGGTCCACTACTGGGTGGCAAAGATCGATCTCGCCGCAATCGATGGGCAGAACCGGCCGATCGAAAACCCAACCGTCCAGATCGATGTCGAGAGTTCGGCACGCTTTGCCATCAGGTACCACACACAGGACGGGACCGAGGTGCACCCGCCGATCCTCCACTGCTCCCCGACGGGCAGTGTCGAGCGCGTCATCTGCGCGATCCTCGAGAATATTTCAATGCAGGAAGTCCCCGCACTCCCGACATGGCTCTCCCCGACCCAGGTGCGGGTGGTACCGGTAGCGCAACGACATACCGCGTTTGCCGAAGAGATCTGTTCTGCAATAAATGCCGCGGCTATCCGCGCTGATCTCGATGACCGCGACGAGAGTGTATCAAAGAAGATACGGGAAGCAGGCATGGACTGGGTGCCGTACGTGGTCGTGGTCGGTGATGCCGAACAGGAAAGCAAAAAACTCATGGTCACGATCCGGAAGAAGTCAAAGCCCAACAAGCCTTTCAAGGAGCAGATGACCCTCGAGGGGTTGGTGGCCTGTGTGAACAATGATACACAGGGCATGCCGTTCCGTCCCCTCTATACGCCGCGGAAGTTGTCAAAGAAGGCACGGTATATCTAAAAATCTGTATAAGAACGATATTTCCCTTTTTAAAAAAAACAGCGTTTATATGAACACATCGTTTCCCCCCGCACATTCCCTGCAAGTGGGGGGAAACGAGGATCAAATCGGTTTCTTCTTCCCGCTTGCATCCCGTATGTAATGCCCGAACTCGCTCTTGACCAAAACGTCACCCGAAAAGACCGGGCCATCCCGGCAGACACGAAACCCGGAGGGATCGATGCAGCACGAACCGCATACGCCGACACCGCATTTCATGTACCGGGACAGGGAGAATTCACATTTCCGTTCGATGCCGACCTCCATAACCTTCGAAAGTACCGCCCGCATCATCGCTTCAGGCCCGCAGACAGCGATCCGGTCATAGGCGCCGAGGTTCAGGTCATCAAGCAGGGCTGTGACAAAACCCTGGGCGCCGAGCGTCCCGTCATCGGTTGCAATCTGGAGGTCGGTGCATTCGTCCAGCTGGTCGACAAACAGCAGCTCGGTTTCTGTCTGCGCCCCGAGTAAAAATGTCATGATGCAGTCAGAGCGTGCAAGCGGGAGGAGTGGTGCTGCGCCGACGCCGCCGGCAATCGCAAGCATCCGCTCCCCATAAGAAAAACCGTTCCCGAACGGACCCCGCAGTCCTATGGTATCACCGATGTTGAGCCGGAACATGGCAGCCGTTGCATCCCCGACATTCTGGACCGTAATGGAATTTGCAGATGAAAGCGCCATGGGCACTTCATCAACGCCGGGCACCCAGACCATCACGAACTGGCCGGAAGAGAACTCGAAGTTTTGGTCAAAAGAAAACGATCTGATGACGGGCGTATCCTGCCGGATCGCTGTGATGGTCACCGCACGGGGGAGCTGGTCAGGCATGGGCGCACCCCACAATGCTGTCAGCAGGAATGCCATCATCGGAGTACAGTGCTTTTGCGATTGTTTCGAAGATCCGCACATCCGGCATTACGGCACTCCCGATCTCCACCGCACGCGCCCCTGCCATCATCATCTCGATCACGTTATCCGCTGAACTGATGCCCCCGCATCCGATGATCGGGATCGTGCAGGCTTCGTAGAGCTCATACACGCACCGGACTGCGACCGGGAAGACGGCTTTTCCGGAAAGCCCGCCAAACCGGTTCCCCAGCACCGGACGGCGGAGCCCGGTCGAGATCCGCATCGCCCTGACCGTATTGATCGCAACAACCGCACTCGCACCGCCACGTTCCGCCGCTTTCCCGATCGCCGCGATATCGGTCACGTTCGGGGTCAGTTTCACCCATGTGGGCATCCCCAGCCGGCTCACGGCACGCGTGCATGACTCAACAAGCGCCGGATCGCTGCCGAGAGCCGAACCATAGCCTTCCGCGTGGGGGCAGGAAAGGTTCAGTTCAATACCTGCCGCAATACCCCTGAACCACTCCGCAACCGTCGCGAACTCTTCGGGGTTTCCCCCGTAGATGCTTGCGATGACAGGCTTTCCTTTGAGCGGTGAGATCTCCTGTAAAAATTCTTTTGACGGGTTGGGCAGTCCCATCGCATTCAGGATCCCATCATCGAGAGTCACAACGCAGGGGCCGGCATGCCCGTCCTTTGCTTCCGGGCCGATCGACTTTGTCACAACAGCACCGGCACCCGCGTTGAGCATGCGGGAAAGCGATGCTCCCGTTGTACCAAGAATGCCGGCGGCAAGGATCAGGTGATTGTTGATCGGGACGCCACCCACGCTCACCGGGCCTGCCCTGATCGATACCATTCAACATGAAATGGTCGTTATTTATTATTAGCATACCCATATTGAGATCGAATGGTAGGCCTTGCAGTCATGGGTGTCGGCAGGGTGGGCGGGGAAGTCGCTTACCTCGCAGCATCCCTGGGGATCGTTGACAGCCTTGTCCTGTATGACAGCGCCACCCAGCACCTCCGTGCACAGGTCCTTGATCTCCGGCATACCGGCCTTGAGACGACAATCAGCACTGAAATATCAGACATTAAAAAAGCGGATATCTGTGTGTTTGCAGCGGGTCTGGCGCGCAATCCCACAGTAAAGAGCCGGACCGACCTGCTCTCGGCAAATCTTCCCGTTGTACAAGAGGGGGCGGGGGTTCTGGAAGGTTTTTCCGGGATTCTCATCACCGTGACCAATCCCATGGATGTCAATAATTATTACCTCTGCAAAAAAACAGGGCTGCCAAGGGAACGCTGCATCGGTTTTGGCGGTCAGCTGGACAGCGCACGGTTCGCTCTCGCCCTCCGGAACCGGGGCATCACGGGGTTCCCGTTTGTTTTGGGAGAGCATGGCGAGCACCAGGTCCCGCTCTTTTCTGCGCTTTCGCAAATGGTCCCGTACGAGACGAGAGAGACCATTCTCTCCGAACTTCGTGGCGCAAGCATGGAGATAATCAGAGGCAAGGGGGGGACGGTTTTTGGTCCGGCGCTGCATATTGTTCACCTGATCCGCGCCGTCACTGATGACGTTAAGGATCTGATCTCGTGTTCCTGCATACCTGACGGGGAATACGGCATATCCGGCTGCTCGATCGGTGTCCCTGCCCGGATCGGGCGCGAGGGTGTTTTTCATATTGAGGAATGGGAGCTTGACAGATGGGAACAGCAGAGGATGGACGAGGCGGGCGAGTTCATCGGTGACCTCTGCAGGAAGGCCGGGGGTTGAAATGGCTTCACTTGCCAGCGGGATAAAACCGTATCCGGTGAATTCGCCAGCCACGCTCGAACACTTCGGCAGGCTGCAGCTCGCTATCAACCAGGTTGAGTACAGCAACGCGCCGGATGGTCCGATCATCCATATCTTCGGCCGTGACCGCAATGGCGCGGCAGCGCGCATCGATGTCACCGGTTTTAAACCGTACTTTTACGTTCCCGCCGAGCAGGCGGAAACGGTGGCACATGATTCGCGCATCACGGTTGAACCAACGACGGTGTACCGGTCCATCCGGATGGAACCGCTCCGCAAATTGTGCACCCAGCGTCCGAGTGATGTGCGGGACCTCCGTGAGCGGTACCGGCACTTAGAGGCTGATATCCCGTTTGCCACCCGGTTCATGATCGACTGCGGGTTAACCGGAGGCATTGAGGCGCCTGATACCTCATCGGACTACCGCGATATCCTGCCCGCGGAGATCGACGCGCCTGTACGGATCTGTATTCTGGATATTGAATGCGAGGATGAACGCGGGTTCCCCGATCCGCAGCGTGACGCGATCATCTGCATCACCTGCTGGGATTCATTTAAAAACGACTACACAACATTCCTGCTCACGGGCGGGGGGACACCGCCGGACATTGTAGATAAAGAAAATGCCGGCGGCCTTTCAAACGGCTGCTTCAAAAAAGGCACCCACACCATCTGCACGTACGCGGACGAGACCGTACTGCTCACGGCATTTGCCGCCTACATCAGCACGCGTGATCCGGATGTCCTCTCCGGCTGGAACTTTGTCGAATTCGATATGCCCTACATCATGGGACGGATGAAAAAACTGGGCCTGTCGCCCGCTTCTCTTGCCCGCCTGTCCGGTCAGTCTGAACGGGAGGATGCACTGCGCGGAAGGGCGCTTTTTGATCTCCTCACCGCATACAAAAAGATTCACTCCACACAGAAAGAGTCATACCGTCTTGATGCAGTCGCCCTTGAAGAGGTGGGGGAGCACAAAGTGCGCTACACGGGGACGATCTCTGAGCTCTGGAAAAAACAGCCTGCGCTCCTTGTCGAGTACAACTTCAAGGACGTGGAACTCTGCGTCGCAATCAATACAAAAGACAACATCATCGAGTTCTACCGGGAGATCGCGCGCTATGTCGGCTGCCCGCTTGACAAGACCCTGAATTCCTCGAGTGTCATCGATATCTATATTTTGAGAAAGGCGCACGGCACATACGTCCTGCCGTCAAAGGGATTTGCAAATGCCGAAGAGTTTGAGGGGGCTACCGTGTTCGAGCCCAGCAAGGGCGTCCGTGAGAATGTCGTCGTCCTCGATCTCAAATCACTGTACCCGATGGCGATGATGACCATCAACGCGTCGCCGGAAACAAAAGACCAGAACGGTGAGCTCGTGGCCCCCAACGGCATCAGGTTCAGAAAACAGCCTGACGGGCTCACCCGGAGCATCATTGCCGAACTCATGAAGGAGCGGGACGATAAAAAATCGCTGCGCAACCAGTACCCGTTCGGTTCTTCTTCCTATGTCCTCTATGATATGCAGCAGAACGTACTCAAGGTGATCATGAACACGTACTACGGCGTGAGCGGGTATACGCGGTTCCGGCTCTTTGACCGTGAGATCGGTGCTGCCGTCACATCGGTGGGACGGGCTATCATCGAACATACCCGCCGTGTGATCCAGGGGATGGGCTATACCGTGATCTACGGCGACACCGATTCCTGCATGGTCCAGCTCCCGCCCGGTGACCAGGAGAAAACCATAGAAATTGCGACATCGATCGAGAAACATCTTAATGCAAGTTACCAGGACTTCGCAAAACGTGAACTGAATGCTGATACCCATTACTTCTCCATCAAGTTTGAGAAGATCTATACACGGTTCTTCCAGGCAGGCAAGAAAAAGCGGTATGCGGGGCAGCTTGTCTGGAAGGAGGGAAAAGACGTCAACGAGATGGATATCGTCGGCTTTGAAATCCGCCGGAGTGATACCCCCCAGATTACTAAAACGGTGCAGAAACGGATCATGGAAATGATCCTCTCGGGTGCAGGGTATGACGAAGTGAAGGCATTTTTATCCGGTATCATAAGAAAGTACCGGTCAGGCACATTTTCCCTCGATGAAATCGGGATTCCGGGCGGGATCGGCAAGAACCTGGACGATTATGCGACTGACGATGCACAGGTCCGGGGCGCGAAATATGCAAACAAGTACCTCCATACAGAATTCGGGAAAGGCAGCAAACCAAAGCGCATCTACATAAAAAATGTGACAGGGAAATATCCCAAGACCGATGTGGTATGCTTTGAATACGCTGACCAGGTGCCACCGGAATTTGTCGTGGACTGGGAATTGATGCTGGATAAAACCATCAGACAACCGATCTCGCGCATCATCGAGGCGCTCGGGTGGGAATGGACAGATGTCGACCCCTCGCGCACTACCCTCTCCCAGTGGGGGCTGGGATAATTTTTTACGCGCCCTCAAGGATCCGGATCTTGTCCGGGCATTATTTTCCCGTGCTTTTTCCTTCATTTTTTTGCTCGCTGGTCCTGGCTCCATTAGCGATTCTGAACGATCCTGAACGGTCTTATGGAAATTGGACATGGTGTGGACAATCCAATTTCTCCAGAACGGTGACCACCCTTAATTCCACGGCAATGCAACAGAAGGCTAACGGCAGGTGCCGGAAGGGAGAACCATTGTATGAAGAACAGACATGGAGTGCTTCTGGGACTGATTGTGCTCGCCCTGTTCTGCATTGTCGGCATATGTGCTGCGCAGGCAGACAATGCAACAGAGGGACATATCACTGAAATAACAGACGACATTGAACCGTATAACGGACCGATTGGCGCCGATAACGCCCTGTACGGGCTGAAGATTGCCATGGAAGACCTTGACGAGACCTTCACATTCAACGCAACCGAAAGACTTGAAAAAAGGATAAACCACGCGAGTATCCGCATTGCCGAGGCAAAACGGGAAATGGCAATGAACAGGACATCATACGCAGAGAGGGCTCTTGAGCTGTACTGGCAGAAACTGAACCGTACGGAAACGGCGCTTACCACATATCCATCAAACGCCACAGGACTCCTGCACGCGCAGGAGATGATCACCAAACACCAGCTGGTCCTTGAGAACCTCCTGCTCGCTCACCCGAACAATACCGGGCTTGCGCGGGCGTACAACAACAGCCTCGCACTCGAACGGAAATTTGAGGAAAAGACGGCGATCAGACTCGACCGGATGATGACGAGGGATAATAAAACAATCCTCAAGTTCGTACGGATCGAGCTCAAGGAGCGGGGGAGGAGCGGCGATGGTGACGGTGAGCATGCCGAAACAGAAGAGCAGACCAGAGATGAGCAGAGGGATAAGATAAACCCCCCGGGGCAGGAGAACAGGAACGGTAATGGCAACGCAGATGATAACCAACGTGGCAATTCCCGTAATAAATAACGATACTAGCAGGGTCCGCCACTGTGTCCACCCGCGAATCAAAAACATATTAATTATTTTTTATACCCGGACATGATACTGATCAACAACACGGTGCCCATGGTACAGATGATGAGGTATTGTATATTCACGATCGCAGTCGTGCTCCTGCTCGGTATCATGGTTACCGGCAGTGCGGCACCCGATCCGTCGTACACCGTCACCTACGCCATCAATATACAGGAAGATGGTTCGGCACTCTGGCAGGTCGAGTACAGGACACTTCTTGGAACGGATGAGGATCTGAATGCATTTAACAACTACTCCCGTGAACTCCCCTCTGTCTACCTCCCCCAGTTCAGGGACCTGATGCAGCATTCCGCTGCCCAGGCAGCGGTTGCCACGGCTCGGCACATGGAAGTTGACGGTTTTCGTGGTGACGCCGTCGTCCAGACGTCCCCCACCGGCAGGTACGGGGTCATCATCTACTCATTTCTCTGGAAAGGTTTTGCCCGGACCGGAGGTGACCTTGCCATCGGTGACACCTTTGCCGGCGGGTTGTACCTTGCAAAGGATAACACCCTCATCATACGGTATCCTGCGGGCTATACGGTAAAAACCGCTGAGCCGGCACCAGATCTGGTGCGTGACGGACTTACCTGGTATGGCCTGCGTTCATTCGGGGCAGGTGAGCCCCGGGTTATCATCGAAAAACCGGCGTTCCCCCTGCTTTTTGTCGCCACTGGTCTTGTCATTGCCATAGTCACACTGGCGGGATTTATTATTTATTTTATTCAAAAACGCCGGATGGAACGAGATGCTGCTGAAGAACCGGCGGTTCCATTATCCGAGTCGGAGATGATAAGCCTCGAAGAGAGAATTATCCAGCTGGTAACAAGTCATGGAGGGGAACTCTTCCAGTCAGAGATCGTAAAAAACATGGGACTGACCAAATCATCGGTGAGTTCTGCGCTCATCGGGCTCCACCGTCGAGGGGTTATCCAAAAAGTCAAAAAAGGTCGTGAAAACCTGATCCGGCTGGTTTAACGACCCTTATGGATCGGTGCTTTCCTTAAAAAGCCGTGTCTTTTACGTCCAATATTTTTTCATGGATTCATGGCATTGGTTTTTCTTTTCATCTTCTAAAGTATGCATGGGATACCATGATCGAATACCTGATGCAGGCCACCTGGTCGCCCTACATCGCCGGCGCGGGAATTGGTATTTTGGGGTGTCTGACGTTTTTGCTCTCAGACCGTCCTCTCGGGGCTTCAACCGCATATGCAAAGATGAGCGGTCTTATTGAACGTGCCGTTTCAAAAGAGGCAGTCGAACGAAACGAGTATTACCGGCTCACGCCCCCTGCAGTTGACTGGCAGTTTGCGATTGTGCCGGGGATCATCATCGGGGCATTCATCTCCGCAATGCTCTCCGGCTCTTTTCACCTTGCATGGGTTCCGGCATTCTGGGGCGCGTCGTTTGGCTCCAATCCCGTCCCAAGACTCATTGCCGCCATCATCGGTGGTATCCTGCTGGCGTTCGGAGCGCGGTGGGCGGGCGGTTGTACGAGCGGACACGGGATTTCCGGCACCATGCAGCTCTCACTGGGCAGCATTGTCGCAGCCGCTTGTTTCTTTGCTGGCGGTATCGCAACGGCGTTCTTCCTGTTCAGGGTCATGGGTTCCTAAAAGGGAGCAGATGAAATGCTCGCAGCTCTTCACCAGAATAAAAAAGCCCAGGTAGTCATCGGGCTTTTCGTCGGAATCTTCTTTGGGTTCCTCCTCCAGAAATCCGGTGTCACCTATTATGATGTGGTCATCGGGCAGTTGCTGCTCACCGACTTTACGGTACTAAAAATGATGCTCTCAGCCGTCATCGTCGGGATGATCGGTTTTCACCTGTTGAAAAGAGTGGGGCTCGCACGCCTCCATGCGGTGACCGGTTCGATTGGCTCGAACCTGATCGGGGGCCTTGTATTCGGCGTGGGCTTTGCCCTGCTCGGGTACTGTCCGGGTACAGTTGCCGGGGGTGCAGGACAGGGAGCACTTGACGCAGTTTTCGGGGGTATTTCCGGCATACTAATCGGTTCAGCGCTCTTTGCCACTTTCTATTCGTCCCTGAATGCCCACATACTGAAAAAAGGGAAATTTGCAAACATTACCCTGCCGCACCTGCTCGGGGTCAATGAGTGGGTTGTCGTGGTCCCTGCGGTCCTCCTGTCAATTGCAGCGCTTGGTTTGCTCGAATATTATGGGGTCTGATCGTTGTACGTTTTATTTTTGTACTATTGCACCATCTAAACCGTATAAAAGGCGACCTTTTTTCATTTCTGTCGGCATTCAGCAAAACATTATTAACTTTTGTGATGTGAGGATTCATACTGGTATAGCGTGCAGGGGCAGCGCCGCATGCGGACGCTGTGCTGGCGGTACGACATCCGGGACGGGAATGCCATGACCAAGCAGTTCATCTATGACGCACGGGAAGAAAGCATCGTGGATATGTGGCTTTTTATCATTGTCAATACCACAATCCTTGCCCTGCTCATCAATGTCCTCTCCATCTCCATGGGCACATCTGATGTCGCTGCCCACCTGCTCTACGTCCCCATCGCGATCGCTGCCTACTGGTACCCGAACCGGGGCATGATCTACTCATTCATTGTCTCGGCCGCGTACTTCACTATCGTTTTTATCATCACGAACGGATCACCCCCCTTACTCGTTTCAGCCCTCATCAAATGTGTGGTCTTTGTCGGTGTCGCTGCGGTCATCTCAAGCCTCGCCATCCATATGCAGAAGAGCGAGATGAAATACCGGGGGATCTTCAACCACACCGAAGCGGGCACCGGCCTTGTCAATGTAAAAGACCTTACGATTGTTGAAGTGAACCAGCGGTTTGCCTCCGTGCTCGGGTATAACCAGGATGATCTCACGCACCTCACATTTTCAGAACTGTGGGTGGATACGACTGAACGCGAACTGTTCTTTTCCCAGCTGAACAGGGTGGGGAGTGTCGAGACGTTCGAAACGCGCTTTTATACAAAGATGGGGGGGCACCGGTGGGTGCTGCTCTCAGGCGGCACGCTCTCTGACAACACCTTTGTCTGCGCTCTGGTGGATATTTCCGACCGGAAGAAGGCAGAAGAGGAACTGGTGATCAAAGACCATGCGATCCGGTCGTCCATCAACGCCATTGCAATGCTCGACCTCGATCATACCATCACGTATGTCAACCACTCCCTGCTCAAAATGATGGGATCCTATGATGATCGGGAGTTTATCGGTAAACGCGCACGACAATTTATCGGGGGATCAAAAAACGTCGAAGAGCTGCGCACCGCGTTATCAGAGCACGGGAGCTGGCTGGGGGAACTCATCCTCCATAAAGTTGACAGGTCCCCCTTTTACGTCATTCTCTGGGCAAACATGGTCAATGATGACAACGGAAAACCAGTCTGCATCATGGCATCATTTATTGACATTACCGATCGCAAGCAGATGGAAGTGGCCAAGAGAAAAGCGTTAGAGCAGATTGAAAAGAACATCGAACAGTTTGCGATCCTAGGTGACCATATACGAAACCCCCTTGCGGTGATCGTGGGCCTGACCAGTCTTGCCGCCGAGGAACTGGCAAATAAGATCATCATGCAGGCACGCGAGATCGACCGGATCCTCACCCAGCTGGATATGGGGTGGATTGAATCCGACAAGGTCCGGGACTTTATCAAACGCTATTATATGGTGGGTACAGAGGAGATCGAGCAGGAAGAGGTAACCACCGGCTCACAGGAAACAACCGGCTCACCCAAAACAGAATAATTCATGGTGTTCTTTTAAGCCACTTTCCGTTGTGAATGACGGGGTTTGCTTACCGGCTCCTGCCCTTCAGCCGCTCGTGTAATTTCTTAATCTGGTCCCGCAGCGCGATCGCCCGCTCGAAGTCAAGATCCTCTGCCGCATCCCGCATCTGTTTTTCGAGCTCAATGACCACGTTGGGGATCTCACGTTTAGGCACATGCTTTGTGTCTTTTATATCGACTTCTTTTTCTTTTACCGGTTTTTTGATCGTCTGCGGGATGATGTTATGCTCCCGGTTGTAAGCGATCTGCATGTCGCGCCGGCGCTTCGTCTCGGAGATTGCCTTCTTCATCGAGTCGGTCATCGCATCAGCATAGAGGATGACGTGTGCGTTCACGTTCCGCGCTGCCCGCCCGATGATCTGGATCAGGCTCCGTGCGTCTCGCAAAAACCCTTCCTTGTCCGCATCGAGGATCCCGATGAACCCGACCTCAGGGATGTCGAGCCCTTCCCGCAGGAGGTTGATCCCGACGAGCACATCGAATTTGCCCAGCCTGAGCTCGCGGATGATCTCCGTTCGTTCCAGTGTCTGGATCTCGGAGTGGAGGTACCGGGTGCGGATGCCGCGGTCGGCGAGGTACTCGGAAAGTTCTTCAGCGAGTTTTTTGGTGAGCGTCGTGATGAGCACCCGGTCGTTGCGGGCGATTGTCTGGTGCACCTCCCGGATCACGTCCTCGGTCTGCCCCTCAGTCGGGCGCACCTCCACCTGCGGGTCAACGAGCCCGGTCGGGCGGATGATCTGCTCGGCGACCTGCGCGGATTTTTTCAGCTCGTAGGGGCCCGGTGTCGCGGAGACAAAGACCGCCTGCTGCATGTACTGCTCGAATTCATAAAACCTGAGCGGGCGGTTGTCAAGCGCACTCGGCAGCCTGAAACCGTATTCGACAAGTGTCTTTTTCCGCGAGAGGTCGCCGTTATACATGCCATGCAACTGCGGGACCGTCTGGTGGCTCTCGTCAATGATCAGCAAAAAGTCGTCAGGGAAATAGTCGAGCAGGCAGTAGGGTTTCTCACCCGGTTTTCTTCCGTCGAAGTGGCGCGAGTAGTTCTCGATCCCCTTGCAGGAGCCGATCTCTTCGATCATCTCGAGGTCGAAGTTTGTTCTCTGCTGCAGCCGGTGCGCCTCGATCATCCCGAGTGTGGGCAGCACCTCGCCGAGCTCTTTTTTAATCGACGCAATCGCAGCCTTCCTCGCGCTCTCGGGCGTGACGAAGTGCCGGGCAGGGTAGACATGGAAGTACTTCATTTCTTCGTTTTTTGCGCCGGTGTTCTTGTCCACTTCCCGGATCCGCTCGATGCTGTCTCCGAACAGCTCGATCCGGATGATGTTGTTGAAGTAGCCGGGCACAATATCGATGGTGTCCCCCTTCACCCGGAACCTGCCGGGCGCAAGGTCGATATCGTTTCTCTCGAACTGGATGTCTAAGAGCCGGCTCATGATCCCGTTCCTTGATATTTTCTGCCCGACCGCCAGCTCAAAGCCCATGCTCCGGAAGTTCTCTGGGTTGCCCAGCCCGAAGATGCAGGAAACCGATGCAACCACGATCACGTCGCTCCGGTGCGAGAGCGAGGCAGTGGTGGAGAGCCGCAGCATCTCGATTTTCGGGTTGATCGCGGAGTCCTTCTCAATGTACTGGTCCTTTGCCGGGATGTAGGACTCCGGCTGGTAGTAGTCATAGTAGGAGACGAAGTACTCGACCCGGTTATGAGGGAAGAAGTCGGAGAATTCCTGGTACAGCTGGGCGGCGAGCGTCTTGTTATGGGCGATCACCAGCGTGGGCTTGTTTACGGCTGCGATTACGTTCGCCATCGTGAACGTCTTGCCGGAGCCGGTGACTCCAAGGAGTGTCTGGTACTGGTTGCCGGCGTTGAGCCCTTCCGTCAACTGTTTGATCGCCTCCGGTTGCGAGCCTGCGGGCGGGAAGGTGGAAACGAGCTGGAATCCTGTCACGGTGCTTAGGATGTTCTGAGGGGGATCTAATAAGCACTCGGGTTGGGAAAGAATTGGTAAAGAGCAGAGGATGGATGCTTCATAATGTCGAAGTGCCCTCCGTACACTGCCTTGAGAACAATTTCGGGTTATACCGTGTTCTCGCGATGGTGTTCAGACTTCCGCCGCACAATCTTGTAGAACTCGAACCACAGGACACTCCCGACACCGGCGATGACGCCGATACACATATTTTTGAGACCAAGCGGTGCAAACAAAAAGATTCCCTGGAGTGCAGGAACCAGTACTGCCAGCGCAAGAAAAAACAGTGTACCCCCGATGACCCAGCAGAGTGCCTTGTTGGTGGAAAACGGCGTTTTAAAAATTGGATCAGACCATGAACGATTGGTGAGGATAAGCGCAAGATTGGCAATCACAATGGTGGTAAATGCCAGTGTGCGGGTTCCGTCCTCCCCCAGCCCTGCGGAAATTGCGTACAGGTAAACGGCAAGGACAACCCCGAGCACCACAAAACCCTGGACGAGGGCAAACGTGATCGTCCGCCGGTTGAGGATCTTATCTTCTGCCAGGCGTGGCGGGCGTTTCATCAGGTCGCGTTCCTCCGGTTCCGCCTCAAAGACAAGGGAACACGCCGGATCGATGATCAGTTCGAGAAATACGATATGGATGGGGAGAAGGATCAGCGGCCACCCAAAAAGCACCGGGACAAGGGACATGCCCGCAATCGGGATGTGAATGGAGATGATATATGCCATGGTCTTTCGCAGGTTGTCAAAGATCCTCCGTCCGATCCGCACCGCTGAAACGATAGACTCAAATGCGTCATCGAGCAAGACAAGCGATGACGCCTCGCGTGCAACATCCGTTCCGCGCATGCCCATCGCAATCCCGATATGTGCCGATTTCAGGGCAGGTGCATCATTCACCCCGTCACCTGTCATCGCAACAATTTCACCGTTTGCCTTCAGTGCATTCACGATCTTCAGTTTCTGTTCAGGAACAACACGGGCAAAAAGGGTTGTTGTCTGGACGACCCGCGTAAGATCAGCGTCTCTCATGGAATCAAGTTCCGGGCCGGTGATCGCCTGATCTGCCGATTTCAGCCCGATCTGCCGACCGATATTTTTCGCCGTTGACGGGTAGTCGCCGGTGATGACACATACACGGATCCCGGCAGTATAACATTCCCTTATTGCACCCGAAACACCAGGGCGCACGGGATCAGCAAACCCGATCAGACCCAGAAACCGGAACACAAAATCATGCTGTTTATCCGGGAGATTTGTTCTTTTATATGGAGCCTGGGCAACCCCGAGAACCCGGAGACCTGCTGCTGCGAGCTGTTCAACTTCTGCTTCAAGGTCAGCTCTTTGTGCATCATCCATGTGACAGAGATCGGCAATCGCTTCCGGTGCGCCCTTGGATGCAATCGTATATGCTGAACCGTCCCTTAATTTCCAGACATTTGACACCGCGAGGAGTTCGCGCGAAAGGGGATACTCCTTCGCGAGTTCCCAGTCTGCATGGAGGTGTTCCGTTCCGTCGAGGTCGTTTTTCCCGATCAAAAGAAGCGCCTGCTCCATGGGGTCGAAGGGATCCTGTTTGCTGGAAAGGATGGCAAATTCCAGGAGCTCGTGGAATTGATCGGGCAGGTTTTCTTTTTGTTCAGATGTGAAGTCATACCGGGCACCGCGAACGATGAGCTGTGCGACCGCCATCCGGTTCTGGGTAAGGGTTCCCGTTTTATCCACGCAGAGAACCGTTGCAGAGCCCAGCGTCTCAATTGCCGGAATATTTCGTGTCAGCACATTATACTTCGAGAGCCTCCAGGCACCAATTGCAAGAAAGATGGTCAGGACAACCGGGAACTCCTCAGGGAGGATTGCCATGGCAAGCGTAATACCGGCAAGCAACCCATGGACCCAGTCACCACGGGTGAGACCATAGACCACAACAATCGTTGCACAGAGACAAAGACCCACGAGCGCGATCGTGCGGACAAGACGTGCTGTTTCGCGATTCAACCGTGTTTCTTCACGGTCGAGGGTCTGGAGTGCCTTCCCAATCTGTCCCATTTCTGTAAAAGAACCGATCCGGAGTACTTCTGCAATACCCTGTCCCTGGACAACGAGGGTGCCTGAATAGAGCCCCGGCTGGTCATCCCCGCCCGGTTGTTTCGATTCAGGGAAGTCGGTGGCGGCGGGGAGCTTTCGTACGGGAACTGACTCACCGGTAAGCAGGGACTCATCGACAATCAGGTTCTGTCCGGTGAGCAGCACCGCATCGGCTGGGATGCGATCCCCTTCGTGTACGATGACGAAATCCCCCCGCACCACGTCGCGCCCGGCAATACGGATATGCCTGCCGTCCCGGATGACGAGCGCCCGCGGACTTGAAAGATTCCGCAGCGCTTCAAGGGCATGCTCGGTTTTTTCTTGCTGGTAGACCTCGATACTGATGATCACAATGACGAAACTGAGAAGGATTGCGCCTTCCTGCCAGTCCCCGAGGAGAAAATAGATCGCCCCGCTTGCGATGAGAAGGAGAAACATCGGCTCCCGAAGAACTTCGATAACAATCTTTGACGGGCTGCGCCGTTCCTGCACGGGGAGTTCATTATATCCTTCGGCAGCCAATCGCGATGCAGCCTCTTCCGAGGTCAGGCCGGTGAGCAAATTGGAAACCGTTTCTGGCATAAAAAGTCCGTGATACTTCGAAATGTCGGATTCAGTGTCCTATGTTTGTTATCTGATAAAGGGTTAACGATCATTTAGTGGTTACAAACCATCTCATCTGTCCAGGTTGCTTTTTTAATTCAGTATCCCGCCCATGGTGTTTTTTAGCAAAAGAAAGGGGATTCATCCTCATTTTCACTATCAGTTAAGGGGTCTTTTGTCGGATCTTGAGAGCTACCTGAATGAAATGACGGTATGCCGGCAATCGTAATTATCCAAAGGGACTTATGAAACATCGCGTGAACATCCGAATCCTGCAGAAAATGTTCAGGTAGGGGAGTTCAACGCTCCCGGGGTTCTGGCTCCACGTGCGCTAGGTAAGAACCTTTTTTTCTTTCCGGCTCCATCTCATCTTCAATGGCTCCGGAGACCCCCTGCTTCAACCAGCTCTGGTCTGCTATCATTTTAAAAAATGTGACCGCCCGGAACGTCAACAGCTACATCAGGAAGACGTGCAGCGAATATTACACGATTCCCCCCGGCTTTGTGTTCCGGGGCGTCCCGATCCTTCTGAAAGCACCGATGCTCGTTGGGCTGAAGATGAGGAAAAAGAAGATCCTCCTGCCGTTTTCAAAGCCCTGTTACGGCACCATGCTCTTTGAACTGGATGCTGCTGCGGAGGACTTTTTAGTTCTCAGGTCCGCACTGGGAACAGGCAAGGTAAAAAAAGAATCAAAACGATGAATTTCTCCCTCCCATGCGGGGAATGTTATCATAAAAAAATCCCTTCGTTGTGCCCGTGGTAATCCGGCTGGCTTGAACACCATGTATACCGTGTTCATCCTTTGTTTCTGCCGCAGATCGGTACCATAGATTGCTTTTTGAAAAAATCTACTCAAACGTTCTTTCGTGTGAAAACACGACGTAATAGAATTTTCATTACGACGATGGCATGTGTTATTGTGTTTAGCGTTCTGTGAAAATGTTTTTACCAATGCACTCAGACAAGTGCACTTTGTTCGTGAGACGATAATTTCACAAGATATCGAATGTATAAACCGAACTATTACATTTGTATTACGTCGGTGAAATGTGCAATACAAAATCAAAAGAAACACACAAAAGTTATTCGAGAATGGCAGGGAACGGCGATCTCGACCGACCATTCACACTACAGTACAGAACCATCGCATAAAGTGCACAGACATTGTTTAATGGGCAAAAGTACCCTTCGACGGGTATTTACACACACAAGATACATTGTTTTCAACGCACAATCACGCGACGTCCTCGTATTGGGGTTCGGCAAACATGGTGAACGGGGATTTAACGTCGATTGTGCATCCAATAAACGAGTGCCAAACACACGATTGCCGCAACACCGACGAACACTACGGGCATGTATTGTGATTGTGCGAATGCCACGGTTACACCTTCGAGAATCAAAACCAATCCGATTCCTGCAATAAAAGTCACCGCCTTGATTTTTGGATCGGTGATTATTGCACGAACACTCTCACCAGTCATTCGTTTTTCCTCTTACTTTCACAGTTCGCACGGATTCCTGGCACATCCACCCAACCAATTTAAAATTTGGTTACTATGGGGGATGCCGATGCCGACTCCATACCAAAATTCCTACCATTAATAAGATCGCGCCTGCGGGGATGTTAAACTATCACGATTTCTTATTTTGTTGTTGAACTGCAATTTCTCTAGCCTCCCACGCCTCGGCGTGATCTGGCTTGATGGCAATCGCCTTGTCATACGATGCGACCGCTTCTGCATGCCGTCCGAGCTTATAGAGGCTGACTCCACGGTTGTACCACGCTATGGCGTCATTTGGGTTGATGGCAATCGCCTTGTCATAAGAGGCAAGAGATATTGTATACCTTCCGAGATAATAGAGCGCGAATCCGCGGAAGCACCACGCCTCGGCGTGATCTGGCTTGATGGCAATCGCCTTGTCATACGATGCGAGTGCTTCTGCATCCCGTCCGAGCTTATAGAGGCTGACTCCACGGTTGTACCACGCTATGGCGTCATTTGGGTTGATGGCAATCGCTTTGTCATGAGATGCGAGTGCTTCTGCATGTCGTCCGAGTTGAGCTAGCGCGTTTCCGCGGTTAAACCACGCCTCGTAGAGATCTGGCTTGATGGCAATCGCCTTATCACAAGAGTCAACCGCTTCTGCATACTGACCGAGCTTGGCAAAAGAAACACCTTCATTGTAATATTGCACTGCCCGATCTGCCATGAATTACAATATACTATTCAGATGATCACTGTTGTGATTCAAACCAGTACGAAGCCCCGATCCCATATGTTCTCGTTTGAAAACAACACACTCGCATCATCCCACACTGTTATGCACGCTACATTTATCATCAAAAATCAGCCAGTATCTGGTTGAACCAAGGAGGTTCAATGTATGAAGGGAGGTTCAAACATAGATTTGAACCAGATGCCGAGATGCCCTTCCCTCGTTTTATACTTGAGCTAGCCCCGCGCTCGGTTGCGCAACTTTAAACCCATTTGTTCTCGTGATTTCTCGTGGTATCTCTTTCTCCAACAGGTGCACTGAACCCCAGTACTGCATTTAACTTGCAGATATGTATTCTGGGAGAGGGTGTTTGTAGTGTGAATGAACCGAGAACGTCGATCTCCACCGCCTCTGTTCACACTACAGAACCATCGTTGAACGGGTGCAGACGTTGTTTTAATAGGGAAAAGTACCCCAAGGAGTATTCACCAAAGGATACAACGAGTTCGTTGCAACACCAACGAATGCAGGGTCGTGTATTGAATTCAATCATCACAGGAAGAACAATTGGGGGGGAGAAGGGTGGTTTGGATGTGCAAATGTTACATTTGATTGGCATGCGGATGTTGAATCCGAAGATGGGTTATAACCAACTTACGTGGATCTTCAACTTTTACGCACAGTCAATTTTGGCCACAGATCCACATAAAAATACACACCAAACATGGTGTAGTATTTAAAAAAAAAATAGGGCTGTACCGCATCAAGGCAGTACACCACACCCCTCAACCGGCGGAGGCAACAACATTTATGAGCCAGGGATGGTATTATTCTGTTCAGGAGAGGGTATGATGGAGACCGTGATTGGTAAGGTAACGCACTATTTCCCAAAGATCGGTGTTGCGGTGATCATGCTGGAGGATAACCTCAGCAACGGTGATGAGATCCACATCAAAGGCACGCACTCGGATTTCCGGCAGACCGTGGCATCAATGCAGGTCGAGCACCAGACCATTACAACAGCGGCTAAGGGGCAGGACATCGGCATGAAGGTGGCACAGTATGTCCATGCGGGCGACGTGGTGTATAAGGTCGGGTGAGGTGGGGTTTTTTAAAAGAATGAATCTCAACTGAATTTTTATTTTCCTTTTTATATCCTGCTGGTGGTATCCGGATAAGCGGCGATAGGCTGATGTGTCAGGCGAGGACTCCAGTCCCGGGCTCCTTGCCGCCGCGATCACGTTTGCCATCTGTAGTGCCGGACTGGCGTGGTATGCATTCGTACGACTACCCGGGTAGCTCTTCCTCCCCTCCCCTCATCTTCAGGATATTTTTTTTCTTTGTCCACTCTCATGTCCCGAACGAGAAATCAACCCGGTAATCTTCCATGCATTCACCGTCAAGTGCCGTTTCATAGGTCTTTGAATCTCCCGGCCCGATGGAACCGGCAAAGACGGATTT
>JAPKXY010000033.1 GCA_026394605.1 Methanoregula sp.
GGAAAATCGACAGGACCGATGCGATCAGGAGGATGATAATGAGCGGGTTTTTTAGCTGGCGCAAAAACTGGCGGAATATCGCCATCTCTCTCTGCCGCACCACCTCGTTGGGCCCATACGATGCCCGCCTTACTACAACCTCGTCGAAAGAAAGACCCTGTGGTGATGTGTGCAGTGTTTCTATCAGCTGATCGATGGGAATGAACCGGATCTCTTCCTCCGACATGGCGATATATCCTTTGATCCTTTTTCAGCACATTGCATAAAGAAGGTTGCCGGGCTCCCTTCAGTTTCTTCGATTGTCTCAGGATGTGGTATGCTGCGGTTCCAGGTACCTCCCTGCACTGGCATGTCCTGTCGGGAACGATCATCTCTCACCAGGAGATTCAACGGGTCGAAAATGGCCGTGCACAGGCACCACGCTTCTTTAATACCGTGTTTTTCCATATTTTTTCCATATTCTTGTAAATGCGGATCAAATGGCTGACAGATAACATCCCGTTCCTTGTCGGGATATTGGTATTGTTGTTGTTTATGCCATACTTTATCCCGCTGGGAACGAATTCTCTCGTTTCTCTTGCTTACATTGTTGGCCTGTTTATCGCAATTTCAGGCCTTTCCTTTCTCTTCGCGATCATAAAGAACCCGGAAGGGGAGACGCAATCCGAAATAACAAGGAAATTCCTCCAAACATTTCTGACAACCATTGTTTATTTTCTGGCAATTTCTGCAATCACCTATTTTTTTGACGCGATCCTGTTTCGGACCAATCGCTCTGCCCACGTGCCCCTCACAACAGCGCTCGTCGTAGGCTCCCTTGTCATGGCAACGGTGATCTCTTATCTCTGTCTCCTCCGGTTAACGTACCGGCAATGGCTCCTTCTCCCGCCTGGAGTTATCCAGATCTTGCAGAATCTTGGAAGCCGGTATCCATGGCATGTAAAGGCAGGACTGATCTACAACGGGATTCTTGTCGTGATCTTTGCAATAATCGGTCTGCGTCTTGTTCCTATTGACCTTGGATTGTTCTTCGGATTTTTTATTCTCTTAACGTTTGGTGTCGGCAACTTGATCATATTTATTCTCGCGATCGTTAAATCAGAAAAAACCGGGATACATCACGATAATCCCTGATCGGAATTTTTCCCATGCCATACCATAAACCATCCTTCTTTAATACCGGGCTTTGCCATAGTTGTGTAAATGCGGACCAACAGGCACCACTATTTCCTTGACCTCGCGCTCCGGTGCGCCCACCAGGGTACCTGCCTAAGGCGAAATTTTGGCGCCATTATTGTCGATGAGTACAACACCATCGTGTCAACGGGATACACCGGTGCCCCGCGCAAGCAGATGGACTGCACGGAACTAAAAACGTGCTGGCGGAAGGACCACAATATCCCGTCGGGTTCGAATTACGAGCGGTGCCGGAGCGTGCATGCCGAGATGAACGCGCTCATCCAGGCGGGTAAGCTCGCGCGGGGGTGTACCCTCTACCTCGCGGGCTATGACGTTGAGACCGAAGATCTTACACAGATCTGGCCCTGTTTTCTTTGTTCAAAGATGATCGTGAACAGCGGTGTTTCCAATGTAATCATGCGGACCGCCAGCGACGCGTACCGGGAGATGGATCCGATGGTCCTGTACCAGGTGCGCAGCCGGGAAGCCCTTGGGGAAGATGCAAAATAACGAAACGTTCCGGTCTTTTTTTTATTGCCTAATGGGGATGCATGTATGGGGGTGTCCACTCTTTTACCTTCATGTGCGAAAAGTCATAGCTCCTCATACTTCCCGTTTTTCAGACCTTCCTGAACTCATTGTAGAGCGATACCAGTGAGAGGCTGATCAGGTTTGCGGTGGTTGCGGCATACCATAGGTAGGTTTCAACGAGCGTGAGGCTTGTAATCCAGCCCGACCAGAGCATGAAACAGATAATCAGGAAGGAAAGCAGGGTATCGAGTGCCAGAAAGAACGCCGGCATGCCCGCGATCCGCCCTGCCTGTGCAATCGTGCAGTATTCGAACTTGGCTGGTTTGTGGAGGAGATCAAGGACAATGCGTCCGAGATTCATTAACAGATCTGTTCCCGCCCATGCGATGACCAGCCACCCGAAGGCTGCAAGGGGCGCTGATGCGGTTGAACCAATACGGACCGCGGTCACACCGAAAAACAGCTTGTAGGTGCAGAACGGGATCCCGATGGTAAGGGAGAGGAAGAACGGACGGATGAAAAATTTCTGGATCCTGTCAGATTCCCGTTCGCATATACTCTTTTGGGTCTCACTGCACTCCATAGACATGGTATCGGGTAAAAATTCCTTTCCCCTGAGGGTATGTGCGTGGTATCTCTATTAAATAGCCGGGGCTGCGACCCACGGGCAGTTTCCATGAACGGGGGGCTTGTCATGGCGCCAAGGGCAGGTGTATGAGGCAGGCGGGTCGTACGACCGCGGTAAAAAAAGGAAAAAAAATTACAATTAAAAGAAATTAGAACCGGGGTTTCCGGTGTTTCGGAAGGCAGTCCTGGCAATAGACAGGTCTTCCCTCGGTTGGCTTGAATGGTACTTCGCAATCTTTTCCGCAGTCTGAACAGACTACTTTTGTCATTTCACGGGGGCCGAAGTTTCTTGGACCGCGGCTGCCAAAATTATTTGATCCATACATAATGTTTCTCAAACAGCCTTTTTAGGGAACTGTGCTACAATAAATGACGCCAAAGTATAATAACTACTCCATTGCCGCACAGGGCATGACCCTGGGGGGTTCCCGCGTTTTTTACACCGGCAATCCATGGATCCTGTCCCGGACGTTTTTACCCCGGTTAAGAGGTGGTTGTTTTTATCTATAGGGAAGCAAACCATTGACTATGACATCCAGCCGCCGACCCGACCGCCAGCCGAGTTACTCCCGATCCCCAAAATCGGGGTCTAGGACCAGCCCGGACAGGGACCGGCACCATGAACGGGACCAGCACCACCCCGAGGACCACCCTCACCCCCGCCCCAGGCACCGTCCCCAGAAAAAACCGGCACTCCCTTCCCGGCATAAACCTCACCCGGAGCCCCTGAGCCCAGACCAGGACCCGGGCCCTTTCGCCGACCGCCCGAGACCGGGAAAGATCACCAAGAAGGCGACAAAGACCGTGTCAAAACGCTGATACCGGGGTATTGCGGCCCCTCTGGGCCAGGGAAAACACTCCCCCCGTGGTTGCGGGAACTGTGATCACGACAGGCAGGGTGAATCCTCGCACCCGCACCTTCAACCTCCGCATCTGCAGGAATTGGGGCATCAGATATTGTACCGTATACAACAGGAATTGACCTGTTCCCTGCCCTCGTTGGTTTCGTCATCCGCTCCGATAATGCCCTCCGCGGTAGTATCCAGACGCACTGGCTCTGGATCTACCTGATCCTGCTCATAATCATTTTCTGTGAGGCCTCGCTTGTTGTGATCTTATGTCCCGGGTTAAAAAGTAATAAACGGAACTATCACATTATCAGATATTCTATTGAACTATGCACGCAAGGGAACTTAAGGAAACTAAAAGAAAGGGAACAGAAGGCTGGTGTATAATTAATTTTGCAGATTTCCCTCTTTTTTGAACCGGTATGCCTGTTTAGGTACCCTGATCTCAAACCGTGCCCCTTCCCCCAATTCACCGGTTTCTCTGATAGTAAGGCCCGTAATAGCAAGAATTTCACGGGCCATAAACAGTCCATACCCGGTATTTTTCCCATACCCCCTCTCAAATATTCTCTTTTTCTCATTCAAAGGAATTCCAACACCGTTATCCTTGAATAGAATATCCAGTCCATCAATGGATTCATGGTATGAGATCGTGATTTTTGTCGCGTGTTCTCCATAGCGCACGACATTATCGATAAGATTGAAAAACACTTTCTTTAACCATGGATCGGCAAAAATCTCCAGGCCATTGCGGGGGATGTCGAGGACTATCCCTTTGAGATTCCTGGTTGCCAGTGCCTGACTGACGGTGTCACTAACAACCTGCCAATCTGCTTTCTCGACACCCATATCCTTGTAATCCCGCGTGAATTCGATCTGGCGTTTGATCGCAAGTGCCGATTCTTCCGCTTTTTTTAGATATTCAAGATAGGTTGGATCTACGATTGTCTCTTTTAAAAGGGATATAATGCCATAGATGCTTGTCAGTTTGTTAAGGATATCATGACGGGCGATGCTGCTCACGAGATTCAGTTTTGTATTGATCTGGTGGAGTGCATTTTCTACCTGTTTGCGTTCTGAAATATCCATGCCCACAAGGAGGAATTCGGAAAAATTTCCCCGTGCGTCAAGGACTGCCTTGCTTGTCCACGCCACCCAGGCCTTCTCCTTGTTTCTGCGGATAACTTCAGCTTCATTGAAAATCATATGTTCTGTTGGTTTGAGCAACTCATATATCAGCCCGGCAGGATCTTTGTGTTGGTTATCCGGAGAGGATATAATAGTACCAACAATATTTTTACCGAGCACTTCCTGGCCGGGGAGTCCGAAAAAGTTCTCGGCAAATTCATTGAAGAACGTGATGACGCCTTCATTGTTTATGCGCAGGATGATACTGTTTGCTGTTTGAACAAGTTCGCGATATTTTCTCTCGCTCTGTTCAAGGGCGACCTGGGATTTCTGGCGCTTATCAATCTCCTGCAGAAGCTGTTCATTCGTTGTTATCAGTTCTTTCGTCCGTTCATCTACAAGTTGCTCAAGGTGCTGTTGGTATTTTTTCACCTCAGTGATATCTTCAAGGATTACAGTAAGTCCCTGGCCACCATGGTCAAACACAACCGGGATCATTTTTATTTTGAAGAAAAATTCCTGCCCATTGATTTCTATACGCTCCATCCTGGTGGATTCAGTACCTTTGACCGATTCTCTGATCAGTCTGATGTTCTCTGCTGAAAGAAAAGGGTCTACATGAGCATTATCAATACGGACTCCCACAAGTTCCTCTTTTGTGAGATCGAAAAATCGTAAAAATGGTTCATTTACCTGGTTGATAAAAAGTTCATGGTCAAGTACGAGAAGAAGGTCTGATGAAAGATTCAGCATCTGTGAAAACGGCACACGCTGGGAGAGGGTGAAGACCTTCGCACGGCCGAACGTACGCATTTCAGCCTGCCCGGAAATAAGGAGGGTATTGAGATATTTTGCTGTTGATGTCCTGTTCAAAGGCAGTTTTTTTGCGATATCCTCAATAGTCATTCCCTTTGGATTCTCTTTTAATAATATTCTGATCCGGGTTATTTCGTCTAGTTGATCTTTCATATCGCCTCTCATTCTATCTTTTAAGATATTGTTTATAGACACATATTATTATTTTTGATTGTGAGTTACTTTGATATAACGTATTATTGTAAAGCAATTAATGCTATAGTATTATAAAAAACAGTTGGGAGCTGCAGTGTGATAGAGCCAGAGCCAGTTTCCCATGTTCTTATTTTTTTAAAAAATCAACTGCTTCTGCAATCCTTAAAACGATTTTTTACTGGTGTATCAAGGTACCCTTGAGCAATTAAAAAAAAATCCCCACAATGAGCAGGGCTGCCATAGTGGGATGTACTTCTCTAAAAAAAGTCTTCCTTTGCCGGGGTGCGGCACTGACATCTTTTGCCATCAGTCCCGGCTCTGCGGCCATCGCCCTGACCGGGAGATCATGTCACCACTCTTATCGATTACAGATAGGAGGTTTGGTGACCAGTGGGATAGTGCTTTTGAGCCGGCTCTCAATCTCTTTTAATGCATTATTTGACCGTTTCCGATCCGTGATATCAATAACGACAATCCGGTATTGTCTGACGTGATCAATTGTATTTTCAATTGCTTTTCCTTCGATCTGTATGGTAACGGGGGAATTCTCGTACCTTTTCAGGATTACCTCACAGGTCTGCTTTTTGTTTGTCTCGAATATCCGTATACAGAATCCGGCAAATTCGGCAAGGTCTTCTTCAGATATAAAATCCTTAAACGATGTATTCAACAACTGGTGCCTGGATAATCCGATAAGCATCGATCCGGTCTGGTTGACTTCGATAATCGTGCTCTTCGCGTCAAGCGTGAAATAACCCACAGGTGCGTAGTTATAAAGATCGAGGTATTTTTGTTCCGAGTATTCTGCTTCCTGGCGCAGCTGCCTGAGCTCTTCATTCTGTCTCTCCAGTTCGATTTGATGAATCTGTGCTTCCTGGAGCAATTTGTGGGATTGCTCAAAATAGAGTTTCAATTCGGTTAAATCCCTGGAACTCGACTGGAATTCAAATAGCTCGCCATTCATATCAAAAAGGGCGCGGATGGTGAGGTGGTGCCAGCGGACGTTGCCGTCGGAAACCATAACTTCGTAATCAAATGACATCGTTGAATGATCCATTGTTAATTCTGAGAGTCTCTTGAGGAGTTTTGAATGGGATTTTTCGGGAATAGTTGAGAGGAAATCTTTATTCAGCCATTCTTCCGCTTTTTTATGATAATACCGGCAGAATGCCGGATTTACAAAGGTGATCAAAAACTCCGGTGAAAACCGGCAGATTAGATCACTCTGGTCGTCAACGACTGCCTTGTACTGCAGCTCGCATTTTTGCAGTGCATCCTCAGTGAGTTTCCAGTCATCGATATCACCGATAAGACCGGTGATGCCAGCAAGTTTATTGTCTACGTAATGTGGCTGGGCAATGATCCGGACCCAGTGCGGGTTGCACATTTTGTCAATCAATTTAAAATCACTCGGGGAGAATTTCCCGGATTGTGCCTCTTTAATTTTCAACCCCAGTGTATGCCGGTCCTCTGCTGTCACCAGTACATAAAAGTGTTTTCCGAGTAATTCTTCCGGGGTATACCCTAGGACTTTCTGGATTACAGGACTGATATACGTGAACCGTCCTTTTAAATCAGTTGTGAAAATGATATGACTGATACCTTCGACGAGCCTCCGGTACATTGTCTCAGATTTTTTCACCAGATAGTCTGCCTTGCGGCGTTCTGTGATATCGGTCATGACGCACACGATGTGCGTTGTATTTTGGGAACTGTCAATAAGGACAGATATCATTAATTCAGCACAGGATGCCAGGTTGTTTTTTGAAATGAGCGTACATTCAACAGTTTTAATTGTGTTTTCTTTTTGAATTTTTTTCAAATATACCTGGAATTTTTCGAGGTCGTCAGGTGAGAAATAATCAAAAATGTTTTTTCCTAAGAGATCTTTTGCTTTTGAATGGCAGAGTAATTTTGCTGCCTGCAGGTTTGCCACGTTGATCGTGCCGTTCAGGTCAAACACAACGATGCCATTTGGTGATGTCTGGATAATCGTCCGGTAGTAATTTTCACTCTGCCGGAGTGCCGCTTCAATATTTTTTAATTCTGTGATATCCGAAACAATAAATAATCCATAAATAAACTGTCCGTATTCATCAATACGCGGGGAAACGGATATCCGTGTAAATGCTATAGTGCCATCTTTTCTTATTAAATTTAATTCATACTGGTCGATTTTGCCTTTTTTTAATTGTGCAAAATTTTCTTTAAATGGTGCTTGGGATTTCTGATCTACAAAAACAAAGAGCGGTTTCCCGAGCATTTCTTCCGGGGCATATCCGAGAATCTCTGACATTTTATGATTTACAAAGCTGGTGTTCCCATCAGCGTCGCAGGTCAGGATGCCTTCCTGCGCAAGTTCGATAACAGTCTGATATTTCCGTTCACTCTCTTCGAACGCATCCCGTATTTCCTTGTGGCTTTTGATCTCCTTTTTTAAGGTTGTATAGGAATGAGTTAACTCGTTATTCCGGTCCTTGACGGCTTTTTCGAGACCGCGCTGATATTGTTTAATCTCGGTAATGTCATCAAGAATAATCAGAATTCCCCGTTTCCCGGTTTCAAGGATGCTGGGGACAAACTTTGCACGGAAATAGGAGATTTGTCCGTCATTATTAATCTCGATCTCCTTAAGTATATCTTTCCCCAGGATACATTCGTCTAATATAACACCGATATCAAGAACGGATAATAAGACAAAACCGATGCTGTCAACCGGTTTTCCCACAGTGTCGTCGATCTGTTTTTTTTCGAAATTCAAAACATTTTCATTCACATACGTAACGATAAAATCTTCGTCAAGCACGAAGATATAATCCGAGGAGAGGCTGAGTATCGATGCTATCGGAATCCGTTTTGTTAAGGAAAAAACCTTGGCCGAGCCGACCAACTTCATGTCGACAATACCCATAGTACGCAGTACATCGAGATATTTTGCCACTGAGTTACGGTTTATTTCAATACTCCGGGAAATCTCAGTTACCGTATATCCCCTGTGACTCCCTTTGAGAAATGATTTAATCCGGTTGAGTTCCTGTTCGTACGGGTGTATTTTGATCCTGGCAAGTGCCCGTTCGGTTGCTTCCATAACTCCTCCAGATGGTACTAAATGTATAATTACATCAACCTATATAAATATTTGTAGGTTTGCAATGCACGTCATTTAATCTTTTATTTTGCTTTTATAAGTCCTATATGGGATTTATTGGGAGTTTTTTGGTGAGAACATGGAGCATAACAATGGCAGGGGGTGCAGTGGAATGGTTCCAGGTAAAAATATACCCTGACAACGAGTGACCCGATAATCAGAAACGGCAGCAGCCCCTCGGAATCCCTGCAGGCTGTGCATACTAACCATCTGGGATAAAAATTACTTTTCCCGTTCCTCAAACAAACACGGCTCGATCGCTATAATGCCACCCCCTGAGTTTCAGGGTGCAGCGTGCAGTGGGACCGGTGTTGGTGATGGTCCCGCTCTTGGTATCTATCGCTGTGGAATTTGTCTGTGATGGCATTATCGGAATGTTGTGGATGTGGTTTATGTTGCCTGTAATGAGGTTAGCATATGAATGAAATCAGGAAAAAAATAACGTTGCCACAAAAAAAGGAGATTATTATTTTATCGCGTTTTTTACCTTCATCAGATGTTCGGGTGGTATTACCTGCATGTTGTGGGCAGATTCCATATGATCTATTATCTTTCTCGCGAGTTCGTTATCCGTGTTGCCGATCGCTTCGAATGAACAGTTCATCCCGCTTTGTTTACATGTGAACGTTCGCATAATTTTAAAGTCTCCTCCCGGGTTGAAACTTGACATAGAATATTATTAATTCGTGCAAGGCAGCGGTGCATTGCATCTTTTAAAAAAACCCTGTATACCCTTTATAAAAAAAATCAGCGTTGTCCGTCGAACAGGAGGTGACAGGCAGAATGCAGCGTTCTTAATGGATGTACATTATCCGGTGATCCCGTCTTCTTTTAAAATGGGAATCCAAATAGTTGGTACAGGATTCTTCCCACAGATAACCCCTGTCAGGATGGCTGACGGGAATTACCTAACAGTTTTATCACCGTTTTTCTTGTCAGCAATGGCATAGGTTCCGGTTCAGTCATTATTAAAACGCCATAAAAAAAAATATCAATAAAATGAGTGATTGGGTACTCAGGAGCGACAGCAGTCCGGCTGAATAATTGCGAGGTGTACACACCAACCGGCCGGTAAAAATTACCGTTTTCCTCTACCAAGCAGGCCCAGCCCCACCGCAAGGATGACAATCATGGTGTCCCATGGCGTCGCGTGTGTCGGAGTTGGTGTTTGCGATAGTGGTGTAAGGTGAGTGGGTTCCGGCGTGGGACCTGGCGCAGGCGGCGGAGTTGCTGGGATGGTGGTCGGCGGGGCGGTTGTAATCACCGGTTTTTTCGTTGTGCCCCCGAGTTCCAGCATCACGGTGCCTGAATCAGAATACTGGGGATTATCCTGTCGGATCGAAAATGTCTTTTCTGCCGTACCGGGCAACGTCTGGAACGCGACAATGGCACGCCCGGCCGCGTCCGTTGTCACGAGCGCATAATACCGCGTGTTTGAGATGTCGGCTGTTGAAGGTGCCACATCTTCAATGATCGTGCGGCCATTCCCACCGCGATAGGCATACGATCCGATGGGATAAGGCCCACCGGGGGAATCCTGTGCCACGTTCTCCGTGCTGCCAACGATGACCGGAGGACGGTCCCCGTATTCACCGGTCATGGAAAATGTCCGTGCCACCCAGACATAGTAGGGCGTGTTCGGCCGCCCGGTCACGGTCACCGTGAACCGCTGGCCCCGCGTGACCACATCGGTACCGGACTGCGATGACGTTGCATCGGCAGCACAGACGGGAAGAACAAGGATAGAAAAGCATACGATGCACAGGATTGTGATGGCGGCGGAGCGCGCTGGTATCATAGAGGCACCTCACTTCATGAGCATTGGTCACCAGGATGACATAAAGCCTTCAGGAAAAAAAGATACAGTGGTGCGGGATGGCAGATCGGCGGCATATCCCTTTTTTTCATGTTCACTGGTTTCGCGCAAGGTCGAGCATGCCGTCCCGCAGGTAGACAATGCGGTGAAAATATTCCTTGTGCCAGTCCTCGTGGGAGACCATCACGATCGTCTGGTGCATGGTCTCGTTGATCTCCCGGAAGAGTTCGAGCACCACCTTTGAGTTCTCCGAATCGAGGTTTGCGCACGGCTCATCAGCAAAGAGGATTTCCGGCTTGTTCACCATCGCCCGGGCAAGCGAGACCCGCTGCTGCTGGCCACCGGAGAGTTCCCGTTTCCGCAGCATGGCCGGCAGGGAGACATTCTCCATCACTGTTAGATCGGGTACCAGTGCATAGTCCTGGAAGATGTACCCGAGCTTATAGAGCCTGAACATCGTCTTCTCGTAATCCGTGAGCCGGGAGATATCCATCCCGTCGATGACAATCCTCCCGGATGTGGGCAGGTCCAGCAGACCCAGCATGTGTAAAAGCGTGGTCTTGCCGCTGCCGCTCGGCCCCATGATGCCGAGGAATTCGCCCTTTGCGATATCGAGCGTGATCCCGTCAAGGGCTTTGACTTCGACATTTCCCATGTGGTAGGTTTTCCGTAAATCCGAGATCTCGATCATATCAGGCCCTCATGGCGGTCTGGATATCCTCGCGGGAGACCTGGTAGGCAGGGACATACCCGGCCACAATTGCTGCGATGAACAAAATCATGGAGTTTATGAGAAGATCCAGGGGTGTGATATACAGGGTGGCAGACCATTCCGGCGTGACGATGGGGTGATATGCCATGTACGTTGCGAGAGCGAGCGTTATGAGGATCCCAAGAATAATGCCAAGTATGCCGAGAATAATGACCTGGAACCCATAGTTATGCATAATGACTTCCTTATCCACACCGATCGCCTTTAGGATCCCAATCTGTTTGCGGCTGTTGATGGTTTTGATGGTGATGACGATGAACAGCACGACCGTCGTAATGATGACACTGACAATCAGGGACACCATGTTGATGATTGCAAAACTCTGGAGAGCCCGCCCCATGCTCTTACTCAACAGGTCCGAAGTGGTCTGGACTTTCCCAGTCACCCCTACCCCGTACTGGAGGAGTTCGTTCTTGATGAACTGCTCGGAATACCCGGGTTTTGTTTTGACCGTGATCGAATCCGCCTTGTCCAGCGTCTTTCCTTCCACCTGCTCCATGTCCGCCCAGGTGACATACGCCCCGCTGTCTACGGGGCTCCAGCCGGTCGCATAAATGCCTTTTACCCGGTAGTCTTTCGTATACCCGTTGCTGTATTCAATGGTGATCGAGTCCCCGACCCGGACCCCCCCCAGCGACGGCTGGAATTCATATTCCTGACTGATAGACGGGTCACCGGCTATTGGTCTCCCGATGATCACTTCACCGGTATCTCCTTCCCCGAGATAACTGCCGGCAACCATTTTGGAATAGACCGGGGATACTTCCTTCTCATCCAGGGGAGTTATGGCACGCACGGTGACCCCGAGAACCCGCTGCCGGTACTTGAAGGTTGCCCCCTTCGAATACTGGGGTGAAGCCCGTTGCACGCCCGGCATGCCATTGATAAGATCGAGCGTTGCGCCAATGTCGGTGATGTACTGGTCGCCCGATTTGGGGCTGACGAGGACATTTGACACCTCATAATCCACGATCTGTTTGGTGATACTCTGGCCTATCCCGTTGATCATGGAGGGCAGGAAGATCATGTTGGTAAAGCACATCCCGATAATCAGGACGGTCAGGATCACGCTTGAGCGGCTTCCCCGCTGGAGCGAACGCAGCGCCAACAGGAACGCTACCTTCAGTTCTTTTTTACCCATGGGAACTTCCCATCGCCATTGATCCTGGGCAGGTACCAGTACCGGTAGGCGACAAACCCAAGGATGCCAAGGATGACGATGACAAGGATGATCGTACCGGATGTGTCATTCGCTGTGACCCGCACAGTCATCTGCCGGATCATCGTGTGGACACCCATGTCATCGGTGTATGTCACGTTCAGGGTAAAGGGGTGGTTGCCGGCTTCGGTCCCTTCAAGGAGGAAGACAGCAGGAGCGTCATTCCCGGGCTTGATCTTTCCGATGAAGGCTTCTTTCCTGCCTTCAGCCGCCAGGTCGATCGTTGCCGAGACCTCCTTTGCCTCCCCGGTACCCGTGTTCTCGATCCGGATCGTGAGATCAAACGGTGTGTTTTCAGCCAGCCGCGCGGGGTTGGTATCGACTGATACAAACCCTAATTCAGCCTTTCCCTTGACCGGAACCTCGATCACTTCAGTCTGCTGTTTTGCCGAGCCGTCAGGGAGCTGGTACGTAAAGAGGAGGTTGACCTTCTGAAGGCCGAGCGGCGCTTTATTATCGGTTAAAAAGTCGATTATGACATCCTTTGATGCCCCGCCTTCCAGATCATTGATGACCAGCGTGTTTGACCCTTTGACACCAATCGAGCTGGTGCTCGTGTTTATTGAGAGGAGAACCTGGCCTGCGCGGAGCAGTCCGGCATTTCTCAGGTTCAGCTGCACCGAGAAACTCTCACCGGGGTTCACGTTGTCAGGAAGGAATTTTGTAACAACGATGGCAGGTGCCCGGAGCACCTGGTTCCTAGCATTGACATTGACCGGGACCGGGTAGCGGACGTTCTGGCCGCCGTTGATGTCCACCCAGACCTCGGGGAAGTAGATGCCCTCCTTTGCGGGGGCCTTAAACGCGAAGGTGACGGCTGCCGATTGGCCGGGGCCAATTGAGCCGAACCGCTGGTACGAATTGGAGATTACTATAATCCCATTACCCTGAAGGCTGATCGTGTCGATCTGGGTGGGGATGTCAACACTCTTTACGGTCGTGAATTCTCCTCCGGAGATGATGCCCGATGATTCTCTGAGCGTTGCGGTACCGGCAGTATTCCTGATCACAACCGTGAGCGTGCCATAATCTCCGGGTGCCAGTACCTGCGGTGATATGGTGTAGTTCTCAACAAACACGGTCGGTGCATCGGACTCCGCGCTGGCCGGGGGGACCGCGACCATGAGAATGAGCATGCATGCAGCCACCACGATGCAGGTGGTGAATACGCCGATCCGGTAGTTCGGGGGGCTTGTTTGACCGATCATAAATGTCCTCGTTTTATGGGCTGTTCTCAATATGTTAGTAACCAAGGGTTATTAAACTTACTCTGGGTAATTTTAATTACTCCCAGTAACAATGATTCTGAGCAGGGAACCATGCCAAAGATGTATCCGGGATACCGGGATGAGGTCAGGAAAAAGATTGTGCAGGAGGCCTCATTGCTATTTATGGAGAAAGGCTACTCCGCCACTACGATGGACGATATTGCCGGATGCCTTGGGGTCACGAAGGCGTCAATCTACCAGTACTACAAAAGCAAGGTCGACCTCTTTGCGGCATCCGCGGAATTCCAGCGGCAGGAGCTTGCCGGGATCCTCGAGCAGTCGTTTGAAGGCCGGGAGATGATGCAGGGGGCGGCCGTGCTCTTTGACTCCCTTTTAAATTATATCCACAAGTCCATGGAGATCTATAACGATGTCATGGCAGTCGCCATCCACAACGAGTCCCTCCGCACGATCCTCCGCGAGGACCGGTATGGCGACCTTGCCGTGATTGAACAGTTCATTAACGAACAGAAGAAGAAGGGGCTGATCCACTCCTCAATCAATTCCAGGACCCTTGCCGGGGCCTGCGATGCGCTGATCAATGGCCTGATGTTTGACGTGATGATCGGCATGGACCCGGCCGAGGCAAAGCGAATCTGGCTGGATGCAGTCGATGACCTGCTGCGGGTACATGATCAAGCCTGATTACCGCAGTGCGTAACCAGCCGGAAAGAACAAAAAAAGAATAGGGATGATATTTCCCTGCTCGTGTATGCAGGGTCTCCTTTTCCGCTATACATGCTTTCAACGGGAATGTGAATACAAGCCGTTGCATCCATTGGGGCACGGCAATTTTATGCCTTTTGGATGGTTAATAGTACCCGTGCCATAACAAAGCGTACATATTTTTTTCTTTAGCTTTGTTTCAGCGGGGGGCACGTCACATCCTCAGAAGTATGATGCTTTTCATCACTATATATCTATAGTACACTAAATTATACCCTGAGTCCCGCCATGGATCATAAACCATGTCCACAAATACGGGTGAGCGCCTGGATCTGTCCAATTGACTCTGCCTGCGCCGCTTCGTGTGTGATGGACCGGGCGAACACCGTGGCACATATGAACACCTGCCCACATCGTCCGCTGCCAGATTTTTCCATTCCAGAGAAACCATGAATTGAACGCAGCACTGAGCGGACGGTGTCGCCATACCGTGCGATCAGCCGGTTCCGCAGTGCCGGCATCCGTGAGGGCATAGGATGGGGCGGATCCCGTCGGGGAGTCCTGCACGGGCTGGCACTGTTTAGATAAATCAGCCAGCGGTTTATCGCCGTCGATCGCAACCGGTTTTTCTGCATGTCCCGTGGCTCTGGACGCTGCCCCTCGACGCTGATTGCCTGCTATATCAGTGTTTTCAACGTGTTCCTGTATGACGGCTTGAACCGGGCATGCAGCTCCTGCCAGCGCTGCATCCCGCCGCCGCAGCTGGTGTGGTGGCAGCAGGTAAAGATCGCACCGCTTGCAAACTGTATCGCATATGCACCACCCTGATGCGCTGAAAAAAAGGGGCACGTATCGAGCGTAAAAATTATGCCGCCGGCATAGGGCTTTTCGGATTTTACCAAAATTGCGTGCCGCAAAAATTATTCCGGCAAATTCATAATACTTTTATACCCCTTATGTTCCACTGGAGCGCACGGCAGAAAATCCGCCAATTTCGGTAACAACAAAGGATTAACGATTGTTAAACCAGCTGGTTTTGCTACGACCGGCTCGTTTGGTTTGGACACGAAATCGTGCTATCTCCTTTCCGTGAGACCGTGCCGCCCAGCATCCGGACAAGCACGCTGTATTCGTGGCAACCTTTGGTTGCATCATCGCACGATAACTCATATAACCCCCTTCGACTCCATCCCTGAATGGTGAAACCTTGACCGTAACTCTCCAGTTCACAACGGTAACAATCGAAAAACCCGAAGACGTCAACGTCATCCTCGTGCAGTTGCATTTCATCAAGACCGTCGAGGACATCTACAAAGCCGTTGCGGGTGCAGTGCCCGCAGCACCGGTTGCACCATAGTGCTCACTGATGGCGCATCTCATCTCTTTGAAGAACTGCTTTGCGAGCTCGCGAAGCTCGGCGTTGTGGTTCTTGAGGATCCTGATTGCATCATTTACATGCTGGACGTGCATGTCAAACGCCTGCAGCCGGTACGTTATGTGGTTGTTCCAGAGATTATCTTTTAATCCCTGATCGGTTGCCTATCCTTTTACATCCATTCCCTTGCCGTTTTGTGTCGCGGCTGCCGGGAGTGTAAGCAGGTTGACAAGGCAGAACGCAAGGAATGTTCCTTTGAGGAGGGTTGTTGAGTTCATGGTGTTTCTCCAAATCTTGGTGTGCGGGTGTTCCATGCACCCTGATCCATAATTTTTATGCAGGAGCTTAGTATTGGCAAAATGGGTGCGGTTTTTAAAATGAAACCGGAAGTGTGAACGTTGAACCGCGGGGTTAGATGGACAAGGTCTGCCGGTACAGCGGTTCTTTATCGGTCCTGGCAATGTACGGTAACGCTTCAGCCAGCCTTTGGGACAATCCGGCAGTACTCTGCCGGCACGGTGATCTCGAACCGTGCCCCCCTCCCCGGTTCACCGGTTTCATGTATCGTGAGCCCGGTGATGGACAGGATCTCGCGGCACAAAAACATCCCGAGACCGGTGTGCTTCCCAAACCCCCTAAAAAAGATGCGGTCCTTGTCCTGAGCGATAATGCCAACGCCGTTATCGGCATAGACAATCACCACACCGCTGTCAGTATCGAAATACCACAACGAGATAGTGGTGACGTGTTCGCCGTGCCGGATTGAGTTCTCCATGAGGTTGTAGAAGACTTTTTCGATAAGGGGATCGGCATAGACCTGCAGTCCCCTGATCGCAATATCAAGGGCAACCCCGCCGACTTTCAGCGTCTCTGCCGCCCGCCGAATGACCGCCGCGACATCCTCCCATGCCGGCGATTTTACCCCAAGGTCCTGGTAATCCCGCGTGAACTCGATCTGCCGCTGGATTGCCCCGGCAATCTCAAGTTCCTTATTGGTATACTCAAGAATCACCGGATTCGTTTGTGCCTCCTCTTTTAACAGGTCAAGGAACGTGAGCAGTGCCATCAGTTTGTTCAGGATATCATGCCTTGTCACGGATGAGAGGATGTTGAGTTTCTGGTTTGCCGCCCGCAGCGCCCTGTCACTCTTTGCACGTTCGATGATATCATTTTTCAAAAGCTCATTTACTTCGGACAGCTCGCGGGTCCGGTCTGCCACGCGGATCTCAAGGGTGTGTGTTAAATCCTCTAACTTTTCCTGTGCGGTGCGGCGCTCGGCAATTTCCCGTTCAAGGCTCACTTGGTTGCTCCGGATCTCCCAGATGAGGATTGCCACAACCGCCATTATCAGGACAAAGACGATCCGGTCCAGGAGTTCAGACGGGTCAAGGCGGGCATGTCCCGCAAAGCCGCCGAGCAGGAGGGCACCGGATATCAGCATCGCCGTAAAGAACGGGGAGTAACGGTAGGCAAGCCAGATCGACATGAGGAGCGGCACAAGATACAGGCCCCAAATGACAAACCCGGGCTGGATGATTACGTCGGCAGCGAAAATCCCGGCGCTCATGCAGAGCATGGCAAGGATGACGAGCTGGTCTTTCTCCTCCTGTGTTTTCCCAAAGCCTACGACATCCATAGTCCCCACCAGTCTGATTCATTTAACAATAGTCCGTGAACAAATAAGTACATTACCAGTTGATGCAGGGCGGGCTGAGGGTAACGGACCGGTGTGTGCAGGGTGGATGGGGAGCGACGCCCACCCGTACACCACCGGCACCTCACCCTTATCGGCTTGCACGACAACCTCTCATCCAGGTATTCCCCATGTTATACCGGACCGTCCCAAAAACCGGGGACAGACTCTCAATTCTCGGCTTTGGCTGCATGCGCCTGTCCCCCACAAAGACGGGGGGCGTTGATGAAGAGCGTGCGACACGGCAGATCCGTTATGCCATCGACCATGGCGTCAACTACCTTGATACGGCGCCGGTGTACCACCTCGGCAGGAGCGAACCGGTGCTTGCGAAAGCGCTCGCCCATGGCTACCGGGAAAAAGTCCGGATTGCGACCAAACTCCCGCCATGGTCAGTCCATGAAAGGGCGGATATGAACCGGATCCTTGCCGCACAGCTCAAAACCCTGCAGACCAGTTACATCGACTACTACCTGCTCCACAGCCTAAGCAGGGAGAGCTGGGAGAAATTAAAGAACATTGGTGTGCGGGAGTTCCTTGATGCGGCAAAAAAAGACGGACGGATAAAAAACGCCGGGTTCTCGTTCCATGGAAATACGGCAACGTTACAGGAGATTGTGGACGCGTATGACTGGGAGTTCTGCCAGATTCAGTACAATTACCTTGATGAGCACAACCAGGCAGGGACCGCGGGGCTGAAGTACGCAGCAGCACACCGGCTCGCGGTCATGGTCATGGAGCCGCTCCGGGGCGGCAACCTTGCCGGGCCGGTGCCGGATGAGATCCGTAAGATCTGGGACGAGTCATCGGTGAAACGGTCACCGGCGGCGTGGGGCCTGCGCTGGGTCTGGAACCATCCCGAAGTCACGGTCGTTCTCTCTGGCATGAATAATGAGGTGCATATTGATGAGAACCTGAAGGAAGCCGGGGCAACCCTCCCCAACTCGCTCACGCAGGACGAGCTCGCTATCATCAGCAGAGTGCGTGACACCTATATACAGCTGATGAAGGTCGGCTGCACCGGCTGCGGGTACTGCATGCCCTGCCCGGCTGGAGTCGACATACCCGGCTGCTTTGCGATCTATAATACACACCACCTCTTTCCCCGCGACCGCACGGCAAAATCCCTGTATATCGGGCGGCTTGGCGGGATCCTCGGGGACAAATCGTACGCCGGGCTCTGCCGGCGGTGCGGGAAATGTGAAACGATCTGCCCCCAGCACCTACCGATCCCGGCGCTGATGAAAACTGTCTCACAAGAAATGGAGGGCAGGACAATGGGCGTGAAGGTGAATGTGGCAAAAGGAGCACTCTGGTGCCTTGATGCGGCAGGGCGCATAAAGCGGAAACTGTCGCAAAAAACGCCCTGATACACGGCAACAATCTGCAGCAGCATGCCGGCTGGTTATGACAAATATCATTTTATCACTGGGTATCCCACCACAAACTATGGCACCGAGACGAGCGTCCAGCCCGACGCCCCACGACTACCAGTCCCGAACCAGGTCAAGGACCAGCCGGGACAAAAAGCGCCATCAGGAGGAGGAAAAGCACCACCCGGAAGCCCATCCGCTCCCCCATCCCCCGCACAAACCCCAGAAAAAATCAAAACTCGCCCCCAGGCACACCCCTCATTCCCATCCCCATGGCGATGAGCTGCCCACGCATACCAACCCGCCCGGATCGATCAAGCCGTCAAAAAAGTTAACCAGAACCGGTTCAAAACGCTGACCCCGGACTACCTGATGAGTCTGATCCCCATGCCAATATATGCTCTGGTTGATATTACCGTCAACGATACCGCTTCTTTTCTCCCAGTACCTTGCCCGCGTCGCCCCCATAATTGAGCGCCACTATGGCCGGAACCTGGTCCGGGGCGGGACGGTGACGCCGATCACCGGCAACTGGCATCCCCAGTGCGTCCTCATCATTAAGTTTTCCACAAAAGAAGATCTGGTGCAGTGCTTCAGCTGCGAAGAATACAAAACGATTGTACCTATTCGCGACCGGGCGTCCACCGGGTCAATAGTGATGGTGGATGGGTACCGGCAACCAGTATGAGAAGATCGAACGATTGTCAGATACCGAAAATAGCGGGCATTAATGGAAGATATGGTTTAAATAATATCAGAAAATTATCCCCATTATGAAAAAAATATATCTCATGATAGGTTTTTGTGCAATCCTTGCTTTGCTTGCCTGTGGATGTATAACGCCGACCCAAACGCCAGCAACGCCACCCCCAACACCTGTCCCAACCGCAGCGCCGACGATTGTGCAACACCCTCCGGTATTCTTTGGAAAATGGATCCTTACCACCATGGCAATTCAGGAAGGCACGGTTCCGCTCCAGCCGACAACGGAAATCACTCTGGTATTCAACGCTGACGGGAGCCTGACCGGGTATGGCGGGTGCAATAACTATTTTGGAACCTATACGCTGACCGGGACAACGACAAAGTTTGGAGACGGTATCAGCATCGGACCGCTTGTATCAACAAAAAGTACTGTGAGATCAACGGACAACAGGAAACAATTTATCTCTCAATACTCCAGAAGACCGCAGCATATTCGATAAACATCAAGTAACTGACCCGATGGATACATCACTGAATGTTCTTGTGTTCAAGGTGCCATCAGCGCTGCCAACAACGGTGCTGTATTCCCACCCGGCATAACAACCTTTTTAAAAAAACAGATCCTGCCCCGCCGTGACTGCCGTGTCCCCTTTTATTGAAGAGGTACTCAAAGAGATCATCGCACAGGACAAAATTAAAAAAAAAAGAATATCGGGATTAAGGGCAGTTCTGCCGACAGCACCGATGAATGCTTATGCAGGAATTTGCCCCATGAACATCCCCCACATCCCCACCTTCCCCTGAAGCCGACGCAATGATTGCACGGGATGAGTGACTAGAAGATGACCCCTTTCGGTTTTTTCGTACAGCCGGCTTATTTTTTCACGACGAGCTTGTGCCCTTCGACATCAATCTGGTATGACGTGGGGTGGTCCAGCAGGTCAAGGGCATTGATCTTTGAGTCGATCAGTTCTGAATAATTAAAAGAATCGTACTTCTTGTCACCCTTTTCTATCCAGAACACGACGATGCCGTTCTCCATCTTCTTGCTGCTTGTAACTTTTTGCATACTCTCCATTCTCACGATTGCCAATTATTAAACTATCTGATCAGACCTCAGTACGATCCCCTGCGCTCCCGTACCTGGAGAACATGGTGTCCGAATGATCCGGTCCGACGTTTCTGTGGGAATGCAACATCAGGACGTCTGGTGACAAACGAGAGCGGGATATTCTCCGCCATCCTTTGTGCAACCGCAATGGGCACCCCCAGCGCTATGGTATCGGCAGGCAATGCATAGTTCATTGTTGGGGGGTCCAGCGGTCCCATGAATGCCGTGCTCCCGGCCGTGTTTAAAAAAGGGCTGGCAGTGTCGTACTGCTGTGCGGACGTACGCCAGTGGTGGAATCTGTCATGATTAATTATTTATAATCGGTGCGAACAGTATAATGCGATGTACCAACCGCCTCTTCAAGCAACTATTCGGTGTGGTCAGGTTAGAGCCGCTATTAGTAAGCGGCAGCTATTTTTCATCGTGTAAAGGGTATTGAATGTTCTGCCGGTATTCAGGCGGAACCAGCGTATTGATTCTGAACAATTTCGTTGTGGGGTTATCATGGGTATGTGTGTGGAAGAATCGGTCAATGAGTGGTTTGATTCCCTGCCTGGAACGGGCGGGATCTACCGTCTCATCGATGAAGCACGGGATGACAAAAGGCAGAAAGACAGGATCGGGGCAGTGATCGCACTGGGTGAAAGCAACGATCCCAGGGCGGTGCGTGCCCTTATGGAATGCTGTAATGATGGGGATGCGGAAATCCGGAGGCATGCGATCGAGGGGCTCCGTAAACTTAGGAGTGGCCGGGCAGTACAGGTCCTAATCGAGCGCCTGAATGATAAGGGCGAGCATCCTGCAACACGGGAGCGAGTCGTCGCGGCACTTGCTGCGATCCGGAGTTACGGTGCAATCAGCGGGCTGAAGGACCGGTTCTCTGATGCAGATGAGGATCCCGCGATCCGCTCCTCGATCGGTCAGGTACTCAGCCTGATGCGTATCCGGTGAGGGCACGCACAGGCTCCCTATCCCACATCCTTTATCACCCCCCCGTCACCAGTACCTCATTGAATAGGAATGGATCACGACGAGCTCCTCGAAATCATCAGGTCCCATGCGCCCGATGCAAACAAACCGATAGCAGTTGTAAGAAAGGAGTTCTCCGCGTTTTATACCGGGGTGCAGGAAGGGGCAGGTGAACTCCCGGTCTTGGAACGGGTGGCGATTGGCGGGGGTGTGCAGGGTTTCTGGATCTCGGTGCCGGCATCCGCGCCGGACCGCACTGTTTTGTTCTTCCACGGCGGTGGTTTTACTATCGGGTCGACAGCGGACCACGTGGGGCTGTGCATGCGGATCGCGCACGCTGCCCGGGCGCGGGTCTTTTCCGTTGATTACCGGCTGGCGCCGGAACACCTCTTCCCTTCTGCTGTCGCGGATGCGGTCGTCGCGTACCGCTGGTTGATCTCCCACGGTTACCCGCCGCACCGGATTGTGCCGGTTGGCATTTCCGCAGGTGGAACTCTCGTGCTCGACCTGCTTCTGTCCGCACGGGACCAGCGGATACTCCTACCGCCGGCGGCAGTCTGCATGTCACCGGTGATTGATATGATGTTTGCCGGCGAATCAGTGACAAAAAACCAGGATAACGACTGGGTTTCCGCGGCACGGCTCTATGCCATCCGCACCATGTACCTTGCGGGGCATGATCCGGCTGACCCGCTTGCGTCACCAGTCTGCGCCGACCTTCGCGGGCTCCCCCGGCTCTACATCCAGGCAGGCACGCACGAGATGTTAATTGACGATATCACGGTATTTGTAAAAAAGGCGCGGTGGGCAGGGGTGCCGGTTCTCTTCGAGCTCTGGCGCGACATGTTCCACTGCTGGCAGGTGTTTGCCGACCACGTGCCCGAAGGAAAGGAAGCAATCGACCATATCGGGGCATTCGTGCAGAACGTTCTGAGTCGGTGAATGGGCTGGCAAACCGGCGTGGCAGGCGGTCGGTGGTGCCAGGAGTCGGGGAGTTATTTTTATTGCGACAGGAACAGTATGAGTGCTTTGTGAAAGTGATTATTGATCGGGCTAACTGTACGAGCTGCGGGACGTGTTCGGATACATGTCCTTTATTATTTGAGCCGAATCCAGAAGACACCTTCAGCCAGATTATCGAGAAATTCCGGCTCAATGGCAACATTTCAGAAGGTTCATCCTTGGCAGAACTGGAAAGTTGTGCCCGTGAAGCTGCGGATCTCTGCCCGGTACAGATCATCAGGATTGAAGAATAATCGCAGCTGGTGGGTAAATGGTCGGCTGTTGGTGTCCAACATGCACATGGTATGGTAAAACAGAAGATTCATCAGAAAGCGAGTTTTCGGAACGGCAGCCATCAACTCTCTTCAGTATGTATGCCCAAGATGAGGAAATACCCAACCGCGGTAATGCCAAGAGCAACCAGAATCGAGAGAACCGCATAGGTAAAATCATGATACTGAGCAACAATCTTATAGGCGCCAAATAAGGTGAGAATTATCGTCAGGAATAGCAGCAAGAGAACACCGAATGTCATTAATACTCTCTCTCTCTTCTCCATGTTCCTCAGGTATTTTATTTTAATTTAAATTCTTTATATCTTTCCATCTTTAATTCCTTGTAATTTTTTTAATCTAAAAAAATACACTAAAAACCAGGTTTTCTTCAACACTCAGCGAACCGGAATCAAAAAAAACCTCTCCTGTACGTGGTGCACTGAGGGCAGGAGGTATCTTTATTGCGACAGTAATGGTATGGGTTTTTGTGAAAGTGGTCATTGATCGTTCAAACTGTACCAGCTGCGGGACATGCTCGGACACGTGCCCCAAACTATTTGAACCGAACCCGGAGGACACCTTCAGCCAGATTGTCGAAAAATTCCGGCTCAACGGTAACATTGCAGAAGGTCTGCTTACCGAAGAATTTGAAGCAAGTGCCTGTGAAGCCGTGGCCCTCTTCTGCCCGGTCTCGATCATCAGGATTGAAGACTGATCGCAATCAGCGGGCAAGCGATCGAATTGCGGCACCTGGCGTATGGCGCGGTTGCACCAAAAAGACTGTCGGGTTTTTTGATTTTATAAAAAAAGAGAGGGACTGCCCATCAGGGGAACATCGCAGACAATCCCGTTCATACAGGGGCGCCGATCTTTTCGAACACGTAGTCCCAGACAACCGCGGCGATCAGGGCGCCGATGGCCGGTGCAATAAGGAATACCCAGAGCTGTGTCAGCGCAGTTCCGCCGGCAACGATCGCCGGGCCAAGGCTGCGGGCAGGGTTTACCGAGGTCCCGGTGATTGGGATGCCCACGAGATGGATCATGGTCAGCGCAAGCCCGATCGCGATACCGGCAAATCCCTGCGGGGCTGCCTTGCTCGTTGCCCCGAAGATCACGATCAGGAAGACAAATGTCAGCACAACCTCGGCGATGAACCCCGATGCTAAGGAGAAATTGCCGAGTGATGCCACCCCGTACCCGTTCTGCCCGAGCCCGTTGGTCGCGAGATCGTAGCCGGGATGCCCGGTCATGATCACGAGCAGGAGTGCCGAGGCGATGATCGCACCGATGCACTGGACAATGATATAGATGACCGCATCCTTTGACGGGATTTTCTTATTGACAAGCATGGCGATTGTGATCGCCGGGTTGATATGGCACCCTGAAACCGGGCCGATTGCATAGACCATGACAAGCACGGAAAGCCCGAAGGCAAGGGAGATCCCCAGAAACCCGATTGAAGCGCCTGCAACAACCGCACTCGCGGTTCCAAAGAAGACGAGGACAAACGTCCCGATCAGTTCAGCAATGTACTTTTTCATCTCACCCATGGTTTTTACCTCAGTAGTCCATCTGTTATTACGTTTGAGAGTCCTTCCTCCTGCAGGTTTATACATCTATCTCCACGGGCAGGGCAAATAGGAAAAGAGTCGACTGTTTTTTTTATTAATTTTTTTCTGAAAAATTCCGTTTACATGAATCCCAGCAGGTGACAGAGGCTGGGGTTTCCGTGCGTGAGCACGGACGCCATGGCCATATCGGTGCCGGGCACTGCGACCGCTCCCCCCTGCCTGTTCTTCACCGGTGCATAACCGGACATAAATGACCCCCGTCTATCGGCAGAGATGCGAGAGCATGCGGTGGGTGCAGTGAGAGCAGTACAGGGCTTGGTAAAAAACCCAAATCTATACAAAGATCCACACCGTACGCATGATAGAATGACGACGGATGCCTACCGTACCCTTCCTGGTACTACTCCTGCCGAAAAACTTGCCCCCCTTGGGTTTGCGCCCGGAAAGAAGGTCGATATCCGCGAGCTTGCCGCGGCTGCCGGAACGTATGGCATCGCGGTGTACCTGTTCTTTGACGAGCAGCTCGCCCGCTCTACAGCCCTTGAACTGGTCATCCACAAGTTCCGCGATGTGCCCGAGTTTGAGCGCCCCTATGTCCGCATCGGGGACTTCCTCAGGTTTGTCCATGAAAACGATCCCGCGTTCCAAGGGGTCATGCAGGCACATCCGATCATGATTGAGATTTTAAACGTTGCCGAGATTGCCGCCAACCCTAACGTCCCCGCGCTGGTGTACATTATTGCTCTTATGCCGTATCTGGACGAATTGCAGGTGTAGCCGAAGTGCCCTGTCGGTGAGATGATACTGCTCCGGTATTTTTAAAGTATGCAAAACACTTTGATTATGATGGTCTGAATTACTGCACATGGGAACGTGGTTCTGCAGGTCACCAGACAAACCCTTAGAAAACTGGAGAATGCTTTTAGAACATTCTACCAACCAATTACGCACGTTAGGTACGTGTATCGAAAAGGATTGCCCTTTCTGGGATCATGGTAAATGTCCGTTGAAAAGATAGCGGTCTTGAATTATGGCAAGCGATCGAGTAGTGATGCCCGGAATATGGGCAGATTATGAACACGTAAGCGTAAAAAGGAAGTATTATTGACCGGCTTCTTTAGCAAAAACAATAGGAAACGGAATCGCTATCAAATCTCCAATAATATATGTCATGAATATTACTGCAAGCACGACCGCATATCCCGGGAATTGTTGTGAGATGACAAGCGGTACAATCACAGCAATAAACCAAATCAGTTTATAAAAGAGCTGAAGTAATAGTACCGGTGCAAATTTGAGCGGGGATCTCAAACCAAGCACTGATAATAACGCAAATGCACAAAACACACTGCCAGCGATGCCAAGAGTGATCGGATCCTGCGCCGGGAACCCCATCATTTTTGTCATTTGGCCCGGCATGAGCAGTATCCCCAGACCAAAACCACCGGCTCCGATGAGGGTATATGCATACATAATTTTCAGCCATACGAAACGAATCTTCACTGCTTCCGGCATGTTATTTCTCCTCCTGTTTTTTTAACACTATCACAATGATACAAAACCATTCTCAAATTGAATGATGAAATTTAATCATTAGCGTACTGATGAAAACAAGTACCCTGCTTTCTCCAGGAGCAGAGACTCTGGCTTCATGAGTGGTTCAGCATTGCAGGATTTCCGGATCCCTTATGGTGGAATGGAGATTGAGTTTACTTATGAATTCCCTGAAATCAATAATTCATGTTTGGTATTATTAAATAAAGATACCTGAAAGACCGGCAAGCAGGTATGGCTTCCATTTGGTTGGTGGTGCCTGAAATGCGGGATGGTGCAGCAAAGGGAAATGGACTAAAAATAGAAAGCTGTGATGCCTTTTTTTGGTTGACGACCCCTCTGACATCGTACACTTGTAAGAAGGCATGAGAACAGGTTGTGCCGGTATTACACGCTGCACCCGTCACTCCCAAATAGGGGGAGTTCTCTAATCTAAAATCAACGATGTGCGGCAGGTATTCGCTCCTCTGCATCGATGACCTCGGCAACAGGTTCCGCGTGACCAACCCCGTACTTGGGTTCCGGTCGCATTTTAACATCGCACCGTCAACCGAACAGCTAATCGTCGTGCACGAAACCGGGAATGCACTCGTCCCGATGCGGTGGGGGCTGATCCCGTCATGGGCAAAGGACCCCTCGATCGGATACCGGATGATCAACGCACGGGCAGAGACGCTTTCAGAAAAACCGGCGTTCCGGTCGCTTGTTAAAAACCGGCGCTGCCTTGTTCCTGCCAGCGGTTTTTTTGAGTGGAAGAAGGACGGCGCACAAAAAATTCCGTACTATTTTTTCTTAAAAGACGCCCCCCTGTTTGCCTTTGCCGGGCTCTATGATGCGTGGAAGAGCCCCGATGGATCGGTGATCCGGTCCTATATGATCATCACCACCCACCCCAACGACCTTGTTGCACCCGTGCATGACCGGATGCCGGCAATCCTGCTCCCCGAGCACGAAGAGCGGTGGGTAGGGCAGCAAGCCCATCGCACCGGCTGACACCGCCTCCCTGCTCGCCCCCTACCCTGCCGGCATGATGGCGATGCACCGCGTCTCAGGGCTGGTCAATGCACCGGTCAACGATACGCCGGATATCATCGAGCCGGTTGGATGAATGTACCGGTGCAGTGTCCCCCCTGATGATGACCATATGGAATATGGGATCCGTGATGGGTGTCGCTATCTTTGAGATGCTCTTTGCGTTTGGCTCCCTCCAGCACCTGCCACCATGCGATGTTTCGTCAATGAAGGAAATTCCGGCTGGCTGCACTGGCATCAGGCTTTTCCTTTGCATTCATGGCAGGGGTTGTAATCTGTGCATTTGCGGTTGTCATGTTCCTTGTCACCCGCGAGACTTCATGCAGGGTTCATCCTGGTGAGGGTGGCGGGTTTGTGTAAGTGGGGCAAAGCCCGTATTATCCTCTATCGTGAGTACTTCGTACTGAGAGGAGCACGCGTATGGAAGCTACCATCAAAGTCATCTCCTTTTTTATTGCCCTATTTGTGATCGCAAATGGTGTCTATGTAATGTACATGCCGCCAAATGGCGACGAACCGCAGGGGCTTGCCATCATCGCCATCGGCATCTTTATCTTTATTGCTGTCATGTGGATCGCACGGCTGGAGGAGCAGTTCAAGCCTTAATCATTTTCTCCTTTTTGTTCTCAAATGAGTCCGATAAACTCCCTGTGTCCGTCCTCACGTTCGCGTTGGTCAGTCCGGGTTTTGGTGCAGTTCCTCCCCAACGTTACCATCAAAAAACAACAGGATAACGGACTGGTCCGGCTGCGGTACCGCGTTGTAAAACCGCAGTACGGGACTGAAATCGACAAAGCCGCGGAGTTGCACGAAAGGAAAAATCCCGCCGCAAACCCTCGCCCTTTTTATGGTGTCAGGGCGATGTAACGATTTACAATAAGGTGGCTGCTCCGGTTCGTGGCGCAGCGCACCGGCAGTGAGGTATCGTATGAAGAAACAAATGGTTGTCTGCGGCGTATTCATCGCAGCACTCGCCCTGTGCTGGGTCATTGCGCCGGTTTCGGCAGTGATCCTCGAGGTCACGTACAAGGGCCCGGTATCCACGGTGAATGAAGCAAAGAACACGCTCACGATCAATACCCCCGAACAGTACGGGTGCGATTATCCCGCAACAGGGGCGCCGGTCTGTTCCTGGAAACCGTCCAGTCCCCCCTCCGCGCTGACCGGGACCGTGCCTGACGCCGCCGCATTTGCCGTTTTCAGGAGTGGCGACACGGCGGTGGCAACAAGCCTGGGGGGTGCCGGAGGGCAGTGGATCACGCTCTCAAAACTGGTGGGTTCACGCCCCAACGAGGCGTTCGTGACCGATATTGTGGGGGACCCGCGGAGCGTCCCCCTGCCGCTCGTGGAAGATTATGCAGTGGTAACCGAGACCGTACCTGACTGCACCAGATGCACCGGCACGGTCTGCACCGCGTCGCAGGCAAAGGTCGCCGTGAAGAGTACAGGTTCAATGGTATTCGAGCAGACACTGGCGCCCGGAGGAACGTTTACGTTCAATGGCAAAAACGACGGGTCGAGCGTTACGGTGACGTTTGTGAAGGGTGAGGCAGCTGCCCAGGTCTGCCCCGGCAAGGGCGGAATGACCGGTCCACAACCGATATCAGCCTTTAGTATCCACGTCGTGCTACCGATCAGTGCCCAGCAGACCAACATCCGCACAGCCACAACCACCCGTCCGGACGAAGCACAACCCACGCTCCAGATCCCTTCCGCTAATGCAACCCCGGTGCCAACAAAATCGGGGGTAGTCCTCCCCGCCATTGCAATCGGCGCGCTTGCCTTACTCTCGCTTTTGTGTGCGGGAATGCGACGGTAACATCAGCATCTTCTTTTTTCCTCGCTCCTCCTCTCCCGGATGCAGGTTCAATAACGATCGCTGCCGCCATGGGCATTACCAGAAACCAGGGTCAGGGAAGTGTCAGGATCTCCGCATGTCCTGTCCGGGTATCGGCAAGGGCGATAGTGCTCGTGCCGGAGAGATACCCGCAGACCTCACCAGGATTAATCGCGAGTGTTGTTCCCTGCATGTGCATGCTCGACTGGTGCGTGTGTCCATATACGACAAGATCAAATGCACCGCTTGAAAGCAGGGTATCGAGCAGGTCCTGGTCCGACCCGTGTAAAAGCCCGATGGTCATCCCTCCCGCATGGATGCGGGAAAATGTCCCATGGATGGAAAGGTGCGGGTGCTCCGAACATTTTTTTAAAAGCATGTCACGGTCACCGTCATTGTTCCCGAAAACCCCGACCATCTCGGCGTTCAGGTTCTTGAGAACCCCGATCACAAACGGGGCGATAAAATCCCCTGCGTGCAGGACAAGTTCCACCCCTTCACCGTTCAGCCGTGCCACCGCCTCCTTTGTCTTAGGCAGATTGTCGTGAGTATCAGACATGATCCCAATGAGCAAAAAAACCACCAAGGGTGCGTCGTTGCGGGGGATGATAACAGTTTTGCACCAACCGTAAACCACTGGCGAAATGTTCATCTCTCCATATTACGATCTCTGGGCAGGAGAGATGATGGAAACCGGATTCGGGTGGATCGAAGTGGATGGGATGCGGTATAACCATGATATTGTCATCCATACCGATCGTACAATTACAAAACGGAAGAAAAAGCTCTCGAAAGGATTGAAGGGAGAGTACGGGCACACACCGATCGATGACACCGAGCTTGGGTTCCTTTTTGATGAAAAGCCGGCTTTGGTGTTCATCGGCACGGGACAATACGGTGATCTGCCTGTAACACCTGCCGCGGAACAATTACTAAAAAGATACATAACTGTGATCAAGCCGACCCCTACGATCCTGCCGCTCATCGGAAGCGAGCTGCGGAAATTTGCGGCCATGCTCCATGTGACGTGCTGATCGCCACCAATCACAATGTCCTAATATCTCACATACTGTACCATACGCTGATGAGAGATCGTACAAGGGGTCTTCTGCCATGGTAACGGTCGGTGTCCATGTCTCGATCGCGGGTTCGCTTTCCCAGTCAGTCGACCGGGCACAGGAGCGTGGATGCGATGTCTTCCAGATATTTTCGCGCAACCCCCGGGGTTGGGGCTCTGCACCGCTCACTGGCGCTGACTGCACCGCGTTTGAGGAAAAGATCAAATCGTCCCGTCTGCTTGCGGTCGATCACATGCCCTACCTGCCTAACCTCGCCTCGCCCAAGGAGGAGGTCTACAAAAAATCGGTCGCGGCACTCATTGCCGAACTAGGGCGGTGCGGGCAGCTTGGCATTCCGTACCTGGTTACCCACCTCGGCCACCACCTTGGGGACGGGATCGCAGGCGGGCGGCTGCGGGTGGTCAGGGCAGTGAATGCCGCGCTTGACGGGACAGATAACGATGTGATGCTCCTTCTGGAAAATACCGCCGGTGAGAAGAACAGCGTGGGGAGCAGTTTCGAGCACATCGCGTCAATCATTGAACAAATATTAGAAAGAAAACGCATCGGCATCTGCTTTGACACCTGCCACGCGTTTGCCGCCGGCTATGACCTCCGCACCGGTGAAGGTTTGACGGACACTCTGCATCAGTTCGATGAACTCATCGGGCTTTCAAGTCTCAGAATTGTCCACCTGAACGATTCGAAAGGTGAGAGAGGGAGCGGGCTTGACCGGCACGAGCATATCGGCATGGGGGCGATCGGGGAAGAAGGGTTCCGGCGCATCCTCCACCACCCTGTATTCCGCGATCTCCCGCTCATCTGTGAAACGCCGGTTGATGACCGGCGGGACGATGCGGGCAATATCAGAAAGGTGCGGGAACTCTCAATATAAAAAGCATATAGCCTGCCCGTGATTTGTATGGGGTTGTTCAATATCAATGAATTCCGGCATAACTGCCATGGATGGTGGGAGTATCTTTATTTGTTATTTGTCAGATAGCTAGTTATAGGGATCGCCTCCAGGGCAAAGGAATCCGTGTATGATATCAGTCCTGTATGTCGATGATGAAGAGACGCTGTTAGACATCGGCAGACTGTTTCTTGAACGCTCGGGCGATTGTTCTGTCGATATTGCCATATCAGCCCGGCAGGCACTTGAGCTGATGGGAAAAAAGACGTACGACGCGATCGTCTCCGATTATCAGATGCCGGAGATGGACGGGATCGCATTTCTGAAGCATATCCGCGCAACAAGCGACATCCCGTTCATCCTGTTCACCGGCAAAGGACGGGAAGAAGTGGTCATCGAGGCGATCAACAACGGGGCGGATTTCTACTTACAGAAAGGCGGAGATCCCAAGTCGCAGTTTGTGGAGCTGGAGCACAAGATCCGGCAGGCGGTGAAACGACAGCATGCCGAGCATGAACTTCGTGACAGCGAGACACGATACCGAGAGCTGGTTGAGTTATTGCCCCAGACCGTGTTCGAAATTGATCGGCGGGGTATGATCATATCCGTCAACCCGGTTGGGTTGAAAGCCTTTGGCTATACCGTCGAGGACCTGGAGAAAGGGGTAAATGCCTTCCAGGTATTTGCTCCTGAAGACCACCAGCGCCTGAGGGAAAACATCCAGAAAATCTTGACAGGAGAACCGACCGGCGCTCTCGAGTACACGGCACAAAGAAAAGACGGGGGCACGTTTCCCGTCCTCACCTATTCGGTCCCGATTTTCCGTGACCAAACACCCGTGGGACTCAGGGGTGTGCTTGTTGATATCACCGATCGCAAGCAGGCGGAGGAAACGCTGCGGGATAGCGAGGCGCTACTGAACACCATCCTCCAGAGTTCACCGATCCCAAAGTTCGTCATTGACACCAATCACCGGATTATCTCGTGGAACAGGGCGCTTGAAGAAGCCACCGGGATCAGGGCTGAAGAGGTGCTGGGGACGACCCGGCAGTGGATGGCGTTTTACCGGCAGGAACGCCCCTGCATGGCTGACCTGATTGTGGACGGCTCAATTGACAGGATCCCGGAATTATATAAAGGTAAATTCCAGAAATCCCTGTTGATTGAAGGAGCATATGAGGCGACCGATTTCTTCCCGCACCTAGGCAGGAAAGGCATGTGGCTGCATTTTATTGCAGCCCCGATCATGGACTCAGCAGGTACTGTCATCGGTGCAGTGGAAACACTTGAGAATATCACCGAACTCAAGGAGGCGGAAGAGGCGCTGCGCGACAGTGAGAAGCGGTACCGGAATGTTGTCGAGGACCAGACAGAATTGATCTGCCGGTTCAGGCCTGATGGAACGCTTACGTTTGTTAATGATGCGTATTGTCATTATTTCGGATTAAAAAAGGACGAATGCATTGGAAAAATGCATGGTGTCATGTTGCTCCCGGAAGATGCCAGTAAGATGAAAGAACATTTGAAAGCGCTCACGTCAGAAAATCCTGTTGCGGGAATTGAACACCGGATAATAATGCCTTCCGGTGAAGAGCGGTGGCAGCGCTGGAACGATCGGGCCATCTTTAACGAATCGGGGGCTCTCGTTGAATATCAATCAGTGGGAAGGGATACCACCGACCGCAAACGGGCGGAAGAAGCGTTACAGTTGGTTAATGAGCGCTTGAGGTATTTACTTGCCTCCACTTCAGTGGCAATTTACACATCAAAGACATCAGGGGATTACGGAGCCACCTCGATCACTGATAATGTTTTACAAATAACAGGTTACGAACCTCGGGACTTCATTGAGAATTCGAGTTTCTGGATCGATCATGTCCATTCTGAAGATAAGAAAAAAATCTTAGATGATTTACCAAAAATATTTGAAAAAAATTTTCATTTCTATGAATACCGGTTTCGGCGTAAAGATGGAAAATACATCTGGATATTTGACGAAATGAGACTCAATAAAGATGAAGGAGGGAAACCACGCGAGATAATAGGTCAATGGATGGACATCACTGAGCGCAAACGGGCGGAAGAAGCCCTGCGGGAGAACGAGGAACGGTACCGAAACCTCTTTGTATCTTCCCGTGATGCTATAATGACCCTCGAGCCCCCTTCGTGGAGGTTCACCTCAGGTAACCCGTCAACAGTGCAGATGTTCATGGCGAGGGACGAGGCGGAATTCACTTCCAAAGAACCCTGGATGCACTCTCCCGAACGTCAACCGGATGGCCGCGATTCCAGCGACAAAGCCAGGGAAATGATAGAAACTGCCATGCGCAAAGGCACCCATTTTTTCGAGTGGACACACAAGCGGCTCAGCGGCGAGGACTTTCCCGCCACCGTACTCTTGTCCAAGGTAGAACTCGCCGGAAAAGAATTCCTGCAGGCGACAGTCCGGGACATCACCGACCGCAAGGAGATAGAAAATGGTCTGGAAAAAGCGAATGAAAAGCTGACCGTTTTAGTTCATAAATTTGAAAAGCAGAGCCATCTGAATAGCATCTTAACCGAAATGAGAGACTTACTCCAGGCGTGTTCGACGATTGATGAAACTATTCCTATTATCATGGTCTCTATGACGAAGTTATTCCCTCAAGCTGAGGGGGCGTTATTCTTGATGAGCCCCTC
>JAPKXY010000060.1 GCA_026394605.1 Methanoregula sp.
ACCGCGGTTGCGATCGAAAACAGCACGGTAAGCTGTTCTGATATAGTGAAATTTTACAGTACAGATCCCGTGTATATGGTGGTAACTGCCAACCCCCAGACGATGCCAAGCAGAGATGTTCCGGCGAGCCAGCCAGCAGAAATTATTGCGAATATCATGGATGAAGGGGGTAACCCGAGTGAGAATCAGATCGTAACGTTTACAATATTGGGATATACGAATACCACTGTTTTCACAACGCGTCCCTCGTTTTCTTCGAGCACATACCTTACTGTAACAAGTGCAACAACAGATGCCAATGGTACAGCGATTGTCAATTTCTATCCTGGCGAATTCCCTGTATCCGGTCCATACTATAATTCGACTGCCACAGGAACTGCAAATGTCATTGCAACATGGAGGGGCAACTCGACGCCAATCATTCTCACGTTTAAAAACTATCCCTACCTCAGAATAGAGACCAGCGTAAACCCTCAGACGATGAATGTAAGCAGTACCTTTGATGTTGACATCAAACTGATAGGGGATGGATGGCGACTGCAGCAAAAACCAATTGATGTCGTGATGTGCACAGACCGGTCGGGGAGTATGTTGCAAAACCAGACCGATAACATCATCCATGACCGGATGGTCCACGCGATGAACGCGGGCAAGATCTTCAATGCCCAGATGAGTGCCAATGACCGGGTCGGGCTTGTGTCATTTGGAGACAATAGTGCCACCAATGGATGGGCAAAACTGAGTGGGACTTCGACGAACCGATACGGTAGTTACCAATGGGCCGGTGTGGATAGTCTGACCACAGACAACGCCGCGTACGTTGGACTCTACTATCCGGCAAGTCCACGCAACTATGGAACCACCCAATTTGCGAGTATCGAACAGACCTTAAGCTTTACGCGCACAACCGTGAATACATCAATCGGAAATATGGTCCCTGCCGGTGGCACACCGATGCGGGAAGGCCTCTACCGCTCTGTAAAGATGCTGATCGATAATCCTCGTTCAAATGCCGTAGCTGCAGTCGTTCTTCTCACCGATGGAGCCTGGAACACGGGCGGAGATCCGCAGGGTGGATCAGGGGCGACCTCGTTTTCCGGCGTTGGAACGGGGAGTGTTATTACCTGGGCAAAAAATAATAAAATAAAAATATATGCAATTGCGCTTGGCAGTGATCCCTCGCAAACCGAACTGCAGGCATACGCAGATGAGACCGGAGGAAAATTCTATGCTGCTCCTACTGCCACTCAGCTCGCTGGGATATATCAGCTGATTGCTGGTGATTTGAGGGAGATGGCCGGTGTCAATACCCAGATGAACCTCAATTTCCAGAATGTAAACGTGACCTTCAGCAATGTGACTACTTCAATGCCCGGGCAGCAGGTGTTTGATTACAACTATACGCGAGGGGAGTCCACATGGGTCACCAGCTGGAACGGAACCATGAATCCTCTGCCAGATCAGGTACCCAAACCTTCTTATCCAAATGTTGATCCGGATCTGGGAACATACACGACATACCCCTATAGTTTCAACCAGAGAAATGAATGGCTGTCCACCAGCGGACTCAATTTCAATGCAGGCAACATCTCCGTCAACCAGACATGGGAGACAAAATTCCGGTTTAGAGTTAATCAGACCGGAATTATTGAAATTTTCGGCCCTGGATCCAAAATTGTATTCAATAATGGAGAATCAACAATTGACATGCCGCGAACGTACATCAGTGTGCTGCAAAATATGACAAATTATGGTATAAATTCAACGATATTGGACATATCAGACCTCCATACAACAGCGACGGGCGTCATCAAAGACTTTATCCCCCTCGAATGGCAGGTCAAGTATGATGGCAACCAGACCGTGACAGAACGTGTCTCATATTCAAACAACGATGGGCACACGTGGGTTCTGTTTGATACCAACTACGTCACAAAAAGTACCCTCACTGATTACTCCAGTCTGGACGTCCGGTTGCTGCCACCAGGTGAATACTGGATTAGAGTAGATGCAAGCGCTGTTGATGCACCGAGTGATCGGGAGATGATATTAGAGCCAATCATCGTCGGTACGGCAGGTCGTGCGTACATTAAACTCGAATAATTTTTTTTAAAAAAACCCAGCGGACCCAGCGGGAATCGAACCCGCGTCCTTGGGTCCGAAGCCCAAGAGGATGTCCTCTACCCCATGGATCCGTTTCCATGGTATCTCATCAAAAGTTATTAAGCGTTTTTACACAAAATCACTACTGGATGATTTTATCCGGAACAGAAATCCGCAGACGTCTCGGTGATCGGTCTTTGCAGGGCGATCTGGTAATACGACCGTACAGCGAAGAATGCCAGCAACCTGCCTCATACGATCTCCGGGCACATGACAACGCAGTACTTAAAAAAGGGACCTGCACTCTTATTTCCAGTCTTGAATGGGTGGAACTTCCACCCGACCTTGCGGGAACGATCCGCTGCCGTTCGTCATTTGGGAGAAGGGGGGTTATTCTGGGTGCAGGTTTTGTGGATCCCGGATTCCGCGGACAGCTCACACTTTGTCTATCCAATTTGGGCAGCACAGATATCGATATTTATCAAAATGATCGCGTGGTACAGATGGTTTTACAGGAAGTCAGAGGTAAAGGACAGCTCTATGACGGACGGTATCAGGATAGTAATGGGGTTGTGGAGGCGGACAACGCATGATGCGCACAGAGCGGAAATATATTGAGATCCTGCGGATTTTAAAGGAGCACCGGGAACCAGTAGGCGCAAAACGTCTCTCGGAGCTCATGGCAGAGCGCGGTTTTATTTTAAGCGACCGCGCCGTGCAATACTATCTGAGTTACCTCGATACGATGGGCTTTACAGAAAAAATCGGAAACCAGGGCAGGTTACTGACCCCGGCAGGATGGCAGGAGACGGACAACGCCCTTGTCGATGACCGCATCGGGTTTGTCATTTCCAAACTTGAGCGACTTGCGTATCGGAGCACGTTTGATCCTGCTACCGGCACGGGAGACGTTGCATACAACCTCTCAATTGTTCCCGAAGATTCCCTCGATCGGACCCGGGCAGCCTTTGATGAAGTAAAGAAGGCAGGCTGCGGATTCTTTTCCTCCTACCGCATTGTCGAACATGACATTCGGATCCCAAAAGGCTCGGTGGGAATCATCACGATCTGCAGCATTTCGATGGATGGCGTCTTTCAGAGAGATGGTGTGCCGGTAAAAATGGCGTATGGGGGTCGGCTCGAGATAGCCGGCGGAGTGCCCAAACGGTTTGTCGATCTGATCGGCTATCGGGGAACGACCATCGACCCCCTTGAGCTGTTTATATCATCGGGACTTACATCGATCAACAGTTACTGCAAAACACGATCGGGGATTGCACTTGCAAACGTGCGCGAGGTTCCCTCATCTGCTCAACAACAGGTAAAAGTAACGATTAAAAAGATGAAACAGTGTGGATTTATCTTTCCGGTAATTTTGGGAAATCAGGTCTTCAACCTGCCACATAACCCATACCGTCTGTCCATTATCGCTTTCAGCGGGTTGAATTTCATCGGGAATGCCGTCGAGCAGAAAATTGACATTAAAACAGAGATCGGTGCCGGCACAATCCAGTTTGCCAAAGTGATGGAGACGAACTGAATCATCTCACCCAGGTGACATCATCAGATCTCTTTTTATCCTGCTTTTTTGACACAGGTTCGATCTTTTTTACCTGTTCTGGCTCTTTGATCCCATCAGTTGGCTCATGACGTTTTATGGGTGCCCGTTCACGTTTCAGATTGGTATGCAGTAATGCAGCATCGCGTGCGGTCTTCGGGGCATCTTTCAGTTTGACGCCCTCATTGTCAGTGAATTCTTCCTTTGTCCGCAAGGATGCCTGCCCGATCCATGCATCGATGGGATCTGCCCCCTCTCGTTGAACCCCGCCTGAACCAGAATCCCCGTCTGTTGTCCGTTTTTCTTCTTCCGGCGGTTCTTTGTCACGGCGGGGTGGCACGGGTGAGCTGCCCTGATCTGTGCGATCCTTTTTTTTGTGGAACACGATCTTTTTCATCACCTGTTTTTTTAAGATCACGCGGGTTGCAGGAAGTGGCGTTGGCAAAGGAGCATTGTGTTTTTTATCCATTGTGGCATCTGGTTGATGTACCCTGTGAGCTGGGACTTCACCTGCATGAATCCTGCGGTGCAGATCCGCCGTTGCGTCTTTAGGCGAAATCGCCATTGCCCGCTGTTTTTGCAGTTCCCGTTCAATTTTATATCGTTCCTGCTCTTTGATTTGTCCGCGGTTTTTGTCATTTGAAACCGGCATGATCTTCTTTGTTAAGGAGGGGGAATGGGACGCCAGTATCTTTTTTATTGTTGGGGAGAGGGCTTTTTTGTCCTTTGTCAAAACCGGTTCTCCCGTCCGTTTCAATATCTCATCATCCGGAATGACAGCACCCTCTCGGTGCTGATGGGGTTCGTTGGTTACACGAGCAGATAAAACAGACCGTTGTTGTGGACCTTTTGTCCCAGACAACAATTCATGCGATGCCCCGTGTTGCGGCTGGCGGGGCACTCCTTCTTTATCAATACCCCGATAGTCTTCCTGACCTGATTTTTTACTGGATGAGAGGGAAATCATCTCATCCCTGATCTGTGGTGCTGGTGATGCAGCGGACGAGGGCACAGCGCCCCCCTGATGCAGGAGGGTACCATCCGATCCTGCACGTGATGCCGAAGCAGATGGGGTCTCTCCAATGTTACCTCTATACTGGGCGCGGATCTCCCTGAGTTCTTCGATCCGGGGGATATTTAAAAGTCCCGAGAGCATGATGATAATCGCAACAAATTTGGTGCTCGTAACAGGATAATCGCCGGATCGCGTCTCAAGCCCTGCAATGCTCCGATCGATCCATTTCCGCACCGTCATATATCCCCTCAGGGAAAGTTCATGGGAAGGGCCGGCGATCAGCACAAGCGCTTTGTGGGCGCTGGTTATATCACAGGGAACAGAAATCTCGTGATAAATTGCCTGCTTTGCCAGATCGACGATCCGTGATGCCTTCTTCTGGTGCTCATCGGCAAAAAAGCCTACCGGTCGCCACTTTGTAAGAAAACTCAGGGGGGTTGATGGCAATTGTTCCACGGCATATCCGATCGCCATAAAACCCATGCCCCGCATCGTATTGAGTACTTCACCAGCGTCCAGCACCACCTCTGCAAGTTCTATCCCGCCATCCGCTTTGAATTCGCCTGCGCGGAGGATAAGGCTGATCCGTCGCACAATTGCTTCATTCAACAGGGAATAGATCTTCTGGGCAGGGGACATCCCCGGGTCCTGTTTTTTCCCAAACCCCAGCCGTTTCGCAAATCCAGCATCCTCATGCGCCAACGTTTTCTGCTTCGCCTGAATTTTTTTAAACCAGGTCTCATTATCAAAAATGATTACCCCGTCCAGCAGGGGGGCTATCATCTCAAGATCATCTGCTGCCTTTGCCGAGCAGCGCTCGCCTTCATTAAGACAAGGCAGGGTCAAGAGCCCGAATATCGGTTCGGTCACCGATGAGCGGAGGGATGTGATGAGGTGCGGGGCGATATCCACAAGACTGCCACCCAGCCCTGCGCAGATGAAAAGTGCATCGTTCTCACTCGTTGTCAACGTATGGACACGTGAAGAAATTTCACCAACATCGATGGTCGCTGTCGGGGCCGAATCATCCGAATCCTGTGGGGGGGCAAAGTCGATTGGGGGAAAATAGATCTTACCCTTGTCAGGGAGTCCGATCAGCCTGGCAAGGGAATCAGTATCGACATCGACAGCGAGAGCCTCGACACATGCCACCTTGCTGCTCCGTCGGTCGGTTCTGTAGAGCATATCCACGATTCTCCCGCCTGCCCCGCCAAGCCCTATCGCAAGGATTCTCATACAGTCCGCTTATTCCCTCACAAATTCCGTCTTGGTTGTGTTATTATATGGGGTACTTTTAGTTCAATATCTTATAGGAGTGCCGTTTCCTGCATATTGATTGGTGCCGGATCATCAAATGAACAACCGTACGTCACGGCGATGCCCTCTGGGAACGTGTCCCACCAGCAGGAATCCGTCAGCAGGAATTATTATTCAATTCCAGTAATTGAAATTTTCCCCTAGTAACCATGGGACGCTGAAATGCCGGTGCTTTATTGTCAATACGAGGTCTGCAGGAAGAAATCAAACATAAGAAAAATCGTCATAATTCCCCGTTGTTAAAAGAACCGGGCAGGGTCATCAACGTTAAATCATAATTTATTTAAGTGCGCGCACGGTAATAGTCAATGAGGTGAACTAGCCTTGTCATATGGAATTGAATTTGTCCCAGGAAATGTTAATGTAAAACAAGTTGTCAACTTCTGTAAACTTGCAGAGTCTAAAGACATAGATTTTGCATGGATCACCAACCACTACAACAACCGCCACTGCTACCCAACCCTCGCTGCGATCGCGCAGGCGACCACGACCCTCAAGATGGGCCCGGGTATCATGAACTCATTCACTGACACGCCAGCGGCGATGGCGTCCTTCATTTGCACACTCAATGAGATCTCCGACGGTCGTGCCGTGCTCGGTATTGGACCCGGTGACCTCTCCACACTCCCAAAACTCGCGATAAAGGCCGAAAAACCAGTCGCCCGTCTGGAAGAGGCTGTGGAACAGATCCGGAAACTCTGCGCCGGTGAAGAGATTAAAAAGTCCGGCAAAGTGTTCTTCGACTATGACGGTGCCAAGCTGACCGGTGTCACGCTGCCCGGCAAAAAGGGTATCCCGGTCTATATCGGTGCACAGGGACCAAAAGTCCTCGAGCTCGCCGGAAAAGTCGGCGACGGTGCGCTGATCAACGCATCCAACCCGAAAGACTTCCAGATTGCCATCCCGATCATCAAGAAGGCCAGCGACGCAGTCGGCAAGAAGGGCTTTGATGTCGGTGCGTACACCGCAATGTCCATCGATAAGGATGTCAAAAAGGCACGCAACGCCGCAAAGATCGTTGCAGCGTTCATCGCTGCCGGCTCACCGCCCGACCTCCTGACCCGGCATGGCCTCAACCTTGACACCGTTGCAAAGATCAAGGCAGCGCTCTCAAAGTTCGACTTCAAGACCGTTGGAGAACTTGTCAGCGACAAGGAGATTGACGCATTCACCATTGCGGGAACACCTGAAATGGTCAAGCAGAAGTGCGAAGATCTCACAAAAGCCGGTGTTACCCAGATCATCTTCGGTTCCCCGCTCGGTCCCGACATGACAAACTCCATCCGCCTGCTCGGCAAGTATATCGTGTAGACTGGTTGCATACCCTTCTACATCGAGTACCGCAGAGCATCACCATACGGTGGGGCGGAACCCCACAAACCTTTCTTATTTTTGTCATTCTTTCAGCTATCCTGAATTATGGTATGAAAAATGATATCTTACCATCTGCCGATATCAAAACCTGAGACGACATGTTCACCGTTACCGAGATCGCAGTCGGAGGGGGAATCCTGCAATACCGTGAGGAACACTATACAGGTATAAGGTGCAAGATTAGCCCGGAGCGCGTTAAACGACATATTGACCAGGCGATAAAAATCCAGAGTGATCCTGCCGGATGCCCTTTCTGTCCTGAAAATGTCACCATGGTCACCCCCACGTTTACCGACTCACGCCGTGTCATTAAGGGAGAAAGCGTCACCTTCCCGAACCTCTTCCCGTTCGCTGAATGGCACACCGTCACCGTCATCACCCGGGAGCACACGGTCAGGGAATTTTCGCACCGGCAGATAGCGGACGCCCTCTTATCACAGATCGAAACCCTCCAGCGTTTCGACGGGTACCCGAGTATCAACTGGAACTTTTTATCATCCGCCGGTGCAAGCCTCGTCCACCCTCACCTGCAGGGACTTTCTGACAGGCGCCCATCAACACTGGCAGAGCGCTACATCAGGGCAAGTGACCAGTACCGCAGTAACAACAAAGAAACCTACTGGGACGCGGTCAGAAAGCAGGAACGCGATTCAGAGCGGTACCTCTTTGGTGACGAAATTCTCTGGTATGCCCAGGCCGTCCCTTTGGGTGAAAAGGAGGTGCGTGGAATTCTCCCGGTATCCGGCATCCGGGAACTTGAGAGCTACGTGGATCGGCTGGCAGTGGATCTGCTCACCGTCATTTCCCTGTACCGTAAACTCAGTACCCATGCATTCAATATGTCCATCTTTTTTGATACGGCGGGGGGTGATCACGGTTTTTGTGCATTCTGTTCCCTCATTTCGCGCATCAACCCTAACCCCGCATCAACAAGCGATTCGGCGTTCATGGAACGGCTGCATATGGAACCTGTAATCCTCACGTTGCCCGAGGATCTTGGTAAATACTACAGGAACTCTGAAAAAAAAGAAGATGAATGATTTACTCAAATTTTGCGACAAGTTTGTTCTTAGATACAATCACGCCATCCTTCTTGTGTGGTTTGCGGATGACACCATCACATCCCTTCTCGATCTCACGTGCCTCATCACAAAGAACTGCTGCTGCCTTCATCATCTCGTGAGCACTTGCGACGATCGGGATGTACTTCTCCCACTCCTTGGTCATGAAACAGCCTTTCACGTTGACCATCGCAACTGCCGATGCAATTTCATAGGCAGCGCGTGCTTTGGCGAGTGCATAAGGATTCGTGAATTCTCCCTCGACTGCCTTGTCTGCGGACATAATAATCTTGGGGAGCTCAAGTGCGTCGCCCTTCTTGCCTGCCTTGACCTGGTCGATGACTTTATCGATTCCCTGCTGGAGCTTGCGGAATGCACCGGTGAGGGCGAGGACTTTCACAAGGTTCCCGTTGTAATCGGCCATCTCGACCGGGTCGAGGAATTCGCGGCGGGCGCCGATCATGGAGTCAGCCTTCATGATGATGTAGCCAAACTTGCTGGCCTTGATACCTTCCCATTCCTTTTTGGTGGTCACATCATCAGTGATGACAATGCAGGGAATGCCTGCTGCGGCAAGCGCCTCGCGGGCACCGGTGGGCCCGGGCAGGACACCGTTGGGGGATACAACGATACAGAAGTCCGGCTTCCATGCTTTCATATTGGAGACAACACGGTCAATATCCTCGGGCTGGAGTTTTGTGCCGCTTGTTGCCATGAAGGTCTGCATATCCTCACGGTCTGCGCGCTCATCAAGGAGGAGCTCAGCCATCACGCCACTTGCAATGTTGCCCAATTTGGCAACTCCGACTTTAACAACCATCGTTTTCACCTCGTTTGTAACACGATATTATAACCGAGTAGTCATATAAACATTTTGAAATAACCTTTCCCGATGTCGCTTGAGGAAAAAATGAAATAATTTTTGGGTTTTATCCACGGAACAGGGATGCGCTCATACAAAGTTAACGAAAAGTGTTTAAATTTCGGCAGTTGAATGGATAGTATGAAAGACGGGTTACTCACTGAACGGCAGATGGAGGTGTTGAGGTATCGCAAACAGGGGCTGACCCAGCAGCAGATTGCCGATATCATTGCCACATCGAAGGCAAATGTATGCACCATCGAGAAATCTGCGATGGAGAATATCCGAAGGGCAAAAGAGACGCTGGACTTCCTTTACACCCTCGACTCCACACATCTCTGTACGATTCCATCAGGAACTGATCTATTTGACGTTCCATCGATGATCTTTTCAGAAGCCGAAAAACTCAGCATCAAGGTCAAATACGATACCATTTCCTTAATTAACCACCTGCGGGAATCGAAACCGAAAAGCTATACGGCACGCGCCCTCTCAGAAAATGTTGAAGCATACATTACCAATGAAGGTGAAATCTACTTCGGCTGAACCGTATTGGATCAAAGGAAAAATTATCGTAATAATTTGATGAGGGATTTCAATTGCTATAATTCCTCAATTGGAATCCTGTGAATGAGCATACGTTTATATCCTTTTTTATGCAAGTATTAAGGAAGCCGATATGAGGGTATCCCATGGATGAGTACGGGGAAATTTCCTGAAAGGAACCCCCGATCGCTCCAGATGGCGGCCATAATGCTCCTGACACAGGATGCCGGTCTGCCGTGGGTCGTCCTCGATTGGTGACCCCTGTCCGTATAAGGTGGGCAGGGGCTCCCGAGAAGGAGTTGTGATCCGTCACAACGGGCTGACAGAGTAGGATCTGACGATAACGCATGGGTGGAACGTCTGTGCGACGTGCCTGTTCCTTGGAGTGCTAAAAAAAAGCAGTCTCAGGATGCGTTGCGGTCAGGATCTTCTTTCGCGAGACAGGAACGCCGGAGCACACCGGCAGCGCTGCGGGTATCTTCATCATCAGGCACCGGGGATCTCGTCTGACAAACAGCGACATCACGTGCACTGATATAGCAGGAAGCGATCGCCCGTATTCGCGTGTTGGCTTCTGTAATGAGCGTACCAGTCTCTTTCATCTCGGAATAATCGCATGTCGTATCGAATTGAGACAAACCTACACGCAGAAGAAGGATTGATGAATACATGCCAAAGATAAACAGACCACGCAGGGGTTCGCTTGCATACAGCCCGAGAACGCGTGCAAAGAGCCCGATCCCGAAATACCAGTCGTGGCCTATGTACCAGGGGGCACCGGTATTGCAGGGTTTTGCCGGGTATAAAGTAGGTATGACACACGTCATCATGGTGGACGATCACAAGGACAGTCCCACCGAGGGTAAAGAGATCATGGTGCCGGTGACGGTTATCGAGGTACCGGCAATGAAGGTCGCTGCCATCCGTGCCTATACACGGGACACCTACGGCAAACATGCCCTGACCGAAGTCTGGGCAGACCAGCTCGACAGCGTGCTCGCGCGGCGCATCACCATGCCCAAGGACTATAATCCGGAAACGGCAAAAAAGGCAATTTCAGATGCAATCGCCGCAGGCAATGTCGCTGAACTCTATGCCCTCATGTATACCCAACCGGTCACCCTCTCCGGTGTGCCCAAGAAGGTCCCCGACCTGATGGAGATCAGAGTCGCGGGGGGGCCCATCGACAAGCAGTTCGAATTTATCATGGGGCTGCTGGGAAAAGAGGTCAACCTGACAAATGTGATCCATTCAGGTTCCTATGCAGATATCACTGCAATCACAACGGGAAAGGGAACGCAGGGTGCGGTCAAGCGCTGGGGGCTCAGTCTGCGCAAGCGGAAACACTCCCGCGGCGGGAAAGAACGTCATGTCGGAACGCTCGGTCCATGGAACCCACACCACGTCCGCTGGCAGGTTCCGCAGATCGGACAGCTGGGGTTCCAGCAGCGTACAGAGTTCAATAAGCGGATCCTTAAGGTCGGCGAGAACGGAAATGAGGTTACGCCAGCAGGCGGCTTCCTGCATTATGGAAAGATGAACAGCCCGTATGTGCTGGTCAAGGGATCCATCCCGGGCCCGGTCAAGAGGCTGGTGCGCATCCGTCCGGCTATCCGGCAAGGTGAACACGTTGTGAGAATACCCACGATCCAGTTCGTGAGTGTAGAGAGCAAGCAGGGATGATCAGAGATGAAAGCGCAGGTTAAAACCATTGAAGGCGGAGTCGCACGTGATATCGAGCTCCCTGCCCTGTTCAGAGAGGAATACCGTCCTGATCTGATCAAAAAGGCAGTGCTGGCACTCCAGAGTACCCGCCGGCAACCACACGGGACCTACCCGTATGCGGGCATCTGCTCGTCAGCGGTGGGCTGGGGAAGCGGACGCGGCGCATCGCATGTACCACGCATCAAGAACGGTTCGCGGGCGGCAAAGGTCCCACAGGCGAAAGGTGGGCGTGAAGCACACCCGCCGGTTGTTGCTAAGGTGCTGGTCAAGGCGATCAACGTAAAGGAGAAACAGAAGGCATTTCGCTCAGCCGTCGCTGCAAGTGTGAGAGAGGATCTCGTCCGCGGGCGCGGGCACATCTTTGACGGTTCAGTGCCGGTTGTTATCGAAGATAAATTTGAGTCGCTGGACCGTACCCGGGATGTTGTCTCCGCGCTCTCCGCTGTAGGTGTCTACCAGGACATCGAGCGTGCAAAGGAAAGCCGCAAGGTCCGTGCCGGAAGGGGTAAGATGCGCGGCAGGCGGTACAAGCAGCGCAAGAGCCTGCTTATCGTTACTACCGCAAATCCCCTGCGTTCTGCACGCAACCTTGCCGGTGTTGACGTTGTCACGATTGACCAGTTGAACGTCGAGCACCTTGCACCCGGTATGCAGGCAGGGAGGCTCACGATCTGGACAGAAAGTGCACTCTCGCGTCTGGAGGGGAAATAAATGACCCTGAAATACCCGTTTGTCACGGAAAAGGCGATGGTTCTTCTTGAGAACCAGAACAAACTCCAGTTCATTGTCAGAAGGGAAGCGACAAAAAACCAGATTAAGCGGGAGATCGAGAAAGCGTTTGACCAGAAGGTAACAAGCGTCCGTACCCTGATGAACACGCATGGGGAGAAAAAGGCGATTGTGAGCTTCGAGAACCAAAAAGCTGCTGAGGAGATCCTCAGCAGGCTCGGTATCATGTAGGTGGGAACCATGGGACATCGTATTACAACACAGAACAGGGGCAGGGGAGGCCCGACATACAGGGCGCCATCCCACCGGTATAAAGCCGAGCTTCGGCATATCGGGGACGGCTCGAAGACGATCAGTGGCGCGATCATCGATATCGAACATGATCCGGCACGCAACGCTCCGATCGCACTCGTCAGGCTCGAAGACGGTACAAAGACCTACATGCTCGTTACCGAGGGTGTCGGTGTCGGCGATGCAGTGGCGTGGGGTGCGGATATTGAAGTCAGGAACAGCAACACCCTCCCGCTCGAAAATATACCCGCCGGTTCGTATATCTGCAACATCGAATCCCGCCCGAATGATGGCGGCAAGTTTGTCCGGTCCACGGGTGTTCAGGCAATCGTGGTTGATAAAACCGAAGGGCGCGTCGGTGTCCGGATGCCCAGCGGCAAGACGAAATGGTTCAACGCCCGGTGCCGTGCGACGATTGGGATTGTCGCCGGCGGCGGACGTGTCGAAAAGCCGTTTGTCAAGGCCGGAACCAAGTACCACAAGATGAAAAATACTGCGTCCAACTGGCCCCGTGTCCGTGGTGTCGCGATGAACGTCATCGACCACCCCTTTGGGGGAGGAGGTCACCAGCATCCAGGACGTCCCAAAACAATCGCACGCGGCACATCGCCGGGCAGGACAGTCGGACATGTGGCTGCACGCAGGACAGGTAAGAGCAGGAAGTGATTGGTATGGCAGCACCCAAAAAGACACAGAAGAGAATGCCCAGGCGGCGTGAAGAGTTCACGTACCGGGGGTATAAGGTCGATGAGCTGAAGGCGATGGGACTGACAGAGCTCCTGCCAATCATGCCGGCACGTGCACGCCGCAAGGTGGTACGCGGCCTTTCCCGCGGCGAAGAGACGTTCCTTGAAAAGATCCGCGGGGGGAACCAGAAGATCCGAACCCATCTGCGCGACATGATCGTGATGCCGGAAATGGTGGGGAAATCGATTGAGATTTACAACGGCAAGGAGTTCGTCAAAGTAGAGTTCCAGCCAGAATCGGTTTTCCACTATCTGGGGGAATTCGCGCTGACCAGAAAGAGAGTCACGCACGGTTCTGCCGGTATCGGTGCAACGCGGTCGAGCAAATACGTTCCGCTGAAGTGATGAACATGGCACGAACTGATTATTCACAGAAGATTAGCGGCGACAACATCGCGAAAGCGAAGGCGAACGAACTTAACATGTCGCCGAAACATTCGATCGAGATTGCCGGTTTCATCAGGCACAAACGCATTAACGAAGCGATTGCGTATCTCAACGAGGTCATCGCGCTTAAGAAGGCGATCCCGTTCAGGCGCTTCAACAGGAACGTGGCGCACAAACGCGGTCTTCCCGGAACCTGGGATGCCGGGAGGTACCCGGTCAAGGCTTCGAAGGCATACATCAGGTTGCTTGAGTCCGTCAAGAAGAATGCCGAATACCTCGGGCTTGATGCGGAAAACCTTGAGATAGTCCACGTCTCCGCAAACCGCGGGCGGGCTCAAAAGTCCTTTTTCCCCCGTGCAATGGGGCGTGCCACACCCAAGGTGCATGAGACGGTAAATATTGAGATTGTAGCGCGCGAGGTGGCGTAATGGCAGTAGAAAGGAAATTTGTTTCAGAAGGGGTACGCAAAGCCCGCGTCGAGAAGTATCTGACAAAGGAATTGAAGCGTGCAGGGTATGGCGGTATGGATATCGCACGGACACCGCTCGGGACACAGGTGACCATCTTTGCGGAAAAACCGGGGATTGTCATCGGCAAGGGCGGCAAGCTGGTTCACCAGCTGACACAGGACCTTGCCCAGAAGTACGCTGTCGAGTCCCCGCAGATCGAAGTCCAGCAGGTGGCAAATCCCAGCTTCAACGCCCAGATCATGGCAGAACGGCTGGCAAACGCCCTTGAACGCGGCTGGTACTTCCGTAAAGCAGGTTCCAGCATCCTGCGACGGGTCATGGACTCAGGGGCACTCGGTTGCGAAGTCATCATTGCCGGAAAACTGACAGGTGCCCGCGCACGCACCCAGAAGTTTACCGAGGGCTACATCAAGCATTGCGGTGAACCGAGCAACACGATTGTCGAAAAAGGCTATGCCGTTGCGATCAAGAAGCTTGGCGTCATTGGAGTTCAGGTGAAGATCGTACCTGCCGGCGCAAAGATGCCGGATCACTTTGAGGTTATCGAGCAGGAGAAGAAAAAACCGGAACCTAAGCTCACGGTCATCAATGTCGGTGAAGAAGTAGACAGTGAACCGGCTCTTCCCGATGATATCGGACCTGTGGAGGATCTGTAATGGCAATATTCAGGGCGCAGGAGGTCCGGCAACTTTCTGATGTCGAACTGCAGGAGCAGATGGGGAAGCTCCGCATGGAGCTCGTCCAGCACTACGGTAAGGTGAGTGCGGGCGGTTCCACGGAGAACACCGGGCATATCCGTGAATTGCGCAGGACAATTGCCCGCTTGATGACCGAGCAAAACCGCAGGAGAACCGTATGATCGCTCCCCAGAACGTCCTGTCCCACGAACTGATCGGCCTTGACGTTCTGGTGGTTGCCGCCAGCAATGCCTCGCATATCGGGGTTTCCGGTTCTATCTTCGATGAGACAAAACATATGCTTGCCATCCAGACAGCACAGGGGGTCAGAAAGATCCCCAAACGGCACAGCATATTCCGGCTTCACCTTTCGGAGGGCCGGATTGTTGAGATCGATGGATCGGTGATTGCACTGGCTCCTGAAAAAAGGATCAACCTGCATATTAAAAAGAGGATACCATAATGGCACGTAACATAGGATTGAACGTACCTGCCCCGCAACAGGAATGCAAGGACGTTAATTGTCCGTTTCACGGCACTTTACCGGTGCGCGGCCAGGTGATCACCGGTAAGGTCGTAAGCGATCGAATGATGGGAACGGTCGTGGTTGCACGCAACTACCTGCACTACGTCCGGAAATACAAGCGGTACGAGAAACGCAGTTCCAAGATCCATGCGCACAACCCGCCGTGCATCCAGGCAAAGGTTGGTGACACGGTGAAAATTGCCGAGTGCCGGCCGCTCTCGAAAAGCACGACATTTGTCGTAGTGGAGGTCGAGCAGCCATGAAGGCGAAGCAGTCAAAGACCCCGCGTGCACTTGCCACAGGGACGAGACTTGCATGCGCTGATAATACCGGTGCCAGGACAGTGCAGATCATTTCTGTCTTTGGCTACCACGGTGTCCGGCGCCGTCAGCCTAAGATGGGGCTGGGGGATCTCGCCACGGTGAGTGTGCAGAAAGGCACACCCGATATGCGCCGCAAGCTTGTGCGAGCTGTCGTCATCCGGCAGAAAAAAGAGATACGCAGACCCAACGGGTTGCGGGTCTCTTTCGAGGATAACGCAGTTGTCATCGTTGATGAAAAGAACGAGCCGAAGGGAACGGAGATCAAAGGTCCGGTCGCCCGCGAAGTGGCAGAACGGTTCCCGAAGCTTGGATCTATGGCAACAATTATCGTGTGAGGTGTGAATCATGGCACGAATTGAAAGCCAGCAGCCCAGAAAACAGAGAAAGGCACGATACAATGCACCTTCACACGAGAAAAGCCGGTTCCTGAATGCCCCGCTCTCCTCAACACTCAGTGAGAAATATGGCAGAAAGACTTTTCGCGTGGTCAAGGGTGACACCGTCAAACTGACCCGCGGAGATTTTACCGGGGAAGAGGGCATTGTTGATGCGGTTGACACCGGTCGGGCGAAACTCGTCGTGCATGGCGTATCCGCAACCAAAGCAGACGGCACTGAGGTTCCACGGGTGGTTGATCCATCCAAGGTGGAGATCACCAAGCTAAACCTCAATGACAAGCGTCGCGAGGAAAAACTCGAGGGGGGGAAATAAATGTCGAACCACTTAAAGCGCCTCAATGCACCGGACTCGTGGCATATCGCAAAAAAGACTACCAAATTCATCACCAAGACCTCGGCAGGGCCACACAATGCGAATGCGTTGCCAGTTGCAGTCTGGCTCCGTGACCACATGGGCTTTGCCCGCACAATGAAGGAGGTCAAGCAGATCCTTTCCCAGAATGATCTCATCGTCAACGGACGAACGTGCAGGGATCCGAAGATGGGGATCGGGATCTTTGACATCATCAAGCTCCCGAAGATCGGGAAGCAGTACCGTATCCTGCGCGACAAGGATGGTCGCCATGTCTCCATCGAGATTGATGCAGAGGCAGCAAAAACCCGTCTCTGCAAAGTAAAAAACAAAACGGTCATCAAGGGGGGAAAGGTCCAGCTGAATATGCGGGATGGCGCCAACATTCTTGCTGACAACACCTACAAATCCGGGGATTCAATTGTCCTCTCACTCGAGCCGGAAACCCGGTTCAAGATCGTTGACCACTTCCCATTCGCAGTCGGCAACATGGCGATGGTGATCGGTGGAAGGCACTCCGGCAAGGTTGCCCGAATTGTTGACATCACGAAGGTGCCGGGCAGTGTACCGAACAGGGTTATCCTTGAGGATGTGGCGACAAAGACGCGGTTTGACACTATCTCGCCCTACATTTACATGGTAGGCAGGGAGACGCCCGCGCTGGCACGATGGGGGATTGAACAGTGACACCGATGCGCGATGTGTATATCGACAAGGTTGTCGTCCACATGGGTGTTGGCGAGAGTGGTGACAAGCTCGTCAAAGCCGAAGAGATCATGAAAACGATAACCAGGCAGACCCCGGTCCGTACCATTGCCAAGAAGACCCAGCCGGCATTCAATGTAAGAAAAGGGGCACCGATCGGGTGCAAGGTTACGCTGCGTGGAAAACCGGCCCGGGATTTTTTCAAAACATCGCTGGGTATCATAGACAGGATCCTGTTTGATACCCAGTTTGACAGAAGCGGCAACTTTTCCTTTGGTATCGAAGAGCACACCGATTACCCGGGAATGTCCTATGACCCGCAGATCGGCATCTACGGTATGGACATCAATGTCGTACTTGAACGCAGGGGCATCCGCATCACGCGCAGGCGCATGGAGCAGAAACGGCTTCCGGCAAAACAGCGCGTGAACAAAGAGGATGCAATCCAGTTCCTCAAACAGAACTTTCAGGTAGAGGTGCGCTGATGGCAGGAGAGAGAAAGAAGAAATACGGTCGCGGCGCAAACGAGTGCAAGATGTGCGGGCGCAAACAGGGACTGGTACGCAGGTACCACATCATGTTCTGCCGGCAGTGCTTCCGTGAATGGGCCCGGAAGATGGGTTTCAAAAAGATGAGCTGAGGGTGAAGTATAATGACACGTATGAATACTATAGCAGACGGGATGTGCACCCTCAAGAATGCCGGCGACACCGGAAAGTCCGAATGCATCATCGAGCCAGCAAGCAAGCTTCTCGGTGCCATGCTGCGCATCATGCAGGAAGCAGGCTATATCAAGGGCTTCGAGTTTGTCGATGATGGCAGGGGCGGACATCTTGTTGTGCACCTTACCGGAAAGATCAATAACTGCGGCGCCATCTCGCCACGGTTTTCCGTTCAACTGGACGAAATGGAATACTGGGAGAAACAGTACCTACCAGGCAAAAATTTCGGTATTCTCATGCTCTCCACATCGCGCGGCGTGATGTCACACGAGCAGGCACGAACAGAGGGCATCGGCGGGGAACTGCTCGGGTACGTCTACTGAGGTGCAATCATGGCAACAGTACGAAAGGTCAAGATCCCTGAAGGGGTCAAAGTTCAGATAGACGGTACAATCCTCCGTGTAACGGGCCCGAAAGGACAGCTTGAACGCAATGTCAGGTTCCCGCAGGTGAGTGTCACCTGCGATGGCAAGGAGGTCACGATCGCGACGGAGTCCAGGCGAAAGGAGATCGTGGCAATGGTCGGCACGTTCGAAGCGCACACCAAGAATATGTGCAAAGGCGTGCATGATGGCTTCGAATACCGTATGAAGGTGTTCTACAGCCATTTCCCAATCCAGCTCAAACTGCAGGGAAACCGGCTTGAGATCAATAACTTCCTTGGCGAGAAGAAGGCGCGTTATGCACGGATCGAGACCGGCGTTTCGGCGAAAGTCGCCAGTGATGAGGTCGTCCTGACCGGCATCAACCGTGAACTTGTCGGTACCAGCGCAGCAAATATCGAACATGCCACTCACATCCGGGACCGTGATCCGCGGGTGTTTCAGGATGGTATCTTTATCGTGCAGAGGGGTTGAAGCGGATGGCAGATGAAATCAGACGACTGATCCGCGTGCGCACCCGGAAGGGAGCGACATTCAAGCGCGACGGATTCGGCAAGAAGAAACAGCTCTCCAGTTCGTGGAGAAAACCCCGTGGTCAGCACAACAAGCAACGGGAGCAGAAAAAGGCAAAAGGCGCCCTTCCGAAACCCGGGTTTGGGAGCCCGATTGCTGTACGCGGTATGCACCCAAGCGGTTTTTACGAGGTTCTGATATATACTCTCGACGATCTTGAGAGTCTGAACCCGAAGACCCACGCGGTCCGGATTGCCGCAAATATTGGTGGTCGCAAGCGTGGGGCCCTCCAGGAAAAGGCACTGTCAGCAGGTCTGAAAGTGCTGAATGCGAAGGAGCTGCCGTCCGCAAAGAACGTGCAGCCAGAGCCTGCAAAGAAGGCAAAGGAAGAGAAACCACACAAGGAACCTGCGCCAAAGCCAAAACCAAAACCAAAGCCAAAGCCAAAGCCAAAACCAAAACAAGAACCAAAGAAGAAGGAAGAACCTGCAAAGAAGGCAAAGGAAGAGAAGAAGGAGCCGGCAAAACAAGAACCAAAGAAGAAAGTAAGAGCCGAGCCATCCGGTGAAGGAAAACCCAAGAAGACAGAAAAGCAAAAGGTGCAGAAGGCAAAGGAAGAGAAACCACACAAGGAACCTGCGCCAAAGCCAAAACCAAAGAAATCGTCAAAGCAAAAGTCTGAATCTGCGAAAGGGACAAAGGCAGGGCACAAGACTGCATTAAAACCAACAACAAAACCTAAAAAAAAGACCGGCACAGGAGTGAAAGACAATGAGTGATCTCGCCAGTCAGAAACGGATTGTCGCCTCGGTTCTCAAGTGCGGTGTCAACCGTGTCTGGTTCAATCCAGACCGGCTCTCTGATATTGAGAATGCCATATCCCGTGAAGATCTGAGAGGGCTTGTTGCCGACGGTGCAATCAAGGCTCGCCAGAAGAAAGGCGTAAGCCGCGGCAGGGCACGGGCAAAGATCGCAAAACGGTCGTACGGGCACTGTAAGGGACCTGGACGGCGGAAAGGTGCAGAAGGTGCTCGCAACCCGAGCAAGCGGGCATGGATCCAGAAGATCCGTGCGATCAGGAAGGCACTTGTCGCGCTCAGGGACGCCGGCACGATTGACCAGCACATATACCGGGTTCTCTACCGGAAAGCTGCTGGCGGGCAGTTCAGGAGCGTTGCACACATGAAAGCGCAGATGGAGATCCTTGCAGGGAGGCTGAAGTAACATGGCGACAGGATCACGGTATTTCGTACCCTACCGCAGGCGTCGGGAAGGCAAGACCGATTACTATAAGAGGACAAAACTGGTCGTCGCCGATGCGCCGCGCATGGTAGTCAGAAAGACGAACCGCCACATTATTGTGCAGCTCGTCACTGCGGAGATGGATGGCGACCGTACGCTGGTTGCAGCAAACTCATCCGAACTTGCACAGTACGGCTACATGGGTTCGATGTCCAGTACACCGGCAGCGTACCTTACGGGGCTGCTTTTTGCCGCAAAGGCACGCAAGGCACAGTATACCGGGGCAGTATTGGATATCGGTCTGAACCGCGCCACTCCTGGTGCACGCGTCTTTGCGGTACTGAAGGGAGCGGTTGAGGCCGGGCTTGATGTGCCACACAGCGAAAAAATCCTTCCGGACAATGGACGGGTCAGGGGTGCGCATATCGCTGCATACAACAAAACCGCAGCGGAACTTGTAAAGAATGTTGAACAGGTGGCTGACGCCATAAAAAAGGAGCTGGTGTAAATGGCATATGAAAAGCAGGAGTGGCGCCCGGTCACCGGTCTTGGCAAGCGCGTCGCCTCGGGAGAAATCAAAAGCATTGACTCGGTGCTGGAAAGTGGCAGGCCAATCAAGGAACCCGAGATCGTCGATATGTTCCTTCCCGATCTCGAGGACGAAGTACTCGATATCGCCATGATGCAGCGGATGACCGACTCGGGCCGCCGCGTGCAGTTCCGTGCGGTTGTCATCGTCGGAAATCGGAATGGCTACATTGGTTTCGGCCAGGGCAAGGACGTACAGGTCGGCGATGCGATCAAGAAGGCAATCGTAAGAGCGAAGATGAACATCATTAAAGTCAGGCGAGGCTGCGGCAGCTGGGAATGCGGTTGCGATACATCGCACTCGATTCCGATGCGGGTTAACGGAGCCGCGGGAAGTGTACGCGTCACCCTCAAACCGGCACCGCAGGGGATCGGGCTTGTTACCGGTGATGTGAGCAAGAAGGTGCTCGAACTTGCAGGCATCAAGGATGCCTGGACCTTCGCCCGCGGACAGACCCGCACGACAATTAACTTTGCCAAAGCAACCTTCAACGCGCTAAAACAGACGAACATGACCCGTATTGGGGGGTCACCGTAATGTACGCGGTTGTACAGGTTCGTGGCGTAGTTAATACCCGCCGCGACATCAAGGACACGCTCAAGATGCTTCGCCTGCACCACATCAACCACTGCGTGCTTGTATCGGACACACCCGAAAACCTCGGCATGATCCGGAAGGTTAAGGACTATGTTGCTTATGGTGAGGTTGATGCAGTGACTATCGAGACGCTGCTGAGCACCCGCGGGCGTATAATCGGTGATGCAGCGCTGACAGATGAGTACATCAAAACGAATTCGACCTACAACGGCATTGCTGAGCTCGCGCAAGCCCTTGCCAGCGGGGAGACCCGTCTCCGGGACATCCCGGGGTTAAAACCGGTTCTGCGCCTCCATCCCCCGCGCAAAGGCTACAGGACCACCAAGCGCACGTTCGTTCAGGGCGGAGCGCTTGGCTATTATGGTCAGGAGATCAATACTCTCCTCCATAAGATGAGGTGACCGAGGATGCCAACCAACAAACGTTCAAAATACCGCGGGTCGCGGACCTGTGGCGGAGGCACCCACAAGAACCGTCGGGGTGCAGGCAACCGTGGCGGCAGGGGACGCGCCGGCATCAACGCCCACCACTTTGTGAAGTGGTATTTGGAGTTCGGAGGGCCTGTATTCGGGAAAGACGGCTTTGTGAATAAAACACAGAAGACCGTAAGTACCATCGATGTCGGGGTTATTGATCAGATTGTACCATCGCTTCTGGCACAGGGCATTGCCAGGAAGGAAAGTGATACCATTGTAATCAACGCTTCAGATATGGGCATTGAAAAGGTGCTGGGCAGCGGCAGGGTCACGAAAAAACTCAACATCTCCGCGCAGGCATTTTCAGAGCAAGCGAAGGCAAAGATCGAAAAGTCTGGCGGTAAGGCGCAGGTCGTCTGATCCATTACCATTTTTGGTGATACAATGGGAGAATTGCTGGATCGAATGGAACCCCTGCTTGCTGCGATGCCCGCAGTAAAAAGCCCCGAGGGGCATGTCCACTTCAAGGACAAACTATTATGGACGCTGGCAGTCCTGGTCCTGTATTTTGCGCTCACGAATATTCCCGTGTTCGGGCTTGATTCCAGTTCACAGGATGTTTTTTTATACTGGCGGGCACTGCTTGCCGGCGCGAGCGGGTCGATTATTCATCTCGGTATCGGACCGATCGTCACGGCATCCATTGTGCTCCAGCTGTTAAAAGGTGCGGATATCCTCAACATCGATACGAGTGAGACCCGCGGACAGGTCATGTACATGGGCCTGCAGAAGGTCCTGATCATGGTTATGATCGTGATCGAAGCAGCGCCAAACCTTGTCGGGGGGTTCATGCGCCCCGATCCGGTTATTGCTGCCAACTTCTTTGGTGGCAATCTGTTTGCAGTCTCCCTCCTTATCTTCGTGCAGATCTGTATCGGCGGGGTGCTGGTCTTTCTTCTCGATGAAGTAGTGACAAAATGGGGTATCGGGTCCGGCGTTGGTCTCTTCATCATCGCAGGCATATCCCAGGCGATCGTAAACGGTTTCATCAACTGGTCACCGGTGAGCGATCCCTACCCAATCGGATTCTTCCCGCGTCTTATCGCGATTGGCCTGGATGGAGCGAGCTTTTTCCAGTATTTCGCAAAGGACATCCTTGCCTTTGTCACGACCATTGCAATTTTCTTAATTATCGTCTATGTTGAATCGACGCGCATCGAGATCCCGCTCGCCCATGCGCAGGTACGCGGGGCGCGCGCACGGTTCCCGGTGAAACTGATCTATGCCAGCGTTCTGCCCATGATCCTTGTCCGCGTCCTGCAGGCAAACGTCCAGATGCTCGGCATGTTCCTCTCTAACCTCGGTATCACCGTGCTCGGAAAATTCAGCGGTCAGCGGCCAGCTGGCGGCATTATGTATTTCCTTGCGCCGATCAATGGACCTCAGGACTGGATGTGGTGGGTGACCGATCTCGGTCACCCTGCAGGGGAGGTCATTTTACGTCTCGGCGTTGATATCACTTTCATGGTAGTCGGTGGGGCTGTCTTTGCACTGTTCTGGATCAAGACTGCCGGTCTCGATTCAAAAGACGTCGCCCGCCAGATCCAGCTCTCGGGCATGTCTATCCCCGGCTACCGCCGGAACCCACAGGTGCTCGAGAAATATCTCGACCGGTATATCCCCAAAGTTACCATTATCGGTGGCGTTTTCATTGGCATACTCAGTGTGATCGCAAACCTTTTCGGTGTCATTGGAGCCGTGAGCGGCACCGGACTGCTGTTGACGGTCAGCATCACGTACCGCCTGTATGAAGAGATCGCCAGCCAGCAGATCATGGAGATGTACCCGTTCATGCGGACGTTCTTTGGCAAGGAATAATTGCGGAAAGTGTAAGTATGGTCGGCAAGAAGGTCATCATCACCGGTGTGCCGGGCGTCGGAAAGACGACGGTTGTAAATGAGGCATTGAAGGAGCTCAAACAGGAAGGTATCGAATACCAGTCGATTAATTTCGGTACGTTTATGTTTGATGTCGCGAAAGCCGATGGCACAGTAGTGGACAGGGATCAGATGCGAACACTCGATCGCACAGTTCAGAAGCGTCTCCAGCAGCATGCAGCGAAGGCGATTGCCCAGATCGAGGGCAACGTGCTGATTGATACTCATGCATCCGTAAAGACCCTGAAGGGCTACCTCCCGGGGCTTCCCGAATGGGTGCTGCGCGAGATCATGCCCGACCTCATTGTCCTCGTTGAAACCGATGACGACCAGATCCTGAACCGGCGGCTCGCCGATGAGACGAGGAGCAGGGACAGGGAGGGTTCGAAGGCGATCGCCGAACACCAGCAGTTCAACCGCGCTATCGCTGCGTCGTATGCGATGCTCACCGGCTGTACGATCAAAATCGTTACGAATGCAGATTTCCTCCTTGAACGTGCGGCCAGCGACATGGCTGCCGTGCTCAGGTGAATACATGGGTCTTGGAGAAATCTGGGAAAAATACGGGCTCTACATTGCGCTCATCTTCATGATGCTGATGATGTTCTCATACAGCATTCCGGGGCTCCGTCAGGGCGTTGGCGCGCAGATCGATCTCATCTTTGCTCCACTGGTAAACGAGTTCAAGATCCCCTTCTTCATCTTAATTGTGATCCTTTCGGCGATCACGGGCTTATACTCATCCATCATCCAGAAATATACTATTGATTATGAGAGGATGGCAGACGTACAGCAGCGGATGAAGGAGTTCCAGAAGGATTACCGGGAGGCACAGCTTTCGCAGGATGAGAAACGGATAAAAAAACTGGACGCAAAAAAAGACCGGGTCATGCGCGAGCAGCTCGAACTCTCCCAGCAGCAGTTCAAACCGATGGCATACATCCTTGTCCTGACCGTCCCCATATTTTTCTGGCTTCTCTACCGGCTCAGTCAGGTTCAGACAACGATCACCATGCCATACTCAGGACTGCATAACCTGACCGATCCTGCAGTCTGGGTTATTCCAGCTTGGATCCTCTGGTATATGATCTGTTCCCTGACCATCAGCCAGGTGATAAGGAAGGCCTTAAACATCGGGGGCATCTGATGCGTATTACCGTGAGCGGACTGCCCGGCAGCGGCACCACCTCACTCTCACGGTATCTTGCCGAACATCACGGGTTTGAGGTGATCTCTGCCGGGGAGGTCTTCCGCCAGCTTGCACAGGAGCACACCATGGAGCTTGCGGAATTCGGGAGGCTCGCCGAACAGAACTCCTCGTTTGATACCATGATTGATGCGCGGCAGAAGGAGATTGCATCCCAACGGGACAACATTATTGTCGAGGGTAGACTGTCCGGTTGGATGGTCACCGACGCCAATCTTAAAATCTGGCTCGTTGCCCCGATCGGGTGTCGGATTAAGAGGATCATATTCAGGGACCATGTCATAAATGAAGAGACCGCAAAGCAGATCACCATTGAGCGGGAGCGGTGCGAGGCGGAGAGATACCGTTCATACTATAACATTGATATCAACGATCTTTCTCTCTACCATCTGGTGCTCAATTCAGAACACTGGGGTATTGCAGCGCTCGGGGCGATTGTCGATACCGCAATCGATGGATTGAAGAAATAATCTGATGACAAACCGGATCAGGTAAACTCACCCTGTTGTCATGAACCGGCGACAGGAGGTTTCCTGATCAGTACATCCCGTTTATGGCACAAGGTAGGGATCAGAACGGCGCACTCTATTGAAATCCGATTAGTCGACCATTGGGATAGTGACGAGATTGTGGCGCTGTACCGTGCGGGTGGGTGGTGGAAAGAAGAGCATACGTCTTCTGGCATACCCTCCCTCATCACGGGAAGCTTTATATTCGCCGTAGCGGTTGATTGTGGAAAAGCCGTTGGCATGGGGCGCGTAATATCTGATGGTATTGCAGATGGCTACATCCAGGATGTCGTGGTGTTCCCTGAATACCGACAGAGAGGTATCGGAAAAAAGATCGTCTCTGTGCTTCTTAAGGCATGTAAGAAACGGGGTCTGGGGTGGATTGGGCTTATTGCCGAACCCGGTTCTGAAGAGTTTTACCACATGCTGGGGTTCAGGCGGAAAAAAGGATATGTGCCCCTGATCTATAACGGGAGTGAGTAGATGCTATCAGCAGATGATTTTGTTCCCGTTACCATCGATGATCGCGGGTTTTTCGTAGATCATTATGCACAGTACCCCCAGACGCACAGCGATAATACATTCACCAACATGCTCTGCTGGAATCATTTTGCCCACTACCGGTACGCTGCTGTCAACGGGTCGGTGCTCATTTCCAGCACGATCGATGGAACGACCCGGTTCCGCCCACCTATCGGTCCCCGGGATCCTGACCTTTCAAAGGCACTTATCAGGTTTGCATATCGGGAGAGTGACAAGGAACCCGTCGTGCTCATCGATCCGGACACAACCTCGTGGATTCACGGACTCTGCCCGGCCCTGAATATCGTTGCCGACCGGGACCATTTTGAATACGTGTACAGGGTAAAGGATCTTGCCGCCCTTTCCGGTGGACCGTATCTCAATATACGTCGCCAGCTCAACCGGTTCAGGAAAAATTGTGCATATTGTGTGGAACCCATAACAGCTGAGAACCGCGAGGAGGTAAAGTATTTCCTTATCAAGTGGTGTGAATGGAAGGGATGCGAGAACGAACGGGTTCTTGCCCACGAAAAGGACGCCGTTTTCTATGGGATCGATCATTTCCTCGAACTGGGACTCTCTGGGCTGATCATACGGGTCGATCAGAACATTGGTGCCATCTCGTTGTATGAACCGTTTACCGCAGACACCGCACTTGTGCATTTTGAAAAAGGGCTTCCGGACTGTGAAGGGATCTACAAGGCAATCAATGCCGAAACAGCATCAGTGCTTTTACGAAATTTCACCTACCTCAACCGTGAGAGTGACCTTGGCGTTCCCGGGCTGCGGGAAGCAAAGACACGATACCACCCCCACCACATGGTCGAAGTGTATTCCATAAAGAAGACCGGATGATCACGCCCTTGATTAATAATAAGAGAATTTTTTTGTTGGCACTAAACGATGAAATAGATGATAAGTATTGCTGCCGTCGACAACATGCCGGTACCGGAGATAATACGGTGTTTTAGTGATGGGTCAAGGAGCCATGCTGCAACACAGAAAAAGATGTAGGGTATCAGTGTTGTAATTACTGAGATTCTTGCAAGATCGGAGAAATGGTTGGAATAGAGGAGGAGGGCACCGCTCATGATACAGCCTGCAATAAGTGCTGCCACCGGTGTACCACGGTGCGAAAGGTCCCGAAATAACGGGACTGAGCATCTCACTGCAACATTCTGGAGCACGCGGGAGGTGCCGATAATGTATGCATTCAGGGCGGAAAGCATCGCGACGATGCCAACACAGGCGATCAGTGGGCCGGAATGTGAAAAGATGATACCTGATGCTGTGGCTATCGGGGCAGGGGATTGGGCAAGAGCCTCAGAACCCACGCTGCCGATAAGGGAGATATTCAGGACAATATAGACAGAAACCACGATCATCATTACGAGAAGAAGCGATCGCCTGATGATCTTTGGGTTTTTTGTCTCCTCAACGGGGATCGCACTTATTTCAAACCCGGTAAAGGGCCAGTAGACTATGATTACGGTCGCAAGGAGCGCCCCTGTACTTACCGGCGTGCCCGGCACAAGATTTGCAAAATTAACAAAAGGGAGGAGCATCACAGCTATCAGGACCAGGGGGATAATCTTAATGAGGGTCAGGATATTTTCCGTCATCCCTGAAAGGGAGATCCCGATGATGTTGATGAGGCAGAAGCAGGTGAGGATGGCAACCTCGATTATAATCACATGACTGATGCTGAAATAGGTCAGGTACTGGCCAATACCCGATGCAATCGTGGCAACACCAGAAATCGATGAGACGAGATAGAGGAGTATGAGGGGAACTGCGATGGTAATCCCGAAAACGGATTCAAACAAAGAAAAAAAACTGCCGGTCCTGATGAGATGTGTTGAGACATATGCAAGGGAAAGCAGTACCGATGAAGCAGAAACAGCAACAATTATCCATGCAATAAGAGAAGCAGGGCCTGCGATTCTTGCCGCGATGCCAGGGACGACAAAGATCCCCGATCCAATCGTGCCTCCCACGCCAAGACTTACCAGCTCAAAGAGGCCAAGACTCCGTCGGTAAGCCGGTTGTTTGTTCATATACTATCCACACGGTTCTGCATCTCCGTCAGACTCCCCTCTCAACCTCTTGTTTTTGGTTGTACCCTTAAGAACAATGAGATGTGCAGGATGAGCAGGATCAGAAACGGCCCCCAGAGCAGGACGTGGAGTTTATACGACGCTGTCTTGTTAAGAATGCCCAGCGTGAGAGGGGTGACAATCTCGTATCGCGTGATCCCGAGTCCTGTGAGCACAAGCATCACTCAAATCCCCCCCAGTAACCAGCTTACGAGCCGGATAAAAAACCTCCGTGAAATCATAATGTATCTCCTGCTGGTAATCCTCTGTGACTTTGCGTCATTTGAATACATTCACTACGATCAGCAAGTCAATTTTTTGCACCTGGCGTTCTCTTTTATCTTATGAAATGGATCATGACCATCAGCCAAAGAAACTGCGGTTCAGATCTCCATTGTTGGAATATCCCCGCTGCTCCCAGTATCCCCGGTACTGCTGGTTATCACTGAGTTCGATCCGTTCAATCCACTTGATCCACTTGTACCCCCATTTGTCTTCCGCCACAAGCTGGAAGGGGAAACCCCGTTCTGCAGGAAGGGTCACATTGTTCATTTTGTATGCCATGATGATGTCACGTTCAACGAGGTCTTTGAGAGGAAGCGAGGTCGAGTACCCGTCATGGGCATACAAGATCACGGTTGTTGCGCGGGGATCGATACCCGCGTCATTCAGGATGTCACGCACGAGCATTCCCTCCCAGAGGATTGTCGCGTCCCATCCCTCGACACAATAGAGGGTCACGACCTTGGAGTAGTGCGGGTAGTGGTCAAGCACTTCATGGTACTGGTACGAAACCGTCCTGTTCACGAGCCCGTCCACAACGAAACGGTACTGATCCTCATCAATTCGCTGCGGCCCTTTGATTGAGTTTTCCCGGAAGTCGTTACTTGACGAGAGCCGTTCGCCCTGATAGGATCGGATCTCTAAAGGAGCGAGCTGTGTCATCCGGGTACCAGATACTATTTGCGGGCTGGAGGAGATATCGAGAATATAGATGACGGCGACTGCGGATATGACAAGAAAGGCAATCACCCACTTGACTGACATGGTACAGTACTCACGGTTGAATGTGGTGCGAGGCAACGTATGAATTATTGGATGGTGACGTTTCTTACATTGCATCAATCATAATACATATTACGGAGGAATCGCCATGTTCCATACAGAGGCTCTCTTGCGGTATGCATCGTCCGCACGAAGGGCTGATTTGATGGAGGCGTCCAATGGCAAAGACAGCAGTAAAAGTAAAAAAGGCGAGTTCATCGGTAAAAAGGAGTATCCAACCGAAAGGTAAAGCGAAGAAGACCAGGGTAGCAAAGGCACCGGTCGTCCGTCGGTATAAGTGCCTGTACTGCAACTATATTTACTCACCGCTGCGGGGTGAACCGCATAACGGGATCCCTGAAGGGACGGAGTTTGATGACCTTCCCGACACCTACGTGTGTCCCATCTGTGGCTACGAGGGGAAGGGAAAAATCGGAACGTGGGGGTTTGAGGAGTGGAAGCCCACCAAATACATCTGTTCGATGTGCGGCTATATTTACGACGAGGCACGGGGGGAACCCCATCACGGGATCAAACCAGGCACGAAATTCGATGACCTGCCGGATGATTATCGATGTCCTGTCTGCGCACTTGATCCAAAGATCACGAAGTTTTTTGGAAAGGTTCTCAAGCAGGGTTTTGATGCTATAGATGTTGTATAAAGCACTCAATCTCATCCTTTTTTTCTTGTTCAAATTATGAAAAAGAGAACGCCTTTTTTAACCAACGATCTCTTTTATTAAAAACGACAGAAGAATCTCAGGGAATGCACCGGCACCCTGTCGGGGTCGGGGTGTTTATGTATGAACATAATCCTGAATCTGTCACGTCATATATACGGAAGTACAGGAGCTGCCAGGGGCACTGGCTGATGATCCGGGCAGGCTCGGGACAAACGAGCACCCGCCGACCATGATCTGACAGAACATCTGGTTGGCGACTTTTTGATCTATTGTCTCTGCGGGTCGGGTTATCTCTCCCGATTGCCCATTGAACCAACAGTACTTCCCGGATAAAAGCCCGTCCTGATCCCCGATATGTCCCCGACCTCCTACATCTATAAACTTCCCGGTGGTCTAATGTATAGAATGAGTCAGAAAATGGCTGTTCATGATCAGCACACCAGGCAGAGGAGAGGGGTTCTCTTTCTCGTGCTTACCATCATGGTGAGCTTGGTGCTGGTCATTGCGGTATCGGCAGCATCGGACAGTATTGAAGCGTATATGGGAGAGACTATCACATTCCACGGTGTCTCCTATAGCAGCACCACCGTCTACCTCTTCCTGACGGGACCGAACCTTCCTGTAAACGGGGTGCCGCTCAATGATATCACGCAACGTGCTGATCAGGGTGCCTTCACCATCATAGATGTGGACAGTGACCAGCAGTGGTCGTACCGCTGGGACACGTCACGGCTGCATAACCGGCTTGACTATGGCACCTATACGGTCTATGTCGTTACCGATCCGGCAGACCGCTCGCAGCTTGCCGGACACCAGTTCAGTACCATATCCGTATTCCTGAAAAACCCGGGACTCTCAAGCGTGTCGATATCTGGTGGGACGTCCTATACGTTGAATCCGGAAGACCGCACTTCAACACCACAGAGAACAGCACCTCCCGTAACGACACTCCCGTTAGCGACACCAACCACGAGTGCCATAATGGTCTCTTCCACGCTGCCAACCCCGCCCTCTCCCACACCTAAAAGCGGCGTTTGCATGGCTGCGATGTTCGTTGAAACCAGTAGTATTATCGGGGGGTTGGCGATCCTTTTTCGTCGTGGTTCCTGATTCCTTCATCGTTTTTGACACAAACTGGATCGAACGAACGTATCATCTTAATTCGAATTGCTCCCCTATTTTGCAAAGCGCCGGAGTTCAATTCAGTCCCCCGTTTGTGGGGTACATCAGGTTGATTGCATGGTGGAATGTCAGGCAGGTTTGATGAACCATATCCCTGCATCACGAGGATTAACTTCCTTATGTACAGGAGAACCTGATACGCTTTTTTTTAAATAAACCAAATAAAAAAAAATTAGATGAGTTTGAAGATGGGGTGGTTTTCTGTCTTGACATCGACCCCGATCGAACGCATTGCTTCGAGTGTCACGATATCCATGTATGCCTGTGCGGTGATCATTGGCTCCACGTTCTCGATGGGGCCGTACATGATCAGGTTGGCACCGAGTGTGCTTGCAATCAGGTTGCAACCGATATCGGGAGCGGACCAGGCTGCCTGCTTGATACCTTCCAGACCACCAAGGTAGTGTTTGGACATTTGCTCGAGGAGGAGATCTTTGCCCTTGTAGCCTTCTGCTAGTACTGAGGGGGTTTTGCTCGTCCCCTTCCAGCGTTTGAGCCAGGTCCAGGCAACTGTCATGTTGTGGTAGGCACCACCGGTCGGGTAACCGTGAATCGCCTTGCACGCAAGGATCTCGCGGTATGCACTTCCTGAACCGAGCCCGAGCGGTGTTGCCGCAGTGTCAAGGATCGGGCGGGTGATACCGCAGTCTTCTGAAATCGGGATCATACCCTTTGCCTGACCTGCAACACCGCCCGCAACGAGCACCTTTTCCCTTCCCGCAACTGACGGGTCGGCGGGATTAAAAGCGAGCACGATGGCTGAGTCCACATCGCTGTTCTTCAGCGCCTCGATGTTCTCCGGCAGGATCGAACCGTTGATCGAGTTGTAGATCGCACGGTGCGCAAGCCCGACCTCGGTTGCATACTTGCAGGCATGGGCGAGCGCCTTTGGTACTGATGAGTCCATCAGGAATGCGGTCTTGTTGTCAATACTGTCGAACCATGTGAAGTAGCTCTCGAACGCCGCAGGGTATTCAGCCATGATCTGGATCATGTGCGGAACACCGGTCGTGTCAGATAGTACCTGACAGCGGTTCCACAGGGCCTCTGCCTTCGGTTTGTCGATCTTTCCCGTCTTGTCATCGAGCACAATCTCGTGCTTGTTGTAGAAGATCGAGGCTGCCAATACGGTCGGGTACTCGCCGGGCTGTCCACCAAGCTTGGTGCCGTTGAAGTCCCAGACGCTTTGTTCCTTTTCGAATTTGAACATTTCTTTTACACCTCCATTACATGAATGCCATCAATTTCTGGAGCAGGAACAACAGCATCACAAATACGGTTAATCCTGCGACCAAGCCGTACAGTATGCCGATATCCCGTCCGATCTTTCTCCCTACACGCTGCGCGACCTCTGCATCGACAAACTCGAGCTTCTTCTCGATCTTGTCGAGCCGCTTCTCAATCTCGAGGAACTGGGGGTTTGCACCCGCAGCCGCAACCTCGACACCACCGGCAGCCTCTTTGACCTGGACGACCATGGGTTCAGCGGCGAATGCGCCGGGGTCCCTGGCTTTGAGTTCATCGATTTTTGCCTTAATGGTTTTGAGGTCTTCAGCCTCCATGATGTTGACGCATTCGACC